>CAZHSO010000037.1:0-32517 GCA_964535105.1 uncultured Gemmatimonas sp.
CGTATGTCAAGGTTGGCGGCTGGATTGAGACGCACTGGGGAGTGGGCAGCATAACCTCTAATTCACCTGCACCGCCCTCACCCGCATAATCCACCGAAAATCACACTTTCGCTGCATAAGCCGACCCGATCCCCCTCGAATACGAAATAGGCTTGCAACTCCTACGCCTCCATAATCTGGATATGCGTGCGAAGGCGGCCCACCCCTCGCTGTGCCAAAAGCCCGCGCGACCGCACCCCCGCGCGTACTCCGAAACCGCTAAGGGACGGACTCGGCGGAAGGCCTGAGCCGATCAGACCCGATGAGCGGGCTCGACCCTTACTCCAGCGTCGCGGCGATCCGGCGTCCGGCATACAGTCCTACTCCGGTCCCGACCACACTGAGCACAAAACCTACGAAAAGACTCACTTGAGCGCCGAGCCACCATCCCACGACCCCGCCCAGCGTCGCACCGATCCAGCCGATCCATTTGGACATCATTCCTGCTCGAGCCAGGCCGTCGCCGAGTCGAAATCATCGTCAAGGACCCGGTAGCCGCCTTCCCCGAAGGCGAGCCGGGCGAAGTAAGCGAGCCGACTGTTGGGGACCACGATCGCCCGGTGCCGACGGATCGGTCCCAGGGCGTCATCGAGGCCGCGCGGCGGCACCCGCCCCGGTCCGGTGTCGTTCACGAGCCGAAGAACCTGGTCCTGTCGGATCCTCACGCTTTCTGCACCGCCCGCTGAGTGTACTCCGACAACACCAGCGTCCCGCTGATCTCCGCCCGCGCGCCGAGCAGCTCAGGCCAACCCTCTGTCCCCTGCCAAAGCACTTCCTTGAGCCGCCGGGTCGCCTCCGGATCGTAGCCCGCGAGCTGCTTCGCGAACTCATCCACCCGGTGGTCCAAGGCCGGCACCGTCTCCACCACTTCCGCATACAGTCCGTGCCGCTCCGCCCACGCCGCGCTCCGCCAGTCGGCATCGATCGCCATCGCCGTGAATGCTGCAAGTCCGATCTTCTTCTCGATAACCGGTCCCACCACGAACGGCCCGATGCCGAGCGCGAGCTCGCTCAGCTTGAGCGACGCACCCTCCACGCCAATCGCATAATCCGACGCCGCCACCAGGCCGACGCCCCCCCCGGCCGTCTTGCCGTGCACCCGCGTCACCACGAATTGGGGGCTTCGGATCATCGCCAGGATGACCTTCGCGAACCCCGAGAAGAACTGCCTCCCCCCCGCCGCATCGTTGACCGCCTTGATCTCGTCGAACGACGCCCCGGCGCAGAACGGCCCGCTCCCCTCGCTTCGGAGCACGATTACCCGCGCCGCCGGCTCCTGACCCATCAGGGCAATCGTCTCCGCCAACCTGGCCAGCAGCGCTCCGGGCAGCGAGTTGCTCTTGGGGTGGGCGAAGCGAATGGTGGCGACCCCGTCCACGATGCCGGTATGCACCGTTCCGGCGTCCAGGACCGACGAGAAAAAGGGAGGATGACTCACTGGCTCCGTCCTTAACGCGGGGGGGCGAATGGACTATATTTCAATATACCGTAAGTGCTTGCCGAGTAAGCGGATTGGAGGGAGCACCACCATGGAAGCCGAGTTCGAAGCGCGCATTGCCCGGGGCGAAACGATCGAGCCCAAGGACTGGATGCCGGAACGCTACCGGAAGCAGCTCATCCGGATGATGTCCCAGCACGCCCACTCCGAAGTGGTCGGGATGCTCCCCGAAGGAAACTGGATCACCCGGGCGCCCTCGCTCCGCCGGAAAATATCTCTGCTCGCCAAGGTGCAGGACGAAGCCGGCCACGGGCTCTACATCTACTGCGGCACCGAGACACTCGGCACCGGCCGAGCCGAGCTGATCGACCAGCTGCTGGCCGGCACCGCCAAGTACTCCAGCATTTTCAACTATCCGACCCTTACCTGGGCCGACATGGGGGCGATCGGCTGGTTGGTGGACGGCGCCGCCATCGTGAACCAGACGATGCTGGCCAAGGCCTCCTATGGGCCCTACGCCCGGGCGATGGTCCGGGTCTGCAAGGAAGAAAATTTCCACAAGCGCCAGGGCTACGAGATCATGGCCACCCTCACCGCGGGAACCCCGGCTCAGAAGGCCATGGCGCAGGACGCACTCGACCGCTGGTGGTGGCCCTCGCTCATGATGTTCGGCCCGAGCGATAAGGACAGTCCCAACAGCGCCGAGCTGCTCCGCTGGCGGGTCAAGCAAAAGGGCAACGACGAGCTCCGCCAGCGCTTCATCAACCTCACCGTCCCGCAGGCAGAGGCCATCGGGCTCACGATTCCCGATCCTTTGCTGAAGCGGGATGACGCGACGGGTGACTGGATCTCCGGGCCGATCAACTGGGAAGAGTTCCACCAGGTGATCACCGGCAACGGGCCGTGCAACCGGGAGCGGCTCGCGGCGCGGAACAAAGCCCATGCTGAGGGCGCGTGGGTGAGAGTGGCTGCGGCGGCGCATGCAGCAAAGCAGACCGAGCGGAGTGCCGCGTGATGCTGCGTCAACAGTCAACGGTCAACGGTCAACGGTCAACGGGACCTGCCTTGCCGATGAATGCCTCGGATTGGCCTCTCTGGGAGGTTTTCACCCAACCTGCGGGCGGTGCGCCGCACGAGCACGCCGGAAGCCTGCACGCCCCCGACGCCGAGATCGCGCTGCAGAACGCCCGAGATGTCTACAGTCGGCGCGGCGAAGCGGTGAGCATCTGGGTGGTGCCGAGCGCTTCGATCACCGCGTCGAGCCCGGAGGATGCGGGACCTTTCTTCGATCCGGGGAACGATAAGCCCTATCGCCACCCTCAGTTTTACAAGGTGCCTCGTGGGGGGAAGGGGGAGTTGTGAAGGGGGAAGGGGGAAACGGGAAGGGGGAAGGGGGTTCTCTAGTCGAGTATCTCCTCCGCCTCGGCGACGACCGGCTCGTGCTCGGCCACCGCAACTCCGAGTGGTGCGGGCATGGGCCCGTGCTCGAAGAAGACATCGCCACCACCAACATCGCGCTCGACCTCCTGGGACAGGCTACGATGTTTCTCCGTCTGGCCGGGCAGCTGGAAGGAAACGAGCGCGATGAGGACTCGCTGGCCTACTGGCGCGATGAGAACCGGTTCACCAATCTGCTGATGCTCGAGCTCCCCAAGGGCGACTTCGGCTTCACCATCCTCCGTCAGTTCCTCTTCGACGCGTGGAGCTTCCATCTCCTGCAGGAGCTCTCCCGCTCCACGAACGCAGATCTCGCCGCGCTCGCCGCCAAGTCCCACAAGGAAACCCGCTACCACCTCCGCCACAGCAGCGAGTGGGTGCTCCGCCTGGGCGACGGCACCGAAGCGAGCCACCGCCGGATGCAGGCAGCTCTCGACGAGCTCTGGCCGTGGACCGGCGAGCTCGCCTGGCAGAACGAGGTGGATGCCGAGCTCCGCGCGAAGGGAATCGTGCCCGACCTCGAAACACTCCGCGCGCCATGGGAAACAATGGTGAAGGGCGTGCTCGGCAGAGCAACGCTAACGATTCCCACCGGGCCGATGCGGATGACGGGTGGACGACTCGGCAGACACACCGAGCACCTCGGCCACATGCTCGCCGAAATGCAGATTGTGGCCCGGTCGCACCCGGGGGCCAAATGGTGAGCGGTGAGCGGTTAGCAGTGAGCGGGAAGGACCGCGCATTCAAGATCCTTGATACGGTCAAGGACCCCGAGGTGCCTGTTCTGTCCGTGGTCGAGCTCGGAGTGGTGCGTGACGTCGAGGTCACCGGCGATACCGTCACCGTCACCATCACCCCGACCTACTCCGGCTGCCCCGCGATGCGCGTCATCGAAGACGACATCCGGTCCGCGCTCGAGGCGGGAGGTTTTCGAGAGGTCACCCTCAACACGGTGTACGCACCCGCCTGGACCACCGACTGGATGTCGGAGCAAGCCAAGGAGAAGCTCCGCGCCTACGGGATCGCGCCGCCCCACCAGGTTACAGCCGAGCAACTGGTCCCACTCGGCCGCACGGTGCGCACCGTCAAATGTCCTTTCTGCGGCTCCTCGAATACCACCACCGAGAGCGAGTTCGGCTCCACCGCCTGCAAGTCCCTCCACGTCTGTCACTCCTGCCGCCAGCCCTTCGAGCACTTCAAGTCGTTCTAGCCTCTCGTCGCCCGGGTGACGATGGTGTTCCACGGAATCAGCCGCACCGCCGTTCCTCAGAAGGAGGAAGGAACCGTGCCATTGGGGTGTCACGGGGCGGTCAACCCGCCCGGCCTAAAAACGGAAGTGACCCTGGAAGCCGATGGCGGGGCGGCTCCCGGCCAGGACAGTGGGAACGATCCTGAGGCGGGCCGCGGCGGATGCGGCGTTCTCTCGTCGCTTGATGAGCGCCCGCCCGCCCAGAATCGCGGCCGTCGCGCCGACCGCAAGATTCCAGGCGCCCAGCGTTTGATTCTTCCAGCCCTCTTCGCCGATCTTGAACGCCCCCATCGCCATGGTCACTCCGCCGATGCCCAGGCCCAGCGCGCCGGTCATCCTGCCCCAGGAAAGCCGGTCCGCGGGCCGGGCGTTCATGGCGATGGATAAGCCGGCGAGGCCGTTGACGCCCGCCGAGGCGACCAAATACCCGGTGCTGGGCCCGGGCGGTGGAGTAATCACGTCGCAGCAGGTACCCCCGTCGTACGCCGGCTGGATCCGCGCGGCCTCTGCCACGGTCAGCCCGTGCTCGACGAGCCACTCCGCGAGGCCCGGCACATCCACCAGGTCCGGCACGAAGGCATAGTTGCGGGTCCGCGCGATGTGGTCCACGATGTCGCCCCGGCCCGACGCGGCGATGAGGAATGCCATCGCGCAGAGATTTCCGCTCGCGTCGCGGAAGTACGGAGTCCTCTTGCCGGGGTGATAGGTATTCCTCGGGAAAGCTCCCTGCCCGGAGTAGCGACGGAGCTGCCGGATCTGCTCCGCGCGCGCCGCGCGTTGCGCGGCGGTGAGGTCCGAAACGTCGCGGGACAACATCTCCCGCTCCACCTCGGCAAAGTGGAGCCGCAGGCGAGCCGCCTCTTCGGCCTCGAACGAACGCTTGCCGAATCGGTCGGCCCCGCCGATCTCCCACCCCAGCGCGACGCACGCGAGAAGTACACAGATGGTGACTACGTGGCGGCGATTCATGACACGGCTCCCATGAGGAGGCAAAGAGGCGAGGAGGCAAAGAGGCAAGGAGGCAACGACCGTGCCCTGGTCGAACATGGCCTCAGGCTTTGAGTTGGAACGACTTGCGATTGGAACGGCGGATTGGACCGGGTGGGTCTGACACGTGGGGAGGACACCCGCCGTGTCAGTTTGTCACGACCCCCGGCGGGTGGCGGCCCCGGGCGGTCACCCGCTCGGCCCCCTGGAACTTCCCGGCTGAGACGATCACCGCGTGGTCGAAGTCGTCACCGCGGGGACGCCGGCGTTTCCGCGGTGACGACTTCGGGGGTGCGGACGCCAGCGGTTGCGGTCCCCACCGAGGAGACGGAGAGTGGAGGCGATGTTGTCTTCCACCGCATCGAGATCAATGACGAGGGCGGGGGGTACGGATCAGTTCCAGCCCCGGCGATCCTCGGCGCGGTCACTTCCATTGCTCGATCGCCTCCACCCACCGGGTCAAAAACGCATTCGCCTGGAAGCCGTCGAGCGCGCGATGATCGATCGTGAGGGTGACGTACACCATCGGGCGTGCCTCAAAGGCCCCCGCGGCGGTGACCCTGACCCGCTGCTCCAGCTTGCCGATGCCGAGGATCGCCGACTGCGGCTGGTTGATGATGATCGGCGCCGCGAGCAGCGAGCCGCTCACCCCATGATTCGAAATGGTGAAGGTGCCGCCCTGCACCTCCCTCGGCTCGAGCGTACCGGTGCGCGCGCGTGTGGTGAGATCCTCGAGCCGCCGCGCCGTTTCCGCCAAGTCGAGCTCCTGCGCCTTGTGGAGCACCGGAACAATCAGGCCTCCCGAGGGAACTGCGGTGCCGATGCCGACATTGCAATCGGCATGGAGCTCGAGCCCCTGGTCGTGCCAGCGGCTGTTGACCTCGGGCACCGCCTGCAATGCCGCAACACTCGCGCGGACGAAATAGGCGGTGAAAGTGAACGCCTTCCCGTGCGTCTCGCGGTGCCTGATCACCGCGGAGAGATCGGCTTCGAAGACCGCGGTGACGTGAGGGGCTGTGGCGACGCTCCGGACCATATGCTCGGCGATGGCCTTGCGCATCGCGGAATGCGGGACAAGACGGCTGGTCGGCTGGACGGCTGGACGGCTGGTGCTTGCCAAATGAGTCTCGACGTCTTGCACCGAAATCCGCCCGCCCCGGCCAGTGCCCTTGATCTGGGAAGCCGGGAGTCCGTGCTCCTGCAGCAAACGGCGGACGGCGGGGGAGAGCTCTCCGTCGGAGACCGGCCCCTTCGCCGCGCTCAGGGTGACAGAAGGGGCGATCTTCCCCACTACATCCCCCGGCTCGACCGCTTCCCCCTCCGGCTTCAGAATCTCGGCGAGAACGCCCGCGACCGGCGCGGCGATCTCGACCGTCACTTTGTCGGTGGTGATTTCGAGGAGTGGTTCGTTCTGACTCACACGATCCCCGACGGCCTTGAACCATTTGCCGACGGTATTGCTGGTACCTTCGGAATGGTCCGTAGGTAGGACGATGTCTGTCTGCTCCGCCATGGGCGCACCTCCTCGATCCGAGATCGGCCTCAGAACGCGATCAGCTCCACCATTCGCGCCGCGATGTCGTTCACCTGCGGCAGAATGGCGTTCATCAGATTCACGTTGTACGGCGTCGGGACATCCGGAATCGCCATCCGCTGGATCGGCGCGTCGAGTGAGAGGAACGCCTCTTCGGAAACGACCGCGCTCACCTCCGCGCCGAACCCCGCGGTGAGGGTGTCCTCGTGCACGATGAGGCAGCGGCGGGTCTTCCGCACCGACGCGAGCACCGTCGAGCGATCCCACGGTGATATGCTCCGGAGGTCGATCACCTCAACGGCGTACCCGCTCGCCGCTGCCGCGGCCTCGCACCGCTCCACCATGGCGCCCCACGTCACCACGGTGAGCTTGTCCCCCGGGGCGATTATGCGAGCGACGCCGAGCGGGACGGTGAAGGCGTCGCCGGGATAGGGACGGCGGGCCCAGGTCCCGTCGAGCAGCGCGCGATGCTCGAAGAAGATGGTCGGATTGTTGGACCGCATCGCCGTACGCAGTAGACCCACCGCGTCTTCGGCGTTTGACGGCATCGCGACCTGCCACCCGGTCGCGTGGGCCCAGAGCACCTCGCCACAGACGCTGTGCCAGGGGTCGCCGCACTTGGGAGCGTAGCCTCCCGGCATCCGGACCACGATCGGCGCCGCCCAGCGATTGTTGGTCCGCCACCGCATCGTGCCGCAGTTGTTGAGCTGCTCGGTGGCGGGATCGGCGTACTTGCGAAACTGGATCTCCGGCACCGGCATGAGGCCCGCAAGCGCCATCCCCACCGCGCGCCCGATGATTCCTTCCTCGGAAAGCGAGGTGTCGAACACACGCCCTGCGCCGAAGGTGTCCTGCAGTCCGAGCGTCGCCGCGTGCACGCCGCCCTTGGGCCCGACGTCCTCGCCGAAGACCAGCACTTTCGAATTGTTCCGGAGCTCCGATTCGAGAGTACGCCGGATCGCGGTCAGCATGTTGATGCGGGCTCCCTTGGGCGCCGCGGTCTCGCTCGACGCCGGCGGCCGGTATCCCGAGGGCGCCATCCCGCCCCGGCGTTGAAGGACGGGCTTACCATCCGGGCCGCGTTCCTCGACTCGGTGCAGCGTCACGGTGCTGGAATCGGGCTCGGGACGCGCCAGCGCCTCGGCGAGCCCCGCTTCCGCTTCGGCGCGCGCGCTCTTCGCGACGTCCGCGATCTCCTTCTCACTCATCGTGCCCGCGCGGAGAAAGGCATAGAGCCGGGGCAGCGGATCCGAGGCCTGTTCCTTTGCCAGCAGGTCGGCGGGCTTGTAGGCCTGGGTGTCCTGCCCCGAATGACCCGAGAGCCGGGGGACGGTGAGCCGCACCAGCGCGGGACCGTTACCGGCGCGGGCGTGCGCGACGCACTCGCCGATCAGGCGGTCGGCTTCCTCGGGATTCACGCCGTCGCCGTTCTTGATCAGCAGATTCTGGAACGAGGCGAGATTGGCCGCGATGTCTCCTCCCGGCGTCTGCAACCACGAGGGGACCGAGATCCCGTAGCCGTTGTCCTCGATGTAGAAGACCATCGGCAGCTTGAGCGTCGTTGCCATCGTGAGCGCCGACCAGAACCCATTGGTGGCGACCGATGCCTCGCCCCCGAGGACGCAGGCAATCGCGTCGGCGTATTCCGTATCCTTGAGCACGTCACGGTGATAGAGAATCGCCTGCGCCCACCCCGCGGCGGGGGTGTATTGCGAGCCGACGTCGCCCGACATCGGGAGCACCACCGGGCCGGGATCGTTGGGCAGGTTGCACACGACGCCGATGTCCCGCCCGCCGCTCATCCCGCCCGATTTTCCCATCGGACCGGCAAAGGCATCAGCAACCGAGAGTCCGAGCGAGAGCAGCAGCGGCCGCGAGCGATAATAGGCGCCGGCGGCGTCGTGCGTGTGGGTCAGGTGCTGGCCGAGGATCAGCTGGGCGACGTCATGGCCCCGGGCGGAAAACTGGTAGAGCACCTTTTTCTCGGGGACCAGCCGCTGCTCCTCGGTGTCGTCGAGAAACCGGGAGATGAGCGCCAGGCGGAGGACGCGGGACCACTCAGTCACTGACTGTCACCACCTTGCCTCCTTGCCTCCTTGCCTCTTTGCCTCATGGATGCTCCTGATTGGTCTTGTACACCGTGCCGCGGAAGAGGGCGACGATCTCTTCCCGCTGGTTGGTGACTTGCACGCGATAGAACCCGAGCCGGTTGGTGGCGCTCTCTTCTTCGGCGACGGCGGTCAGGATATCGCCGGGGTGGACGCTGGCGGGATAGGTGATGGAGTTCTCGATGCTCATCGCGATTCGCCCTTGGGCGTTGCAGGCGAAGGCGAAGGCGCTGTCCGCGAGGGAATAGGCGATGCCGCCGTGTGCCACGCCGAAGCCGTTCATCATCTCCTTCCGCACCAGCATCCGGGAGACGCAGAAGGAGGGTTTGAGCTGGAGCAGGTCCACGCCGAGCCAGCGGCTGAACTCGTCCTTGGCGAGCATCCCGTCCACCACCTGCTCGGCGCGCTTCTGGGCATCGCTCATGCGTAGAACCGCTCGCCGCGGGTGGCCATCCGCCGCAGCAGCGGGCTCGCCCGGTAGCGGTCCTCGGTGTACTCCCCCTGCAGCCGGTCCATCCGCTCGACCACGACACTCGCCCCGATTTCGTCACTCCAGCGGAGCAACCCTTTCGGGTAGTGCACCCCCTTGGTCATCGCAAGATCGATGTCGTCCCGCGAGGCGATCCGCCAAAAGAGCGCATCGGCCGCCTCGTTGATCAGCATTGCGAGGATGCGATCGACGATCGCCCGCCCGACGGCGGGATTCGGCGTCGCCGCGGGATGAATCGCGCCCTCGGCGTAGTCGTAGTGGCCTCGGCCGGTCTTCCGTCCCAGGAGATTCGCCTCGACCAGGCGCTCCTGGGTCAGGAAGGGACGGTAGCGGGGATCGTAGTGGAAGGCCTCGAAGACCGAGCGGGAGACGGCGAGGTTGATGTCGTTGCCGATCAGATCCATCAGCTCGAAGGGGCCCATCCGGAACCCGGCATCCTTCATGGCCCAGTCGATCGTCGCCTTGTCGGCGATCCCTTCCTCGAAGATGCGGAGCGCCTCGCCGTAGAAGGGCCGTGCGATCCGGTTCACGATGAAGCCGGGGGTGTCGGCGGCGATGACCGTCGTCTTGCCCCAGCGCTGCAGCGTGGCGGCGGCCACTTCCTCCGTACTCGCGGAGGTGGTCAGCCCAGGCACGATCTCGACCAGGGGAAGCAAAGGTGCAGGGTTGAAGAAGTGGATGCCGATCACCCGCTCCGGGCGCGCGCACGCCCCGGCGATGCCGGTTACCGAGAGCGAGGAAGTATTGGTGGCGAGGATGCAGCGTTCGCTCACCACCGCTTCGAGCCCGCGGAACGCTTCGCGCTTGACGCGGGGATCTTCCGCGATGGCCTCGATGACCATGTCGCAATGCCGGAACAACGCGTACTCCCCCGCGGCGCCCGGCGCCCAGGTGATTCGTTCCCCTATCCGTCCAGCCGTCTCGCCGTCCAGCCGTCCCTTTTCCACCTCCCTCGCCAGGACTTTCTCCAGCTTCCCCCGCGCCTCCTCCAGCGCTTCCGCGCGCGCATCGGTCACCATGACATGATGCCCCGCCGCCGCCGCCACCTGCGAGATGCCGCTCCCCATGGCGCCGGCACCGAGCACGCCGATCGTCGCGTCGCTTCCGAGTGCGCTCACGTCAGTGGCCGGCGAAGGCGGGTTTCCGCTTCTCGAGGAAGGCGCGCACCCCTTCGGCGTAGTCTGAGCCCTTTCCCGCGGCCGCCTGGCACTCCGCTTCGAGCTCGAGCTGCTCTTCGAGGGTGTTATTGCCGGAGGCGTTGAGCAGCTTCTTGATGAGGCCGAGGGCATGGGTGGGCTGCGCCGCGAGCTGGCGCGCCACCTTGTATCCGCCCTCCTCCAGCGTCCCGGTGGGGACCACCTTGTAGATGAGTCCCATTTCCGCCGCTTCGGCGGCGCCGAGGGGCTGGCCGAGCATCATGAGCGCCGTCGCCCGCGCGGTGCCGACCAGTCGGGGAAGGAAGAAGCTGCCTCCCGAGTCGGGAACCAGGCCGATGTTGATGAAGGCCTGGATGAACTTGGCCTCGGCCGATGCAATCACGAGGTCGCAGGCGAGGGCGATGTTGGCGCCGGCGCCGGCCGCGGCGCCATTCACGCCGCAGACGATCGGCTTCGGCATCGCGCGGATGGCCCGGACGATCGGATTGTAGGTGCGGCGCAGGTGCTCGGCGAAATCCACGCCGCCGCGCCCCTCGCGCGCGACCGCCTCGGCGAGATCCTGGCCGGCAGAGAAGGCGCGTCCCGCTCCGGTGAGGTAGACGGCCCGAAGTGACGCGTCGTCCGCCACCTGGGCCAGCACCTCCTGGAGCCGTGCGGCCATCGCCTTGTCGAAGCTGTTGAGGACGTCGGGGCGATTGAGCGTGATGCGCGCCACGCCGTCCATGGGCTCGAACAGAATGCTCTGAGCAGTCATCGGGTGCCGATCTGGAGAAAGCGTACTAAATTAGCACCGCTCCTTGAGTTAGGCCAAAGCCACGCGAGCCCATCCCATGTCCGAAGCATTTCTCATCGACGGCGTCCGTACTCCCATCGGGAGTCTCGGCGGCTCGCTCTCTTCCGTCCGGGCCGACGATCTCGCGGCGCACGTGATCGCCGCGCTCCTCTCCCGGCATCCGGGGCTCGATCCCGCCGCCATCACCGACGTCATCATGGGCTGCGCCAACCAGGCGGGGGAGGACAACCGCAACGTAGCGCGGATGGCGCTGCTGCTCGCCGGGCTTCCCACCAGCGTACCGGGGGAGACGGTCAACCGCCTCTGCGCCTCGGGGATGAGCGCGGTGGTCAATGCGGCGCGGGCGGTGCGTCTGGGCGACGGCGAGCTCTATATCGCAGGGGGAGTCGAGCAGATGACCCGCGCGCCCTACGCCCTGTCCAAGGCGCCGCAGCCCTTCGGCCGGAACCAGGAGCTCTTCGACACCTCGCTCGGGTGGCGGTTCGTTAATCCGAAAATGAAGGAGAAGTACGGCATCGATTCGATGGGCCAAACCGCGGAAAACGTGGCGGAGCGATACGGCATCTCGCGGGAGGACCAGGACCGGTTCGCGATGCGATCGCAGCAGAAGGCGGCGGCGGCGAGGGCGCGGGGCAGGTTCACGTCCGAGATCGTTCCTGTCACCCTGAGCGGAGCGAAGGGGACGGTCTCCGCCTTCAGCGACGACGAGTTCATCCGCCCTGACACGACGATGGAAATCCTGGCCAGGCTCAAGCCGGCATTCCGCACCGACGGCAAGGGCTCGGTGACGGCGGGGAATTCGAGCGGACTCAACGACGGGGCCGCGGCGCTGATTGTAGCCTCCGAAGCGGGACTGAGAAGGCACAACCTTCAGCCGTTAGCGCGCGTCCTCGCGTCTTCCGTGTCTGGAGTCGAGCCCCGTGTCATGGGCATCGGCCCGGTTCCCGCCTCGCGGAGCGCGCTGGCGAAGGCGGGACTCTCGATCGAGCAGATGGACGTGATCGAGCTCAACGAGGCGTTCGCGGCGCAATCGCTGGCGGTGACGCGGGACCTGGGCCTCGCCGATGACGATCCGCGGGTGAATCCGAACGGCGGCGCCATCGCGCTCGGGCACCCCCTCGGGATGAGCGGGGCGCGGCTGCTTCTCACCGCGGCCCGGCAGCTCGAAGAGACCGGCGGCCGCTACGCACTCTGTACCATGTGCATCGGGGTGGGGCAGGGAATGGCGACGATCATCGAGCGCGCCTGAGGCCTACCGGTACCAGGCCTCCCGCCGGAAGCGATCGTGAATCATGCGGCTCATCTTCGCCTGACCTGAGGGCGAGGGGTGGATCCCATCGGCCACATAATCCACCCGATCGTAGCACGCCTCGCTCTTGTTGGTAATTCCGCTCGCGCAGGGTGGCGCCCAGAGATAGGGTCCCCAGCCGTACCAGACGCCGTCGATCGTTCGATTCCCGGCGAGCCAGGTGTTGAGCGCGTGGCCCTCCTCGTAGCTCAAAGGCTCGCCTCGGCCGGGGCTGTCGGCGAACCCGCCGTAGCTCCGCGAGGAGGTGTAGACGGCCGTGACCGCCGGAAATTTTCCTTTGACGCGCGCTGAAAACGCGGTAAGGTTGGACCGGAAGTTGGCGTAGTCACTCCCGGCGGCCGGGAATGACGGCAGGACGGCGCCCCCATTCCCGGTGGTGAACTGATTCGCCGCCTTGTGATAGAGGACCGCCACCTGGTCCAGGCGCACGCCGGCCTGGGGGAGCCGGCGCTGAATGCAGTCGGTCCAGAGAACGGCATCATAGGAAGGGTCGATCCATCGCTCGATCGCGTGGCCTCCGACAGCGCAATTCACCACCCGCACCGCAGGGTCCACCAACGCCTGATACTCCCCGGCAAGGCGCTGCATCCAGTCGCTGCATTCCTGATTCGCGTTGCTCATCCCCACGCACACCACACCGATGACGCCGTCCACCGGAGACACGATGGGTGTGCCGTTGTCCACCAGGCGAAGCCAGAGCCCCTTGTAGGTGCCGGGGGTGTTTGCCCCATCGTCGCCACGATCGATGGGAAAGGGCTGCTGGGTATCCAGGCCGGGCGGGGGTAGGGTGTCGTCCGGTCCCGATGCGGGGGCGGATGCACAACTTCCGAGCAGCGCCACCGCGAGTGCCAATGCCGCGGTCGGTGCGGATCTTTGCATGAATGCCACCGTAGTCACATACTAGGGATAGACTGGTGGAGCCCTGAGACGTTAAGGGGTAGCGCGTGATTTCATACTTCAAGATGTCCCCCGCGAGCTGGAGCTGACCGATGCGGAACGTGAAGCGATTTGGACCCATGTTGTTGCTGGGTCTTCTTCCTCTCGTCAATCCGAATTCTCGGGCCCTCGAGGTCACCGGCGTCGTCTTCATCGATCAGAACGCCAACGGTCTGCGCGATCCGGGCGAACCCGGGCTCGGAGGCGTGGTCGTGTCGGACCAAGCCGATGTAGTGAAGACCTCGGTCGACGGTTCCTTCCGGATCGAGGGCAATGGGGGATTCGGCATTGTCTTCGTGAGCGTGCCGGACGGCTACCGCGCAGTCGGCAACTTCTGGCGTCCGGTGGATTCACTCTCCGCGGCGCGGCCCCTACTCTTTCCGATGGCGCCGGTCCCTGAGTCGCCCGACTTTATCTTCATCCACGCCTCCGACACCCACATCAGCGATGCGTCGCTGGCCCGAACCCAGCGGCTTCGGGCCCTGGTGGATTCGGTGCGGCCCGCCTTCGTGCTCATCTCCGGCGATCTGGTCCGCGACGCGCTTCGGGTTCCCGAAGCCGAGGCGAGCAGCTACTACGAGCTCTTTCAGCGGGAGATGGCGCTCTTCCGGGTGCCGGTATGGACCGTTCCCGGCAACCACGAGATCTTCGGGATCGAGCGGCACCTGTCGCTGGTGAGCCCGAAGCATCCGCTCTATGGCCGAGGGATGTACCGGCACTACCGCGGGCCGGACTATTACTCGTTCACGCAGGGCGGGGTGCACTTCGTGGGCCTCAACTCCGTGGACATCGACGACCTCTGGTACTACGGCCACGTGGACAGCACCCAGGCGGAATGGCTCGTCCGGGACCTGGCCGCGATTCCCGCGAGCATGCCGGTCGTCAGCTTCAATCACATCCCATTCTTTACCGCGGTCGAAACAGTGGACGGTTACCGGGGCGATCCTCCCGCCCCGACCACGATCACCGTTCGCGGCAAGACCAGCTTCCGGCACATGGTGTCGAACGCGGCGGAGATCATCGCGCGGCTCAAGGTGCGACCGTACGATCTAGCCCTCGGCGGCCACATGCACGTGCGCGAGCTGCTTCGCTTCGAGGGAACTCCGATCCGGTTCTATCAGGCGGCCGCGGTCGTCGGTCCCAGCGACGGCGGCGGATTCACATTCCCCTCCGGCGTTACGGTGTATCAGGTGCGGGGCGGGAAGATTGACGAGGGCAGATTTCTTCCATTGTCACCCTGAGGAAGCGCAGCGACCGAAGGGGCGGAGCCAAGGGTGGGAGAATCTTCTCGCCCCCGGGACTAGAGTGGGACTCGCCCACGGCGCCTGCGGGCCGGCGCGACTCCGCTCCTCACGCGCCCCCCTCGCGGCCCGACGTCGCCTACGGCGAGCCCCACTCGTCGCCCGGGTCACTACCGCGAGTCGCGCAGCGTGACTCCAGGCTGATCCCGCTCACCTCTCACCTCTCACCTCTCACCTCTCACCGATTGTTACCGCCTGCTCGCGGCCATCCGCTGGCGAAACTCCGTAATCCAGTTCGGAACCACCACCAGCTGGAAGCTGCTGGTTCTCGCGGCGGCGGAGAGGAAGTGCGCACCGTCCGGGGTCACGTCGAAGTTTCCCCCGACTCCGAGGGCCAGTATGGTTCCTCGCGTCAACCCATTGCGCATCACCGTGTCGCGCGAGGTCACTCGCACCGAGCTGCCCGTTTCGAGGCGCGCTTCGACGATGGATTCCCCCGCGCGGTAATAGAGCCGCTTGCCATCGGCCGACCACTCGGGCCAAGTGCCCCCGCCCACCGATATCTGCACTTTTGTCGTCGGATCCGGGAATGACCGAACGTAGATCTCGAACCGCCCCGTTTCATCCATAGCGGTGGCGGCCCAGCGTCCGTCCGGTGAGAACCGCCCCGCGTTATCGTTTCTCTTCGACACGCTGAACGGCCGGACCGCCGCGCCCGAGTCGAGCGCGACCCGCACGACGTCCCAACCGCCACTGCCCATGGCCTGCGCCAGCAGGGAGCGGCCATCGGGCGAGATGTCGATCCAGGTGGCAAGCGAGGGCAGCTGGACCAACAGCTGGGGTGCGGACGCCGCGTCGACCGCCTGTGCCCAGACGGCGGTCCGCGATTCCTTGCCCGCCGCGGTGTAGATCACCCGCTTGCCATCTTTCGCCCATTCGGCGGACGTAACCGATTCCGCGGTGGTGAGCCGCGACAGAGTTCCGGTCGCGAGCTCATGGATCCATACGTCGCTCTTGCTGCCTTCCGCAACGATCACCGCAATTCGGCGGCCATCCGGCGAAAGCCGCGGTTCGACGAAATCCCGCACCTCGGGCCTGATCGGCCGGCTTACGCCATCGCGATCGAGCCAGACCAGTTGGCTTCCGCTTGTCCTAACCTCGGTCACAAGGGCGCCGCCACGCGACAGGAAGATGGAGGAGTTCCCGTTGGTGGCTGGATTGACCGTGACGGGGTCGTGGACCGGTACCGGCTTCCCCCGGACTCGCTTGCCCGGCCCGTCAATCGGGACCGCCATTACGGCTCCGTCGGCCTGGAGGTAGACCAGCGCTTCGTCGAGCACCGCGAGGGGACGGACCCCTTTGACCCCGAGCGGAACGACCTTGCCGTCCTCGAGCGAAGTGACCGCCAGCTCCGCCGCTGCCAGCGCGCCGGTCCACCGCGTGAAGACGATGGTCTTGGCATCGTCGAGAGCAATGGGCCAGAGGTGCTCGAGCTCGCCCTGCGCGGAATCCGGCTGCGTGAACGGCACCGGCTCCCCGCCGGCGACGCTGACGCGCGAGAGCCCGTGCCGCTTGCCGGTCGCACCGAGCACCAGCTCGCCGGCCGTGGTCCAGTCCCCCCCGTTGGCCTCGCCGCCAAGCGCGATGGTGACCGGAGCGCTGCCATCGAGCCGGACCTTCTTTTCGTAGGCATCGGCTTCGAATGCGAGCCACTGCCCGTCGGGCGAAAAAAAGGGCTGATACCCATCTGCCGTCCCAGGAATCGGATGAGCCTCGAGCTGGTCGGAGCGGCGCAGGTAGAAGATCCGTGCCAACCCCCCCTGCTCGACTGAATACACCAGCGCGCTCCCGTCGGGGGAGATCGCGGCGGGCCAGGGCCAACTCGCGACGATCTTGACGCTGTCACTTACGGCATAGAGGAATCGCACCGGCGCGAACGGCCGCTCCGCCGCGGGGCGCCGGAGCGACAGCGCTCCGAAGCCGAGCGAGGCGACCGTAAGAGCCCCCAGAACCAGCACCACCGGGTCGCGGACCCGCCGGCGCCATTCGCCAGTCTTCGCCGAGCGCGCGGCCGTGCTCCGGGTGTGCTGGACCGCGCCGCGCCCCTGCAACGCCTCGGCGAATTCGCGCGCGGTGGAATACCGGTCGGCGGGGAGCTTCTCCAACGCGCGCTCGATCGCGGCCTCGACGTGCTCGGGCACCGCTCTCCGGCTGCTCTGGATGGGGCGGGGGTGGTCGGCCAGCACCCGGGCGATGATCGCCTGCGCCGTGGTGCCGCTGTGGGGCGGCTCACCCGTCAGCATCTCGTACGCCACCGCGCCGAGCGAGTAGATGTCGCTCCGCCCGTCGATCACCCGTTCGCCGGTGGCCTGCTCCGGACTCATGTACTGCGGGGTGCCCAGCGACAGCCCGGTCTGGGTAATGCGGTTGCCGCCCGCCTTGGTCACGGCCAGCGCGATGCCGAAGTCCGCCACGACCGGCTGCCCGGCCTGCATCAGGATATTCTCGGGCTTGAGGTCGCGGTGGATGACGTCGTGGCCATGCGCGTAGTCGAGCGCGTGGGCCACCGCCACCGCGATGCGGACCGCTTCCTCGATCGGGAGCTGCTTTTCCCGCTCCAGCCGGGCGCGGAGCGATTCCCCCTGGACGAAGGGCATCACGTAGAAGAGGAGCCCGTTCGCCTCGCCGCTGTCGAAGAGCGGCAGCAGATTGGGATGCTGCAGGTTGGCGGTGACTTTGATCTCGGCCAGGAATCGCTCGACGCCGAGGACCGCGCCCAACTCCGGGTTGAGCAGCTTGAGCGCCACCGGCCGCTCGTGGCGGAGGTCCCGCGCCAGGTACACCGTCGCCATGCCGCCGGCGCCGATTTCGCGTTCGATCGCGTACCGGTCCGAGAGGGCCTGCTTCAGTTGCTCGATGGAGGTCATGGAATGTCCGCCAACCTACCCACTGAGGGCGGGACTCGCCAGGCGGGGCCCCCATGGTGTTCCGCTCCGCCGCGCTATAATTGAGGATGCCTGGCGTCTTCGCGTTCGAGGGCAACGTCCCCGTGATCCATCCCACCGCCTTCATCCATCCGCACGCCGCGGTCACCGGCCGGGTCGTGATCGGCCGCGATGTGTACGTCGGGCCCGGTGCCGCCCTGCGCGGCGACTGGGGCGCGATCGAGATTCATGACGGGTGCAACGTGCAGGAGAACTGCACCATCCACATGTTTCCCGGCGTCACAGTGGTGCTCGAGGAGGGAGCCCATATCGGGCATGGCGCCGTTATTCACGGTGCGCGGATTGGACGGAATGCGCTCGTCGGGATGAACGCGGTGGTCATGGACAATGCCGTGGTGGGCGCGGGCTCCATTGTGGGCGCGCTCTCCTTCGTTCCCGAAGGAATGCGCATCGAGGACCGGATGATCGCGGTGGGGAATCCGGCCCGGATGGTGAAGAAAGTGAGCGACGAGATGCTGGCCTGGAAGACCGAGGGAACCAAGCTCTATCAGGGGCTTCCAGCCCGGCTGCACGCGACGCTGGTTCCCTGCGAGCCGTTGCGCGCGATGCCGAAGGACCGGCCCGACTTGGAAGAGACCTACCGGAGCTGGGGCACGACCCGGCGTTCCGATGACTCGGCGGAGGGTACACCGTGAAGACGCTGGAGAGCTACGCGATGGGCGCCTGGACCAGGGGACGGGGCGCCGGAGCAACGCTGCTCGACGCGGTGACCGGAGATCCGGTCGCGACGGCGTCGAGCGAAGGGCTCGATTTCCGGGGGATGCTCGACTTCGGGCGGAAGACCGGTGGCCCCGCACTTCGCACCATGACCTTCCACGAGCGCGCCCGAATGCTGAAGGCGCTGGCGGCCTACCTGATGGAGCGGAAGGACCGCTTCTACGAAGTCTCCGCCGCGACCGGCGCCACGAAGATCGATTCGTGGGTGGATATCGAGGGCGGCATCGGCACCTTCTTTTCCTACGCCAGCCGGGGCCGCCGGGAGTTTCCGAACGAGACCTTCTACGTCGAAGGGGAGCCGGAGATCCTCGGCAAAGGCGGGACCTTTGCCGGGCGTCATATCTGCGTGCCCCTCGAGGGCGTCGCGGTTCACATCAACGCCTTCAACTTTCCCTGCTGGGGGATGCTGGAAAAGCTCGCGCCGACCTTTCTGGCCGGGATGCCGGCGATCGTCAAGCCGGCCACCGCGACATCGTATCTGACCGAGGCGATGCTCCGCGAGATGATCGCATCGGAGATCCTGCCGGCCGGAGCGCTGCAGCTCATCGTCGGCGGCGTGGGCGATCTTCTCGATCATGTGATCGCGCAGGACGTGGTGACCTTCACCGGCTCGGCGGCCACCGGGCGCAAGCTCAAGACCCACCCGCGCATCGTCTCGGAATCGGTTCGGTTCAACATGGAAGCCGATTCCCTCAACTTCTCGATGCTCGGACCCGACGCCGCCCCCGGCACCGAAGAGTTCGACCTCTTCGTCAAGGAGGTGGTGCGGGAGATGACGGGAAAGGCGGGGCAGAAGTGCACCGCCATCCGCCGCACGCTGGTCCCGGCGATCCTGGTCGAGGACACGATCCGGGCGATCTCCAAGCGCCTGGACGGCACCACGCTCGGCAATCCGGCGGTCGAGGGAGTTCGCTGGGGCCCGCTGGCCAGCCGGGGCCAGCGCGACGACGTGCGGAAGAGTGTGGAAGCCCTCAAGGCGGGGGCCGAAGTGGTGTACGGCAATCCGGACAAATTCACGGTGACGGGGGCCGACGCCGAGAAGGGCGCCTTCTTTCCCGCGACGCTGCTCTACTGCGCGCGCCCACTCGAGCGCAGCGAGCCGCACGAGATCGAAGCCTTCGGTCCGGTCAACACCGTGATGGGTTACGGCTCGGTGGACGAGGCGATCGAGCTGGCCAAGCGGGGCCGCGGCTCCCTGGTGGGCTCGCTCTTCACACAGGATGACGCCGTCGCGCGCGAAGTGGTGCTCGGCACCGCCGCGTGGCACGGCCGTCTCCTCGTGCTCAACCGCCACTCGGCCAAGGAATCCACCGGGCACGGCTCGCCGCTCCCGGGACTGGTCCACGGTGGGCCGGGGCGCGCGGGAGGGGGAGAGGAAATGGGCGGCACGCGTGGAGTCCTCCACTTCATGCAGCGGTGCGCGCTGCAAGGACATCCCACCACGCTCTCCCGCATCACCGGCATCTGGATGAAGGGTGCCGCAACAGCGACCGATCCGGTGCATCCCTTCCGCAAGCATTTCGAAGAGCTCAACGTTGGTGACACGCTCTTTACCCACCGGCGCACCGTGACCGAAGCCGACGTGGTGAACTTCGCGGGTCTCTCCGGCGATCACTTCTACGCCCACGTGGACGACCTCGCCGCCAAGCGCTCGATCTTCGAGCGCAGGGTCGCGCACGGCTACTTCGTCGTTTCGGCTGCCGCGGGTTTGTTCGTGGATCCGGGCGAAGGGCCGGTGCTCGCGAACTACGGCCTCGAGTCGCTCCGGTTCGTGAAGCCGGTGTATCCCGGCGACACGATCCGGGTCCGGCTCACCGTCAAGCAGAAGATCGCCAAGGAGACGCCGCCCGGCGGCGTGCCCCAGGGCGTCGTGGCGTGGGATGTCGAGGTGACCAATCAGAACGAGGAACCGGTCGCGGTCTACACGATCCTGACCCTGGTCAGGCGCCGCGGAGAGTAGCTCAGTCGAGGAGGGAGAATCCTGCGGTCACGAAGTGCTGGTCGAAGCTGAACGCCCGCTCGATGCCCTCTCGGCGCATCAGCTCGAAGCTGATGGCGTCAGTGAGTGAGAACCGCTGATCTGAAAACCGCTCCAGCCAGTTTCGAAGCGCAGCTTTGACCAATTCGAGGTCTACATCCGTCCACCAGTAGGTCTCATCGCCAAGGAGCACGGCGAGCCCCCGCGCGGTGCGTTCCGGGCCGTGGCGTACGAGCAGCAGGTTGGAAAGTTCGGTGAGGATGGCGGTAGTGCAGACCAACCGCCCCCCGCTCGACAGGTAGCTCTCTGCCACCTCGCGAGCCCTGGCATGGTATTGATCGCGCGGCTCAAAGAGGGCGAGCAGCGCGCCGGTGTCAGCGAGGGCGCGCTCCACTGCCCTTCCGTGCTTCCAGCGCCTGCGCCAGGTAGAAGTCATGCCGTTCTGCATAGTCCGGCGGGTAGGAGGGGTCGTCTCCCAAAACGCCGATTATCGCGTCGAACGACCACCCGGGCTTCTTCTTGCCGCTGAGCTCGCGCTGGGCCATCTGCCGGATTGCCCGTCGCAGGATTTCCGCCTTTGACAGACCGGTCTGGTCGACCAGATTGCCGAGGATTGTGGAATCCTGCCGGTCCAGGTAGACCTGCACCGGCTCCTTGACCCGGTCACTCCGTTTCTTGGACATGACCCATGTTACATGTTAACTATGCATGTGTCAATGTACACATTACATGTACATTACAGGTCGCGTCTTTCCGCACAGTCCGGTAGGCTTGAACCGACCCCACCCCACCCACGGAGGCTACTCGTGAGAATCCGCACCCTTCTCGGAAGCACCGCCGCGCTTCTCCTGCTCGCGGCTTGCGGCAAGAGCGAGGAACAAAAGCAGGCCGAGGTTGCCGCCGCCCAGATGGCGGAAGCGCTTAAATCAGGGGCGGCGGGCGTTGCCGGCGCCGCGGAGGCAATGGGCGCCGCCCTCGGCGCCACCCAGGCGGCAGAGGCGGTCGATTTCCGCGACCTCAAGGCGCTGCTGCCGGAAGACCTGTCTGGCATGAAGCGCGTCAACGCGGAGGGAGAGCGGAGCAGCGCGATGGGCTTCACGATCTCCAAGGCCGAGGCGCGGTATGAGTCGGAGAGCAATGCGAACGTCAGGATCACGATCAGCGACGTCGGCGCGATGGCGGGTATCGCCGCCATGTCCACCTATGCCTGGGCCGCGGGCTCGATCGACCGTGAGACCGAGACGAGCTACGAGCGCTCGGTGACCATCAACGGCTACAAGGGTTACGAGAAGTACGACCGCCAGGCCAACTCGGGTGAGGTCCAGGTCCTGGTGGCGGGCCGGTTCGTCGTCGAGGTCGACGGTAACAACATGCCGATGGCCGCGATCAAGGCCGCCTTGGAGAAGGTGGATCTTGGGAAGCTCGAATCCATGAAGAATGTCGGAGTGAAGTAGATGCGTGCCTTCCTGCTGCTGACTCTTCTGGCGTTGTCCTCATCCCCGCTTGCCGGCCAGGCCGTGCCCGATCCGCGGCTCGAGGCTCTCAAGCGCGAGCTGATCGCCGACGTCGATTCGCGGGCCGCCTTCACCCAGCAAATGGTGGACCAGATCTTTTCCTTCGGCGAGCTCGGTTTCCAGGAATTCGAGACGTCGAAGTACCTCGTGGCCCTGCTCCGGAAGGAAGGCTTCCGGGTGGAGGAAGGGTACGCCGGAATTCCGACCGCCTTCGTGGCCACCTGGGGCTCGGGCAAGCCGGTCATTTCGCTGGGCACCGACATCGACGGCATCCCGCAGGCGTCCCAGAAGCCGGGAGTCGCGTGCCGAGCGGCGCTGGTGCCCGGCGCTCCCGGGCACGGTGAAGGCCACAACAGCGGGATGGCGGTCAACATCACCGCCGCCCTCGCGCTCAAGAAGATCATGGAGCGCGACAAGATTCCGGGGACGATCAAGATCTGGCCGGGCGTCGCCGAGGAGCAGATCGGCACCAAGGCCTACTACGTGCGCGCCGGCCTCTTCACGGACGTGGACGTCAGTTTCTTCAGCCACGTTTCGAGCAACTTCGGCGTGTCATGGGGCTCGCAGGACGGCACCGGTCTCGTGTCGGTCCTCTACACCTTCCGCGGTTTGTCGGCGCACGCCGCCGGGGCGCCCTGGCGCGGCCGCAGCGCGCTCGACGCCGTCGAGCTCATGAACATCGGGTGGAATTACCGCCGCGAGCACCTCCGGCTGCCCCATCGCTCGCACTACGTCATTCCGAATGGTGGCGACCAGCCGAACGTCGTGCCACAGGTGGCTTCGGTCTGGTACTATTTCCGCGAGCTCGACTATCCGAACATCCGGGCGCTCTGGGCGATCGGTGATTCGATCGCGCAGGGCGCGGCGATCATGACCGGCACCACGCTCGAGCCGGTGCGCATGTTGGGCAGTGCATGGCCGCAGCACTTCAACCGCCCGGTGGCGGAGGCGATGGCGGCGAACATCCGCGCGGTGGGCATGCCGCAGTGGAGCGAGGCCGACCAGAAGTTCGCCCGCGCGCTGCAGGAGGAGATGAAGACCGGCGGCCGGGGACTGCTGGATAGCCTCGGGACTGCGCTGGGCGGACCGGTGCCGGAGTCCCAGAAGCGGGGCGGCGGCTCCGACGACATCGGCGATGTCTCCTGGACGGTGCCGACGGTCACCCTTCGGTTCCCCTCGAACATTCCGGGGATGCCTGGCCACAACTGGACCGACGCGATCGCGATGGCGACGCCGGTGGCGCACAAGGGCGCCACGGCGGGCGCCAAGGCGATGGCGATGACGATGCTCGACGTGCTCCTCACGCCGAAGCTGGTGACCGACGCGAAGGACTACTTCAACAACATCCAGACCAAGGACACCAAGTACGTGCCGCTGATCCGGCCCGAAGACCGGCCGGCGACCGATCTCAACAAGAACATCCTCGACCGGTACCGGGATCAGATGCGGCAGTACTACTTCGATCCGAAGAAGTACAAGACGTACCTCGAGCAGCTCGGAATCAGCTATCCGACGGTGCGGGCGAGCGACGGGAGCTGCGGCTCGTCGGCGGTGCCGTAGCCATATGCGGCGAATCGCGAGCATTCTGATTGGATCTCTCTTCACGGGGCCGCTCCCCGCGCAGGGAACCGGCGCCGACCAGAGACTCGACCGGCTCAAGACGGAGATTCTGGCGGACATCGATTTGCGGGCCACCTTCACTCAGCAGATGGTGGACCAGATCTTCTCGTTCGGCGAGCTCGGTTTCCAGGAATTCGAGACGTCGAAGTACCTCGTGGCGCTGCTCCGGAAGGAAGGCTTCCGGGTGGAGGAGGGGTACGCCGGGATACCGACCGCGTTTATCGCCACCTGGGGCTCCGGCAAGCCGGTCATTGCCCTGGGCACCGACATCGACGGGATTCCCCAGGCCTCGCAGAAGCCGGGGACAGCCTGCCGCGCTCCGCTGGTGCCGGGAGCGCCGGGCCACGGGGAGGGTCACAACAGCGGGATGGCGGTCAACATCACGGCGGCGCTCGCGCTCAAGAAGATCATGGAGCGCGACAGGATCTCCGGCACGATCAAGATCTGGCCGGGTGTCGCCGAGGAGCAGCTCGGCACCAAGGCGTACTACGTGCGCGCCGGCCTCTTCACGGACGTGGACGTCAATCTCTTCGCGCACGTAGACGACAGCTTCGCCACCGACTGGGGCCATCCGGACGGCTATACCGGGCTGGTGTCGGTGCTCTATTCATTCCGGGGAACCAGCGCCCACGCCGCCGGCGGGCCATGGCGGGGCAGGAGCGCGCTCGATGCGGTGGAGCTGATGAACGCCGGGTGGAATTTTCGGCGGGAGCATCTGCGACTGCAGCACCGAAGCCATTACATCATCAAGGACGGGGGCGATCAGCCGAACGTCGTGCCGTCGACGGCGTCGGTCTGGTATTTCTTTCGTGAGCTCACCTATGCCGGCATCCGCGGCGTCTGGGCCATCGGCGATTCGATCGCCGCCGGGGCCGCGATGATGTCGGGAACCACACTGGAAAGCGAGCGGGTGCTGGGGGCGGCATGGCCGCCCCACTTCAACAAGCCGGTGGCCGAGGCGATGTTCGCCAATATCAGGGCGGTGGGAATGCCGGCATGGAGCGAGGACGATCAGCGCTTTGCCAAGGCGGTGCAGAAGGAGATGAAGCAGGAGGAAAAGGGTCTCCAGACGAAGCCCGACTCCGTGGTCGGCGCTCCCCCCGGCGAAGCGGCCAGGACCGGCGGCGGCTCGGACGACATCGGGGATGTTTCCTGGGCGGTGCCGACCGTGACCCTGCGCTTCCCGTCGAATATTCCCGGCACGCCGGGTCACAATTGGGCCGACGCGATCGCGATGGCTACGCCGGTCGCCCACAAGGGCGCCACCGCGGGGGCCAAGGCCCAGGCGCTCACCCTGCTCGACCTGCTGCTCAACCCCAGGCTGGTGGCCGACGCCAAGGACTACTTCAACAACGTTCAGACCAGGGACACCAAATACGTCCCGCTGATCCGGCCGGAAGACCGGCCCGCCATCGAGCTCAACCAGGGAATTCTGGAACGATACCGCGAGCAGATGCGGCCGTACTACTACGATTCCAAAAAGTACAAGACCTACCTGGAGCAGCTCGGCATCAAGTACCCGACGGTGCGCGTGGGCGACGGGAGCTGCGGGTCTTCGGCGGTGCCCTGATCATGAGCGCACCTCCGGAGCGCGCGCACCCGCCCGGGGACCGGGTGGAATCCTTCGGCCTTACCGACCAGGGAAAAGTCCGGGAGCACAACGAGGATCACTTCGTGACGGCCCGGCTCGACGGCGACGAAGCCCACCTCTTCGTCGTGGCAGACGGGGTTGGAGGACGGCCCTACGGGGAGCTCGCCAGCGGGAGTGCGGTCGCGACCGTGCTGGAATACGTGGAGGAGGCGACGGCCTGTTACCGGGGCTTCAACGCGAAGCAGGAGCACGCGTTTCTGGACCGCCTCGAGGGAGCGGTGCGGCGCGCCCATGACAAGATCCTGCGCGACCACGGCGCGGCGGGCCGGACGCCGGCCACGACGCTCACGATGATCACCCTGCTCTGGCCCCGCGGATACGTGGTGCACGTGGGCGACAGCCGGGCGTACTATCTGCGGAGCGGCCGGCTCGAGCAGATCACCCGCGATCAGACCATGGGCGAATACATGGTGAGTGCCGGCGCGTGGACCGAGCAGCAGGCGGCGCGGGCCAGGGTCGCCGGCAATCTGACCAGTGCGGTCGGTGGGCCCGAGATGACTCCATCGGTCGCCGTGGTGGATTTCGAGTCCGGCGATGTCGCGCTTCTCTGCAGCGACGGACTGACCAAGCACGTCGCGGATCCGGAGATCGCCGAGGTTCTCGGAAGCACCGGCAGCGCGGAGACGATGTGCCGGGAGCTGATCCGCCGGGCGCTTGAAGCGGGTGGTACGGACAACGTGACGGTGGTGGTGGCGAAGATGTTGGAATAGGCAGGAGGCAACCGGCAGGAGGCAAAAGGGTTTTTCCCTCCTGTCTACTGCCTCCTCACTCCTGCCTTCTCCAGAGGAGTGGTCAGGTCGTCGGGATCGAGTGGTCGAAACGCCAGATCGATCGCCAGGTAGAGCAGCTTGGAGTGCGAGAAGCTCAGGAACATCCCTCCAACGAACGCCGCAGAAAGAATTCCCTCCATTACGAACAGGTTCACCGTGTAGCTGCCGATCCAGTAGCCCGGCTAGTTCCGGTCCATATGGAGACCGCAGGACGGGCAGGAGGCGGCAACAGTGAACCAGCTCAGAAGAACGGGTCCGCCAGCGCAGACCGGACAGCGGAGCCGGAGCGCGCGAGCGAACAGCGCCCTCGGCCGGGGGGGCGGGAAGGAATAGGCGGCGTCAGCGACTCGCGCTGTCGGCTTTGACGGGGGCGAGGACATACAGGAGGTAGTCCGCCCGCTTGCGCTCTTCCCGAGACGGGTCGAGCCGGTCGAGGTCGCGGACGGGCAGGGCGGTCACGACCACGACTTCGGCCCCGGCGGCGCGCTGACGTGCCCGCTCCGCGGTGCCCAGCCGGAAATCGCTGTGGAACGCGCCGTTGTAGTGCACCACCAGGCGTCCCGGGGCCCACGCCCGCGCCACCGATTCGCCCATCGTCTCGTCCTTGATGCACTGCGCGTGGTAGATGCGCTTGAGCCGGGCGGCCGCCGAGTCGGGACTGACGGCTCCCGACTGGTGTCTGGACATATCACCCATCACCGCCCGGAATTCTTCGAAATACTCGTCTTCCGGGCAGGCGATCGTTTCGGCCACCTGCAGACGTACGCCGGCGGGGAGCGTATCAAGGGCGCTCAGTCCTTGCCGAGACACGAGTGAGGCGAGCGTCCTCGTCGTGTTGCTCGCGACCACCGGCCATGAGTGCGCCCGGGCCAGCTCGACCAGAGGCCGGTAGTCGGAGGCGTAGTTCTTCCACGGCCGTCCGTCCTTCATGAGCTCCTCTTCGGTCGCCGATCCGGCGAGATACCGGTCGAGGAGCGGCTGCACGTCGCGCTCCCACATCTCGAGCGCCAGCACCACCGAATCGCGGCGGCGGGCCATGCCCTCGAGAATCGCGAGCTCCATTCGGTGCGTGGCGGGATCGTCGTGTTGCTCGCCGACGAAGACGATGTCGGCCGAGGCGAGGCGCGAGGCAAGCGCCTCGAAGTCAATGAACTGCTTCTTCCGGGTGTCGTAGACCCGGTGGGGGGTGTAACTAGGGGCTAGGGAGTTAGGGCCTGGGGAGCTAGGGGAACTGCCTTGCGCAGCCGCTCCGAACGGCCTCGCCAGCAGGAGGGCTATGAACACGAAGTTCCCTAGCTCCCTAGCTCCCCAGCTCCCTAGCCTCCTAGATCGGCAGCTCATCCCTCACCAAGACGAGGATGGCCGCCTGGGGTACAACCAGGTAGCGCTGCTCTTCGAAGCTGATTTCGACCGCAGCTTTCCGGAAGAAAATCGCGTGGTCGCCCACCCGCGCCTGCATCGGGCGGAACCGCGGGGTCTTCTCGTCCGCCCGCCACGGCTCTTCATCGAATGCCGAGACGTCGGGGAGGGGATCGCCGAGGCCGGTCGCCACGATCAGCCCTTCCTGCACCTGCTGCGTGTCGACTGCCGTCGCGGGGAGGTAGAGCCCGACCTTGGTGCGCTCCTCGCCCTCCTCCGGCTTGATGAGCACGCGGTCTCCGGCGACGAACAATTTTTTGGATGGGAAGTCCATGCGATCATCCCTGGTCGTGGATCGTGATGACCTCGATCACCCGGAGTTTCCGGGACATCGTCGGCAGCCGGAGGCTCACTTCTTCACCCGGCTTCCGGTCCTTGAGCGCCTGTCCGAGCGGGGAGGCCATCGAGATGTGCCCCGCATCGATGTCCATCAATTCGGCGAGCACGACGGTGTAGGTCTCCTGGACGCCGCCGGCCACATCCTCCACGACGACGCGAGAGCCGAGCCCCACCCTGTCCCGCGGCGCTTCGGTGTTGGCCAGCTGCGCGACCTGGGCGAGCCGAAGGTGCAGCTGGCCCAGCCGGGCCTGCACCAGCTGCTGCCGCTCGAGGGCCGCCTTGTACTCCGAGTTCTCCCGGAGATCGCCCATCGCGACCGCCGTGGCAATCGCCTGGGGCAGCGTGACCGTGAGCTCCCGGCTCAGCTCCTCGATCTCCTTTCCCAGGATCGCCCGCATCGCCTCGATCATGACCGCCTGCCGCAATAAAGACATTGCCCGGCGAGGGGATGCGCCGGGCTGTGGTAACCATCGTCTTGAAGAAGATATCTCGCAGGGGGAAGGGGGAACAGGGGAAGGGGTCGAGGTTACTTTTCCCGTCCCCCCAGGAGGCCATGTGCCGAGACTCGTCCCTCGATTTCTGCTTGCCGCGCTGGTCGCAACCCCCGCTGTGGTCGAGGCGCAGGCTGGCTCACCCGCTGGCGCCGTGCCGGTGGCGAATCTGCAGGCCCGCCGCCAGGCGCTCATCGCCCGGATCAAGTCGGGGGTCGCAATCATCCGCGGTGCCGAAGAGCTCTCGGCGGATCCGCCGGATTCGAAGTATCCGCAGGCGACCTTTCGCCAGGACAACGATTTCTTCTATCTGACCGGGCTCGAGACGCCGGATTCGTGGATCATCATCACCGCCGCCGACTCGGGCCGGGGCGAGGCGCATCTCTTCCTCCCTCCCCGCAACCCGCGGATCGAGCGGTGGACCGGTCCCAAGCTGGGTCCAGGCCCCGAAGCGGCGGAGGCGACGGGGATTCCCGCCGCGAACATTCATTCCGCCGATTCGGTCGAGGTGTTCCTCCGCCGCCTCCTCTTTCAAGGGGAAAATCGCGCCCCCACCTTCTGGTTCCGCCGCACCGATTGGGATAACGAGCCACTCTTCGTTCGAAACCTCGCCCTCGACACCCAGCGGGTGGCCACGCAGGATCTGCTGCCGGCGCTGGCCCAGCTTCGCGTCATCAAGGACGATGACGAGGTCCGCAGGCTGACTCGCGCGGTCGAGCTGTCGGCCGAAGGGCATGTCGCCGCAATGAAGTTCGCCCGACCCGGCGTGTTCGAGTATGAGATCGAGGCGGTCGCTGAGCAGACCTTCCGGTCACTGGGCGCGGAACGGCTCGGCTATCCTAGTATCGTGGGCTCCGGGATCAACAGCACGGTGCTCCACTACGATACCAACCGTAGGAAAACCGAGGCGGGCGACCTCATCGTGATGGATATGGGCGCGGAGTTCGGCTATCACACCGCGGACATCACCCGCACCATCCCCATCACCGGCAAATTCAATCCCCGGCAGAAGGCGATCTACGAGCTGGTCCTCGGCGCGCAGCAGGCCGCGGTCGACTCGGTCCGCCTCGGCATCACCCTCGGGCAGCTCGACCAGATCTCCCGCCGATACATGGCGGAGCACTCCGGCGATCTCTGCGGCATCGGCGGCTGCGTGAAGTATTTCATCCACGGGCTTTCCCATTGGCTCGGAATGGACGTCCACGACGTGGGAGGAAACATGCCGCTCGCCGTGGGAATGGCATTTACCGTGGAACCGGGGATCTACATCCCCGACGAAGCGCTCGGAGTCAGGATCGAGGACGACATCCTGGTGACGGCGGGGGGGGCGGTGGTCCTGTCCAAGGCAGCGCCGAAGAGCGTCGCTGAGATTGAGCGAATCATGTCCGGGAGGCGGTGAGCAGTGAGCAGTGAGCGGGACGGTTTTTCCCGCTTACTGCTCACTGCTCACCGCTTACCGGCCTGTTGACCTAACCATCTGGGGCAGCTAGCTTTGCGCCCAATCGTGCTACCGCTTTCCCCAATCACCAGGATTCCTCTCTGATGGAGACGAGCACCGGTACCCTCCGGCGCTTGGCGCGGTATGTCCCGGCCGTCTGCCTCGTGATCCTGCTCGGCTGCGCCGAGAACTATCCCCAGACCACGCTCAACCCCCGTGGCGATTCTGCCCGCCTGGTGGACGGCCTCTTCCGGACGACGGTGTTCTGGGCCGTGATCGTGTTCGTGCTGGTGGAGGGGGTGCTGGTCTATGCGATTCTGAGATTCAGGGGTCGCCCCGACGATCCCGAGCCCCGGCAGACCCACGGCAGCACGGTGCTGGAGGTGGCCTGGACGATCGTGCCGGCGCTGATTCTCGCGGCCATCGCGGTCCCCACCATCAAGACGATCTTCAAGACCTCCGACTACGCCACCGGTGACGTGGTGCAGATCGAGGTGATCGGCCACCAGTGGTGGTGGGAGTTCCGCTACACCGACCTGGGTGTCGTCACCGCCAACGAAATTCATATCCCGGTGGGGAAAACGATCAATCTGCGGATGACCACGGTGGACGTGCTGCACAGCTTCTGGGTTCCCCAATTCGCCGGCAAGCGCGACGTCTTCCCGGGCCGCCACAATCCGCTCTGGTTCAAGGCGGAGGTGACCGGCACCTTCAGCGGCACCTGCGCCGAGTTCTGCGGCGAGCAGCACGCGCGGATGATGTTCAGGGTGGTTTCCCAGACGCAGGCCGAGTTCGACGCCTGGGTGGAGCAGCAGCGGGTGGGATCGCCGCTGGTGAACGGCGGGCGGATCGCGGCCGTGGACACCACCGTGCCCGCCGACACGACCCGACCGGCCGTGCCGGTGGCGCCCGACTCGCTGCAGCAGGCCGGGCTCGCACTGTTCAACAGCACCGGCTGCATCGGCTGCCACAGCATGGTGGGCGCCGCGACTGCGGGGGTGGTCAAGATGACCGGTCCCAACCTGAGCCATGTCGGGAGCCGGGGGACGATCGTCGCGGGACTCCTGCCCAACACTCCCGAGAACCTGGCGAAGTGGCTCTCCAACCCCGACTCGGTGAAGTCGGGCACGCTGATGAAACTGCCGCGCAAGCTCAGGGATGCGGAGATCGCCACGCTGGTGGCCTACCTCCGCTCGCACCAGTAAACGGGGACAGTCATGGCCACCTCGGTACTCGACCACGCTCCGGCCACCCACGCCAAAGCCCCGACCGGGATCTGGAGCTGGATCACGACCGTCGACCACAAGCGGATCGGAATCCTCTACGGCGCGACCGCGTTCCTGTTCTTCCTGATCGGCGGCCTGGAAGCGCTGTTCATGCGCATCCAGCTCATGAAGCCCGACAACCACTTCGTCAGCGCCGAGATGTTCAACGCGCTGTTCACGATGCACGGCACGACCATGATCTTCCTCGGGGTCATGCCGCTGTCGGCGATGTTCTTCAATTTCTTCATTCCGCTGCAGATCGGCGCCCGGGACGTCGCGTTCCCGCGGCTCAACGCCTTCAGCTTTTGGGTGTTCCTGCTGGGCGGCCTGTTCATCAACTTCAGCTGGCTGCTCAACGCCGCGCCCAACACCGGCTGGTTCGGCTACGCCAACCTGACCTCGAACCAGTACTCGCCGGGGATCAACACCGATTTCTGGGTGCTGGGCCTGCAGATCCTGGGCGTGGCCTCGATGGCCGCGGCGATCAACTTCTTCGTCACCATCGTGAACCTGCGGGCGCCGGGGATGAAGATGCTCCGGATGCCGATGTTCACCTGGATGAGCTTCATCACCCAGATCCTCCTGCTGCTCGCTTTCCCGGTCATCACGATCGCGCTGGTCTTCCTGATGATGGACCGGCACTTCGGGACCCATTTCTTCCTTCCCGAGGGCGGCGGGGACCCGGTGCTCTGGCAGCATCTCTTCTGGATCTTCGGACACCCCGAGGTGTACATCCTGATCCTGCCCGCCTTCGGCATCGTGTCCGAGGTGCTGCCGGTCTTCTCGCGGAAACCGCTCTTCGGCTACACGGCGATGGTCTTCTCGGGGGCGTTCATCGCCTTCCTCGGCTTCGGGGTGTGGAGCCACCACATGTTCGCGACGGGCATGGGGCCGTTCGCGGATTCGTTCTTCGCGCTGTCGACGATGCTGATCGCGGTGCCCACTGGGGTCAAGATCTTCAACTGGATCGGCACCCTCTGGGGCGGCTCCCTCCAGATGAAAACGCCGCTGTACTTCGCCGTCGGCATGGTGGCCATGTTCATCATCGGCGGCCTCTCCGGGGTGATGCACGCCTCGCCGCCGGCCGACCTGCAGCAGACCGACACCTACTTCGTGGTGGCGCATTTCCACTACGTCCTCTTCGGCGGGTCGATCTTCGGGCTCACCGCGGGCGCGTACTACTGGTTCCCCAAGATGTTCGGGCGGATGCTCGACGAGACCATCGGCAAGTGGCACTTCTGGCTCATGTTCATCGGCTTCAACGTCACCTTTTTCCCGATGCATTTCCTCGGGCTCAATGGCATGCCGCGGCGGGTCTACACCTATCCCGCGGAGCTCAACTTCGAGTTCTGGAATCAGGTGCAGACCTGGGGCTCGCTGCTGCTCGGCGTCTCGATGCTGGTGTTCATCGGGAACATGTGGCGCGCCGCACGCCGTCCCGCCAACGCGCCGGCCGATCCGTGGCGCGGGGCGACCCTGGAGTGGCTGATCCCCTCGCCGCCGCAGGAGTTCAACTTCGGCACCGTGCCGGCGGTGAGGAGCGCGACGCCGGCGTGGGATCTTCGGCGGGCCAACGGCGGCCCGTTGCCTGA
>CAZHSO010000038.1:0-31145 GCA_964535105.1 uncultured Gemmatimonas sp.
CCGGGGGCGTTACATTCTTCCAGCTCCCTAGCTCCCTAGCTCCCTAGCTCCCTAGTCCCTGTCTCCCTGGCCCCCATGATCCAGCTCAGCAATGTCGAAAAATTCTACCAGACCGGCCCTTCGCGGACCTGGGTGCTTCGGCAGATCGATCTGACCATCGAGGAGGGCGAGTTCGTCACCATCATGGGGCCGAGCGGAGCGGGAAAGTCCACCCTCCTCGGCATCATGGGCATGCTGGATGCAGGCTGGACCGGCTCGTACGACTTTGCCGGTCACCCGGTGCACCAGCTCAAGCCCAAGCAGCGGGCCGAGCTCAATCGGCAATACATCGGGTTCGTATTTCAGCAGTATCACCTGATCGATGATCTCACCGTCTACGAGAATATCGAGACGCCACTCTCGTATCGGGACGTGCCCAAGGGCGAGCGGCAGGCGATGGTCGCGGATACCCTCGACCGGTTCCAGATCGTCGGGAAGAAGGATCTGTATCCGAATCAGCTCTCCGGCGGCCAGCAGCAGCTGGTGGGTGTGGCGCGCGCGGTGGTCGCCAAGCCGAGACTGATTCTGGCCGACGAGCCCACCGGCAACCTGCATTCCGCGCAGGCGCGGGAGATCATGGAGCTGTTCCGGGGGCTCAATCGCGAAGGCACCACGATCGTGCAGGTGACACATTCGGAAGAGAATGCGCGCTACAGCAACCGGATCGTGCAGGTGAAGGATGGATGGGTGGTTAGGGAGTAGCGAGGAGCGAAGGGCGAAGGGCGAAGAGCGAAGAGGCTCCTTGTCGCAAGAAAAGGATTGCTGCTCCAGCGCGTCGCCAGTGTTTCGTACGGGATGTCTGTTATCCGAGGTTACCGCGATCTGATCGCCTGGCAGAAGGCAATGGACCTGGCGGATGGCGTGTTCGAATTGGCGAGCGGGCTTCGACGGCCGGAGACGTTTTGCTTGGCGGATCAGATGCGGCGTGCGGCCGTTTCCATACCGGCAAATCTTGCTGAAGGTCACGGCCGCCGCACCAGAGGAGAGTATATTCGGTTCGTGTCGATTGCCAACGGATCACTTCGCGAACTCGAGACCCACCTTCTGCTGACCCAGAGACGGAAACTCGCCTCCGCGGGTGAATTGGAAGCGCTGCTCGCGGTGGCTGACCAGGTGGGCAGGCTTCTGACCGGCCTGCATCGGCGTCTGATCAGTATGCACCAAGCTCGTTGATGTTCCTCTTCGCTCTTCGCGCTTCGCCACTCCCTTGAGTCAGCCATTGGTACTGATCGCGGATGACCAAGCGGATATCGTCGAAGCCCTCCGCCTCCTTCTCAAGGCCGAGGGGTACCGCACCGTCACCGCCCATGTCCCCGAGGGGGTCATGGCGCTGCTGGAGCGCGAGCAGGCCGACGCCGCGCTGATCGACCTCAACTACACCCGCGACACCACCTCCGGCCGGGAAGGCCTCGACCTCCTCTCTCGCATCCGCGCGCTCGATCCCACCCTCCCGGTCATCGTGATGACCGCCTGGGGCAGCGTCGACAAAGCGGTGGAGGCGATGCGCCTCGGCGCCCGCGACTTCATCGAAAAACCCTGGGACAACGCCCGGCTGCTCACCACCCTCCGCACCCAGGTGGAACTGGCGCGCGCCCTCCGCGTCTCGCAACGGCTCGAGCAGGAGAATCAGTTGCTCCGCCGGACCGGCTTGCCCGACCTGGTCGCCGAATCGCCCGCCATGCGGCCCGTGCTCGAGCTCATGGAGCGGGTCGCGCCCAGCGACGCCAACATCCTGGTGACCGGCGAACACGGCACCGGAAAGGAAGTCGTGGCCCGCTGGATCCACGCCGCCAGCCGCCGCCGCGAGCGCTCGATGGTCGTCGTCAACGTCGGCGGGCTCTCGGAAGGGGTGTTCGAGAGTGAGCTCTTCGGCCACGTGCGCGGAGCCTTCACCGACGCCAAGACCGATCGGGCGGGGCGATTCGAGCTCGCCGATGGCGGGACCCTCTTCCTCGACGAAATCGCCAACATCAGCCTGGCGCAGCAGTCCCGTCTCCTCCGTATTCTGCAGACCGGTGAGCTCGAGCGGGTCGGCTCGTCGCAGACCCGGCGGGTCGATGTCCGCCTCATCGCCGCCACCAACGCCGATCTGCGCGCCGAGGTCGCGGCGGGCCGCTTCCGCGAAGATCTCCTCTTCCGCCTCAACACCATCGAGCTGCATCTCCCGCCGCTCCGGGAACGCCGGGAGGACATTCTCCCCCTGGCCCAGTATTTCCTTCGCCACCACGCGGCGCGCTACGGAAAGCAGCGGGCCGGTATTTCCGACGAGGCGGCGCAGCTCCTCCGTTTCTACGACTGGCCCGGCAATGTCCGCGAGCTCGATCACGCCGTCGAGCGCGCGGTGCTCCTCGCCAAGCTCGACAATCTGGACACTGTCGATTTCTCGCTGGCACAACCCGCCATGCGCACCGGTCTCCCGGCCGCGTCGCGGATGAATCTCGAAGACCTCGAGCGCGAAACGATCCGCCAGGCGCTCGCCCGTCACGACGGCAACGTCAGCCTGGCTGCCAAGGCGCTCGGCCTGTCCCGCAGCGCACTGTACCGCCGGCTGCAGCGGTACGGGTTGTGAGCGGTGGGCGGTGAGCAGTGAGCGGGAAAGGCTCTGCCCGCTTACCGCTCACCGCTTACGTTTCCACTGTGAAGCTTGCTCACGACCGTCGGATCTTCCTCCTCGCGCTCCTTGCCGGCCTCCCCGCGCTGGTCGCGGCGGCGATTCTCCTCTGGCTGGTCCCATCCTCCGGTCTCCTGCGCGGCACCGTCCTCGGCGGCCTCGTCATCCTCTGGCTCGTCGCGGCGCGCGCCGCCCAGCTCCGCGTCATCCGGCCGCTGCAGGTCATCGCCAATCTCCTCGCCGGGCTTCGCGAGGGGCATTTCACGCTGCGAGCCCGTCAAGGAGAGACCGAAGACATCCTCGGCGCCGTTCGGCGGGAAGTCAACGCCCTGCAGGAAACGCTGAAGGAGCAGCGGCTCGGCGCGCTCGAGGCCGATGCGCTGCTCCGCCGCGTGATGGAGGAAATCGATGTCGCCGTCTTCGCCTTCGACTCCGGCAGCGCGCTGCGCCTTGCCAACCGCGCCGCGGAGCGGCTCCTTGGCCAGCCGATCGAGCGGCTCATCGGACGCACCGCCGCGCAGCTCGGGCTCGAACAGACGCTCGAGGGAGACACGCCACGCATTCTCGAGATGGTCGTGCCCGGCGCGGGCACCGGAAAGTGGGAAGTCCGCCGGCGTCCCTTCCGCCAGAGCGGCCTGCCGCTCGAGATGGTGGTGCTGGCCGACATCAGCCGGGTGCTCCGTGCCGAAGAGCGGCAGGTCTGGCAGCGGCTGGTTCGGGTTCTTTCCCATGAGATCAACAATTCGCTCGCGCCGATCAAGTCGCTCGCGGCAACGATGACGACGCTGCTCGGTCGCGCCCCGCGGCCGCCCGACTGGGAGGACGATCTCCGCAAAGGGCTCGACGTCATCGAAGCACGATCGGAAGCCCTCAACCGCTTCATGGCGACATACGCGCGGCTCGCGAAACTTCCCCCGCCAACCCTCGCCCCTCTCGACGTCGGGGACTGGGTGCGCCGGTCGGTGCGGCTCGAGGGCCATTCCCCGGTCCGGCTCATCGAGGGGCCCCGGGTGTCGATTCAGGCGGACGGCGATCAGCTCGACCAGCTGCTCATCAACCTGCTCAAAAATGCCGCCGAGGCGGCGAGGGAGACGGGAGGCGGCGCCGAGGTCACCTGGACGGTAGAGGACGACCAGGTAGAAGTCGAAGTGCGCGACGAAGGGCCCGGGCTGCAGGCGATGTCCAATCTGTTTGTGCCCTTCTTCACCACCAAGCCGAATGGCAGCGGCATCGGTCTGGTTTTTTCCCGCCAGGTGGCCGAAGCGCACGGCGGCGGGCTCACCCTGCACAACCGGACCGACCGTCGCGGATGCATCGCACGGCTCCGCCTGCGGAGATCGCGTTGATTCTGCGGAAGACCATCCTCCGGTTGTCGACTCAGCCCCGTATCCGGAGCTTCGTTCGCAAAAACCGGCTGGCGCGCTTTTTCGCCTCCCGCTTCGTCGCGGGAGAGGCGCCGGACAGCGCGGTCGCCGCCGCGGTCGCGCTCAAGGCGAAGCGCATCACCACCTCGCTCGATGTCCTCGGGGAAAGCGTGACCGAAGCCTCGGCCGCCGAAGCGGCCGCGGCCGAATACCTCACCCTTCTCGAGCGCATGGCCGCAGCGCACGTGGAGGTGAACGTCTCGGTCAAACCCACCCAGATGGGCCTCGATCTCGACCCCGGGTTCTGTGAGCGCAACTTCCGCCGCATCCTCGATCGCGCCCGCGCGCTGGGCGGATTCGTACGTCTCGACATGGAGTCCTCGGACTACACCCAGCGAACCCTCGACCTCTTCGAGCGGTTCCATCCGCGCTACGGCGCAGGAGTGGGGGTGGTCATCCAGGCCGCCCTTCGCCGCTCCACCGAAGATATCGAGTGCCTCATAACCCGCGCAATCCGGGTCCGGCTCTGTAAGGGCGCCTATCTTGAACCGGCGACCCTGGCCTATGCCGACAAGGCGGACGTCGACGCGCATTATCAGCGGCTGATGGAGCGATTGCTTGTGTCCGGAAACTATCCTGGAATCGCGACGCACGATGAGCGCCTCATTCGCCACGCTCAGCGCTTCGCCGATTCGAATGGGATCGGGCGGGACCGATTCGAGTTCCAGATGCTCTATGGCGTCCGGCGCGACCTGCAGAATCAACTCCGCTCTGCCGGTTGGAACGTGCGGGTGTACGTGCCATTCGGGACGCAGTGGTATCCCTATCTCATGCGCCGCCTTGCCGAGCGTCCGGCCAACATCGCCTTTATCCTCGGGAGCGTGATTCGGGAGGGCGTATCTCGCGAATCGACCCTGAACTGACCCTTGGCGGCTACATGGCCCGGCACGAACGCGCCTCCGCTTTCGGAGGCAGCGATGGTCACGCCTATTCGGTGGCCATCTGGGTGGATAACGAGCCCGACGCCCGCGGGCGCTACGGTGCCTCGCTTCTCTTTGTGCGCTGGACCCCAGCGGGAGATGCTCCAGCGGGCCATGTCGAATCGGGACCGCTCGCATGGGGCAAGACGCCGGTCGAAGCCGAGGAGCGACTGAAGGCACTCTCTCTGTACGACGTGAAGGCTGCGCTCGACGAGGCGATCGCCGCACAGCCGGGGGAGTGGTGAGCGAGCTCACCGGGCTGGTGCTGGAGCGCGAGGGGGGAACCTTCCGCGTGGCCACCGAGCGCGGGGAAGTCTCCGCGGTGCTTCGGGGCAAGGCCAAGCGCGACCGCTACGACCGGGTCGTCGTCGGCGACCGGGTGACCCTCGATGCGGGCGATGCGCAAGGAACGTTCGGCATTGCAGGAGTGGCCCCGCGGCGGAACCTGCTGGAGCGCCGAACTCCCTCGAGGCGCGCCAATCGTCCCGTCGCCGCGAACCTCGACCGGGTCTTCGTGGTCACTGCCGCGGCCGATCCCCATCCGGTTCCGCAGCTCATGGACCGGCTCTGCGCCATCGCAGAGGCGAACGAGATCGCCGTCGCCATCGTCATCAACAAGTGCGAACTCGCGCCGGCCGCAGAGCTCACCGCGACCTACCGGAAGGCCGGGTACGAAGTCTATCCCGTGAGCGCGCGCTCCGGCATGGGCCTCGACACGCTTTTCGCGGAGCTGCGCGGAAAGGAGTCGCTCCTCACCGGCGCATCCGGCGTCGGCAAATCCACCATCCTCAACAAGCTGCAGCCGGGACTCCGCCTCCGCACCGGGGAGGTGAGTGAGAAGAACCGGCGGGGGAAGAGCACGACCGTTGCCGCGGTGCTCGTGCCGCTGCCGGGTGGAGGATGGCTGGTGGACACGCCTGGCTTCAGCGAAGTGGGACTCTGGGGCATCGAGCCGCGCGAGCTGGCACGCTGCTTCCCGGAAATGCGGGAGGAAATCGATCGCTGCAAGTTCGCCGACTGCACCCATCGCGGGGAGCCGGGCTGTGCGGTGCGCGCCGCCGTCGAAGCGGGCCGCATCGCGCGAGCGCGGTACGACAGCTATCTGACGCTGCTGGCCGAGCTCCGCGACGCCAAGCGCGACTGGGAATAAGGCCGCAGACCGAAGACTACTCCTTCAGCGTCCACCGGCTGGTGTCGCGCTTGTCCACCTTGTCCATCATCCGGTCGAACGCCTCCTGCAAATCGATTCCTTCCCGGTTCGCGATGCAGATCAGCACGAAGAGGATGTCGGCGAGCTCCATCGGCATGTCGCCGGCCGGCTCGTCCGCTTTTTTCGTCTTCTCGCCATAGCGGTGATTGATCTCCCGCGCCAGCTCGCCTACCTCCTCGGTGAGGCGCGCCATATTCGTGAGGGGATGGAAGTACCCCTCCTTGAACCGGGAGATCCAGGCGTCGACGCGCTGCTGGGATTCGGTGAGGGACATGGTTAGCGGGGAAGGGGGAAAGGGGGAGAGGGAACAACCCTTCCCCATTCCCTCTTCACCCTTCCCCTCGCAGCGCCTTGATAATCGCCTTGCAGAAATCCGGCAGGTCACCCGGCCTGCGACTCGTGATCATGTTCCCATCGACCACGACGGCGGCGTCCTCCCAGAGCATTCCCGCGTTCACGAGATCATCCTTGATCGCATCCACGCTGGTGCCGCGCTTGCCCCGAACAATCCCCGCGGAGATCGGGACCCATCCAGCGTGGCAGATAAAGGCCACCGGCTTGCCGGCGTTATGGAAATCGCGGGTGAGCTGGAGCACCTTCGGCGAGCGGCGGAGCTTGTCGGGAGCAAATCCGCCCGGAATCACCAGGGCGTCGAAGTCCCTGGCCGAGACCTCATCCACTGTGGCGTCGGGTGTGACGGGATATCCGTGTTTGCCCGCGTAGGATTTCTCGCCGAGGCCGGCGACCACGCAAACCGCGCCCTCTTCCTCGAGGCGAATCTTGGGATACCAGAGCTCCAGATCCTCATAGAGCGCGGCGGCGAAGAAGAGTATGCGTTTGCCGGTGAGCATATGGCAGGGAGCTAGGGAGTTAGGGAATTAGGGAGTTAGGGAGCCACGGAAGTATAATTCCCCTAGCTCCCTGGCTCCCCAACTCCCTACCCCCTGCCCATGCGCCCCCGCGACAAGATCCTCGGCAACCTGGAAGCCATCTACCGCGAGTCCTTCGACCGCGCCCGGGAGGCGACCGATGACAGCCGGATGGCCGACCTCGAAAACAGCTACATGCGGGACCAGCTGATGCTCGAGATTCTGCTGGACATCCGCGACCTCTTTGCCGTGGCCCCAGCCGCCGGGACCAAAGGCACCAGCGCCCTCGAGAAGCTCGAGGCGCTCAGAAGACTTGCCCGCGGGAAACCCTGACGGGACATTGCCGCTTTGCCGCTTTGCCGCTTTGCCGCTTTGCCGCTTTGCCGCTTTGCCGCTTTCTGAAACGCCGCATCCATCCGCAGTCGCTGGCCACGCCGCGGAGCAGGCGATACGTTTCGGCCATGTCCCGACTCCTCCCTGTCGTATTGCTCGCCCTCGTCCTCTCCTGTTCGTCTTCGCCCAAGGCAGACCTCGTCGTGTACGGCAGGGTCTGGACGGGAGACAGCGCCAATCCCTGGGCTGCGGGAATCGCCACGCGCGGCGACAGCATCCTCGCGGTCGGCGACAACGCCCTGCTCGCCTCCCACGTGGGGGCCGAGACCCGGCAGCTCTCCGCGGGCGCGTTCATCACCCCGGGATTCATGGACGACCACGTCCACCTCTTCTCGGGCGGATTCCAGCTCGCGAGCGTCGACTTGCGCGATGCCGATTCGCCGGAGGAGTTCACCCGTCGTATCAAGGCGTTTGCCGCGACGTTGCGGCCGGGAGAGTGGATCCTGGGCGGCGACTGGGATCATGAGAAGTGGCCGGGCGCTCCCCTTCCGGATCGCGCCTGGATCGACTCGGTGACCCCGGAGAATCCGGTCTTCATCAATCGTCTCGACGGCCACATGGCGCTCGCCAATACCCGGGCGCTCGCAGCCGCGCACCTCGACCGCTCGGCGCCGGAGATACCCGGTGGATCGATCGTGCGGCGCCGCGATGGAGAGCTCACCGGCGTCTTCAAGGACGAGGCGATGGGGCCGCTCTATGCCGCCATCCCCAATCCCTCCCCGGCGCAGCTCGATTCGGCGCTGGCCCGCGCGATGCGCCATGCGGCATCGCTCGGCGTCACCGCCGTCGCCAGCGTGAGCACCGGATGGGACGAGATCGCCGCGCTGCATCGCGCGCGGGCGCGCGGAGTCCTGACCCTGCGCGTCTCCAACTACATCGCGCTGGCCAACTGGCGCTCCATGGCGGATTCGTTGCGCGCCGGGGGCCCGGGTGACGAGTGGATCCGGACCGCGGGGGTGAAGGGATTCGTGGATGGATCGCTCGGCTCGACCACCGCGCTGATGTTCGAGCCCTACCGGGATGCGCCCGGAACGCGGGGACTCTTCACCACCCCGGAAGATTCTCTGCGCAAATGGATCGGCGCCGCCGATTCCGCGGGGCTGCAGGTCGTCGTCCACGCCATCGGCGACCGGGCCAACGCGCTTCTGCTCGACATCTTCGACAGCGTGGCCAAGGCGCACCGCCCGCGCGACCGGCGTTTCCGGATCGAGCACGCCCAGCACCTGCGCGCCGTCGACATTCCGCGCTTCGCGGCGCTCGGCGTCATCCCCTCAATGCAGCCGTATCATGCCTCGGATGACGGCCGCTGGGCGGCCAAGCGCATCGGGCCGGAGCTGATCCGGACTACCTATGCCTTCCGCTCGCTGCTCGATGGAGGAGCCCGGCTCGTGTTCGGCTCCGACTGGTCCGTCGCTCCCCTCGATCCGCTGGTCGGCCTTCAGGCCGCCGTCACCCGGCAGACCCTCGACGGCCGGAATCCGGGGGGATGGGTTCCCGAGGAGAAGATTACGCTCGAAGAAGCGCTCCGGGCCTACACCTCCAGTAACGCGTATGGCGTCTTCGCGGAATCGGCGCGCGGCGTCCTCAAGGCCGGCTATCGCGCCGATTTCGTGGTCTTCGACCGCGATCTGACCCGCATGGCACCGGACAACATCGCACAGGCCCGGGTGCAGCTCACCGTCTCCGGCGGCCGGATCGTCTGGGAAACCAGCGCCGCGCCGGCGCCGTAGAGCAAGCATGCCATCGATCCTTGCGTCGTTTTCGCTGGGCACGGGGCCGGACAGAATCGCGTACGCACAGAGGCCGTAGGCGCCCTCGGTCGCTTCGCTCCCTCAGGGTGACCGGCCCGCTATCTTTAGCCAGTCGTAGCTCTCTAGCTCCCTAGACCCTAGCCCCTGGTACATGGCCACTCGCCCCGCCCCATCGACTCGCGCGCGCCCAAGCGCTCGGCTCGAAAAAGCCGATCTCCTCGACATGTTCCGTCTGATGCTCCTGTCCCGGAGCCTCGACGACAAGGAGATCCAGCTCAAGCGGCAGAACAAGATCTTCTTCCAGATCTCCGGGGCCGGGCACGAGGCCGTACTGGTGGCCGCCGCTCGGGTGTTCCGTGTATCGTACGACTGGTTTTACACCTATTACCGGGACCGGGCGCTCTGCCTCGGTCTCGGGATGACTGCGACCGAGCAACTGCTCTCCGCCGTCGCCGCCGCCGACGACCCGAATTCGGGCGGCCGCCAGATGCCCTCCCACTGGGGGCACAAAGACCTCAACATCGTTTCCTCGTCGAGCCCCACCGGCACCCAGTTCCTCCAGGCCGTCGGATGCGCGGAAGCCTGGCTCCGTTACTCTCAGAACACCGACATTCCCGATCGCGACGAGCGCATCAAGGGAGACGAGGTCGTCTTCGTCTCCTCGGGTGACGGCACCACCAGCGAGGGCGAGTTCTGGGAGTCGCTCAGCACCGCCTGCAATCTCAAGCTCCCTGTCGTCTATCTCATCGAGGACAACGGCTACGCGATCTCCGTTCCGGTCGAAGTCAATACGCCCGGCGGCTCGATCTCGAAACTGGTGACCGGGTTTCCCGGGCTGCTCATTCTCGAAGTGGACGGCTGCGATCCGCTGGCCTCCTACGATGTGCTGAGCCGCGCGGTCGACTACGCCCGCGCCCGCAAGGGACCGGCGCTGGTGCACGCCAAGGTGATCCGTCCCTACAGCCACTCGGTGTCGGACGACGAGGTCCACTACCGTCCCACAATCGAGCGCGACGCCGATGCCGCGCGGGATCCGGTGACGCGGTTCCCGATTCACCTGGTGAAGCAGGGGATTGCCACCGAGGCGGAAATCGAACGGATCCGCGCCCAGGTTCAGGAGGAAGTGCAGATCGCGACCGAGACGGCGTTGGCGTCGCCCCAGCCGTCCACGGATACGATCTACCAGTACGTCTATTCCCCCGATGCGGACCCCACGTCGGAGCAGTTCGACACCGAAGACGATCCCCGCTTCACTGGTGATCCGACGACCATGGTGGATCTCCTCAACGTCTGTATGAAGGACGAGATGAGGCGGGATCCCCGCATCCTCGTCTTCGGCGAGGATGTGGCGGACGTAAGCCGGGAGGACTATCTCGGTCAGGTGAAGGGGAAGGGCGGCGTCTTCAAGGTGACGTGGGGGTTGCAGCAGAAGTTCGGCGGGAACCGGGTGTACAACTCGCCGCTCGCCGAAGCAAACATCGTCGGGCGGGCGATCGGTCTCGCCACCCGCGGGCTCAAGCCGGTGGTCGAGATCCAGTTCTTCGATTACATCTGGCCGGCGTACATGCAGATCCGCGACGAGCTCGCAATTCTGCGCTGGCGGTCCAACAACACCTTCGCCGCGCCGCTGGTGATTCGGGTGACCTACGGCGGGTATCTGAAGGGGGGCGCGCCGTATCATTCCCAGACCGGCGCCTCGGTCTTCACCTCGGTGCCGGGACTCCGGGTGATCTGTCCCGCGACGGCGCTCGACGCGAATGGCCTGCTGCGCACCGCCATTCGGTGCGAGGATCCGGTCATTTTCCTCGAGCACAAGCATCTCTACCGGCAGACCTACAACAAGGCGCCCAACCCCGGCCCGAACTTCATGATCCCCTTCGGTAAAGCGAAGGTGGTCCGCGAGGGAACCGATCTCACCGTCGTGACCTACGGCGCGGTGGTGCAGCGGACGCTGGTCGCCGCCAAGGAGCTGGAAGCGCGGACCGGCGCCAGTGTCGAGGTGATTGATCTGCGGAGCCTCTCTCCGGTCGATTGGGAGACGGTGTATGCCTCGGTGCGAAAGACCAGCCGGGTCATCGTGGCGTACGAAGACTCATTGTCCTGGGGATACGGCGCCGAAATCGCGGCGCGGATCGCCGACGAGGCATTCGCCTGGCTCGATGCGCCGGTGAGGCGCGTCGCCTCCACCGATACCTTCGTGGCCTACGCCCCCGAGCTCGAAGACGTCATCCTGCCGCAGAGCGAGGGCATCCGGGTCGCGATGGAGGAAATACTCAGATTCTGACCGAGAGGTAGCATGCCCGCTCTCCACCGGTGCGCCGCGGTCCTTGCCGCGGCGCTGGCCTTCACCACCCCGTCCGCCCTCCCCTCGCAGGGCCGCATCACCAGCCCCAGGGAAGAATTCGGCGCCAACTTCGGCGACGACTACTTCCTCGCCAACTACACCCAGATTGCCGGCTACTGGCACAAGCTGGCACGCGAATCGAATCGCATCGTGATTCGCGAAATGGGGAAGACGGCGGAGGGCCGGCCGCACCTGATGGCCATCGTCACGTCGCCGGAGAATCATCGAACCCTCGCCCGCTACCAGGAGATTTCCCGGCGCCTCGCGAACGCCGAGGGACTGAGCGACGACGAGGCGCGCGCGCTGGCCAGGGAAGGCAAGGCGGTCGTCTGGATCGACGGCGGACTCCACGCCACCGAGGTGCTTGGCGCCCAGCAGCTCGGCGAGATGGTGTACCAGATGGTGAGCCGCACCGATGACGAAACGACGCGGTTTCTGCAGGATGTGGTCGTGCTTTTCGTGCATGCCAACCCAGACGGCAACGATCTTGTCGCCGACTGGTACATGCGCAATCCGGTGCCGGCGCAACGGTCGATGGCCCAGCTGCCGCGGCTTTACCAGAAGTACATCGGGCACGACAACAACCGGGAGTTCTTCACCTCGACGCAGGCGGAGACGAAGAACATCAATCGCGCGCTCTACCACGACTGGTTTCCCCAGATTCTTTACAATCATCATCAGAGCGGGCCCGCCGGCACGGTGGTGTACTCCCCGCCGCTTCGCGACCCCTACAACTTCAACCTCGATCCGATCCTGATTCTTGGTCTGCAGTCGCTTGGCGCGGCGATGCACACCCGCCTGGCCGTCGAAGGCAAGGGTGGTGCCACCATGCGCTCGGGCGGTCCCTACGACGGATGGTGGAACGGCGGCATCCGGAACACCGCCACCTTCCACAACACCATCGCGATGCTCACCGAGATGATCGGGAGCCCGACGCCGATACGCATACCGTTCGTGGCGCAGCGACAGATTCCCGGTGGCGACATCGCCATGCCGGTGGCTCCGGGGGAATGGCACTTCCGGCAATCGGTGGAGTATTCGGTCTCGCTCGACCGCGCCATCCTCGATTACGCCTCGCGCATGCGCGAAAACCTCCTCTACAACATGTACGCGATGGGGAGGGCATCAATCGAGCGGGGCAGCCGGGACAACTGGACTGCCAATCCGCGGCGCATCGCGGAGGTCAATGCGGCCTTCCCCCCGGTGGCCGGAGGTGGCGGAGGTCCCGGCGGCGGACGCAGCGCGAGCACCGATTCGGCCATATGGGCCGCGCTGCACCGACCGGAGATTCGCGACCCCCGCGCCTTCATCATCCCGTCGGATCAACCCGATTTTCCCACCGCCGCGAAGTTCGCGACGGCGCTGCTGGAAACCGGCATCACGGTCCAGCGCGCTACCAGCGCCTTTACCGTGGCCGGAAAGGAATACCCGGCGCGGTCGCTGGTGGTGTTCACTGCGCAGGCCTTCCGACCGCATGTGATGGACATGTTTGAGCCGCAGGTGCATCCGGACGTTTTTCCGTACCCTGGCTCACCGCCCACGCCGCCGTACGACATCGCGGGGTGGACGCTCGCCTACCAAATGGGGGTGAAGTTCGACCGGGTGCTCGAGCCGTTCACCGCTCCCCTGGAGAAGCTCCCCTATGGACGCCTGGCGCCGCTGCCTGGAGGGGTGACAACGGGGGGAGGGAGCAGCTTCTTCCTGGCCAGCCGCCGCGTGAACAACTCGGTGATCGCGGTGAACCGGCTCCTTGCCGCTAGCGAGCAGGTCTCGATCCTTCGAGCGCCCCTTGTGGTGGGCGGCACGAGCTGGCCGGTGGGCAGCTTTTACATCGCCGCCCGTGGTTCGACCCGCCCGCAACTCGAGAAGGCCGCCGCCGAGTTGGGAGTGAGCTTCGAGGGGACCGGAGGAGCGGCAGCAGCAGCGAGCATCGCCAGGCTGAGGGAGCCCCGGGTGGGTCTATGGGACGTCTACGGAGGCTCCATGCCCTCGGGATGGACCCGCTGGATTCTCGAGCAATTCGAGTTTCCCTTCGAGCGCGTCTTCGCGCCGGAGCTCGATGCGGGGAATCTCAACGCGAAGTTCGATGTGCTGGTGTTCGTGACCGGCGCGCTTCCCGGCGCGGTGAGCGCTGCGCGAGGGGGCGGGGGCGGCGGTGCGGGCGCGGCGGACACCCCTCCGGCCAATCTGCCCGCCGAGTACCGCGACCATTTTGGCCGGGTGACGGTGGACAAGACCCTGCCCAGGATCAGGGAATTCCTCGAGAATGGCGGCACCGTGATCGCCATCGGGAGCTCGGCCACCAACCTGGCTGCCTTCCTCAAGCTCCCGGTCGAAAACCATCTCACCGAGAACGGCACGCCGCTTCCGAGGACCAGGTTCTACGTGCCCGGATCGGTGCTCTCCGCGCGCGTCGACATCTCGCATCCCGTTGCGGCAGGAATGGAGGAGCACACCGACGTCTTCTTCGACGATAGCCCGGTGTTCAAGCTGGGAGCGGCCGCGGCCGCGGCCGCGGCGGGTGTGACCAGTCTCGCCTGGTATGACAGCAAGCAGCCGCTGCGGAGCGGCTGGGCATGGGGGCAGAGTTATCTCGAACACGGCGTCGCCGCGCTCGAGGCGCGCGTGGGGAAGGGAAGGGCGCTGCTTTTCGGGCCCGAGATTCTCCAGCGCGCCCAGCCGCACGGAACGTTCAAGTTTTTGTTCAACGGGCTCTACGCCAGCGTGCTCACCGGTGAGAGGTAAGCGGTAAGCGGGACAAGCTCTTCCCGCTCACCGCTCACTGCTCACCGCTCACCGCTTTTTGCAGATCATCAGCTCGGTGCTGGGGCTTTCCGTAAGCTGGCGGACCAACGCGCGCTCCAGCGGATACAGCACAGCACCAAGCGCCCAGCCGATTGGTTCCCCGAGGGCGGCGGGCGCCGCCATCACCCTCCAGGCCCATCGCGCCAGCCGCGAAGTGGTATCCGCCGGATAGTTCATCAGTACGAACATCGGAACCCGGTCCACCACTGCGAATCCCGCGGCTTCCACGCATCGCGTGCTCTCCTGGAGCGACCGGCTCACCTGGTGGGTGACGCGTTCAGTGGGGTGGCGGAGAAAATTGTCCGACCAGAGGAACCACCCCCCCGGCTGGAGCAGCGCGGCGATGTTGTGAAAGGCGCGGGCGTAGGCGGCATCGTCCACGATGTGGAACAGCACGTCGAACGCCGACACCACGGTGAAGAAGCCCGAGGCGAGAGGTACCTCCTCGCGCGGCCCCCCGATGTCCGCCCGCACGAACCGCGCGGCGGGGAAGCAGCGGGTCAGCTCTTCCACCGCGACATCGGTCAGGTCGAGCCCGGTCACCTCCGCGCCCAGGCGCAACCAACGATCCACATAAAACCCGGTCCCCGCACCTACGTCCAGCACCTGCTTCCCCAGTCCCCAGCCCCCAGCCCCCAATCCCGCAACGACTCGATCAAATACCTCCCCGCGCACCCGATACATCCATTCGTTATACCGCCGCCCCAAGCGCAAATAGCCCACCCCCGCGAGTGAATAGTGCTCGCGGAGCCGGGATTCCCAATAGCGTCGATTGTCGAACGGAGAGCCGGCTGCGGTCACCCCAGCGCCTCGCGAATTTCGCTCGCGGCGGCGGTGAGATTCTCGACATCCCGGGAGATGGCGCGGGCCTGCTGGGTGGCGCTGGTCACGTCGTTGAGGGCGCCGATGCCCCCGGTGCGGAGCTTGATAAGATCAAGCCGGAGATTCCGCATCGCGAACTCGCTCGATTCGAAGCGCTGCACGAACGCCTCCCGCCGCGCCGCCAGGTCGGCGGCGGTCTTGACCTGCCGCTCCATGATGCTGATCTGGCGGTTCCGCTCCTCGCTGTCGGGCCGGAGCGCCAGGGCATCGAGCTGGAGCCGGATCCGCTCGTGACTGCCGGCGCCGAAGCTCTGGTCCATCTCGTTGAGGGTCCGGGCCAGATCCGACGCCCGCTCATACAGCGCTTCGGCGGTCTCGTTCACCTCGGGCAGCTGCTTCCGGTCGGCGTCGGGAAGCTGCTGCATCATCCGCAGGATGTTCTTGCGGTCGTCGTGCATGTGGTTCATGCGGTCGAAGTAGGTGCCGTATTCCGAGGCCTTCGGCGGAGCGATCAGTTTGCGGCCCTTGCCGCCCGAGAGACCGATCGCATCGGCAGCCGGCGGGGGATTCAGCACATCCCGCCAGCTGTAGCCTGCCTGCCAGAGCCGCGAGTAGCTCTTGAGCAACGGAAAGCCGAACCCCGCCGCGACGAAGAGGAACCAGGGCCCGTCGGTGATGCCGGTGGCGAGGTTGAGCAGGAAGCAGCCACCGGTCGCCGCCGCCCATTTGGCGAACTGGGCGCGGACCCTCTGCACCAGAGGTGGCTCGCCGGTGTCGTGCACCGGCAGCTCGCCGCCTTCGCCGGTGCGAATCCACTCACCCCGCTCGTTGCGGACATACTGTCCCCCGGCGAGGCCGCTTCCTTTGCGTCCGCCACCGACCAGCGGACGCGGGCTCCGGGGCGCCAGCGGTCCGCCGGGCGACTGCGGCGCGCGAGGCCGATCCAGCGGCGACTGCGGCCGGGGCCGGGTGCCGGTGCTGCTCTTCCTCGGCGCGGCGCGGACTTGGGTCTGGGTCGGCCGGTACCCCGACACCGTACGGCTCTCCAGCGAGCGACGCAGTGCGTCCGCGGTGGGCCAGCGGTTTTCCGGGTCTTTCTCGAGGCATCGCGCGATGGCCAGCGAGAGATCCTCCGGCACCCCGTCCATCGTTTCGTGCAGGATCGGCGCGGGCTCGGTGATCTGCTTCATCAGAATCCCGGCCACCGTCGGGGCGTTGAACGGCAGAAGCCCGCTCGTCATCTGGTATGCGACGACGCCGAGCGAATAGAGATCGGACCGCCCGTCGATTTCGCGCTCCCCGGCGGCCTGCTCCGGGCTCATGTACTGCGGCGTCCCGATCGCGATGCCGACTCCGGTCAGCGTCGCCCCCGACACCTGGGAGACCGCCTTGGCGATACCGAAGTCGGTCACCATCACCCGGCCCCGGGTCCCTTCGAGGAGGATGTTGTCGGGCTTGATGTCGCGATGAATGACCGAAAAGGCGTGCGCGGCAGAGAGCGCATCCGCCGTCTCCTTCATGATTCGGCGGACCTCGTCGGGGGGAAGCTTCCCTCTGCGCTTGAGCCGGCCGCCGAGCGATTCTCCCTCGACCAGGCCCATGATGAAGTAGACCACGCCGGCGCCCTGGCCAACGTCGTGGATCGGGACGATGTGCGGGTGGGACAGCCGCGCGGCGGTCTGCGCCTCGCGGGTGAACCGTTCGCGGATTTCTTTCTGATAGGCCAGCTCGGGGGGAAGCACTTTGACCGCGACGCGGCGATGCAGCCGCTCATCGCGGGCCCGATAGACGACGCCCATCCCACCACGGCCGATTTCGCCCTCGATGGTATACTCGTTGCCCAGCGCCTCTTTGAGGCGATGCGCGAGGGGTCGCTCGTCGAAGTCGGTTGGACCGGTCATCCGACCATGGATAATTGATTCCCGCCTCAGAAACGACGTTCGTACAACAGCTTACCAATTTGCTGGATTTCAGCCGCCGGGGCAACCGGGAACCCGGGTCGGCTCCTCCTACGGAGGTGCGACACGAAAGAGTTTCAAAGGATGAAACGTCACCTGTCCGGCTCTGCCAAGTCGGCTCGATGGGCCGTTTTGGCATGGAGCAGCGTTCCCCTTCCCCTCGTCCCCCTTCCCCATTCCCCATCCTAAGTCCATTCTCAATGGGTCGATACGTCCCCCATTGGTGAGCAGGGGCCAAGTGGCATACGCGATGCACTTCCAGGACCGAATGCCCATTCCGAGTTGGGTCATCGTGACATGGCCGGGTTGATGGGACAATATGAGGAATCCCAATGAGTGAACGACTGACTCTTCCGGTGCTTCCCCTCCGTGACGTGGTGCTCTTTCCCGGCGTCACGACCTCCATCGGCGCGGGACGGCCCGGGACAGTCCGAGCGATCGAGTCGGCGCTCGCCACGCCCGAGCACCTGGTCTTCGCGGTGTGCCAGCGTGAGAACACCGAGGCGGTGTCATCCGAAGGGCTGTACATGATCGGCACCATCGCCAAGGTCGGCCAGCTGCAGCGCGGACTGGCGGGGATGCAGCTGCTGCTTCACGGTGAGCGGCGCGGCATCGTCATGCACGTGGCGGAGAAGAACGGCTATCTCGAGGCGATCGTTCGCGACGCCGAAGAGATGCCTCCGCTCAACAGCGACGATGCGGCGTTCGTCGGGCTCAATCGCGAGGTTCGGGAACGGGCCGCCGAGCTGGGCCAGAAGTCCGGATTGCCGGAAGAAGTCGTCCAGCAGGTACTGAATGGCGTGAGCGAGCCGGGCCGCTTCGCGGATCTGGTTGCCGGCTACATCGACATCGGTCATCAGCAGCGGCAGGCGCTGCTGGAGACGCTCTCGGTCGAGGAGCGGCTCCGCCGCGTGCTGGTGCACGTGCAGCGGCAGATTTCCGTGCTCGATGCCCAGGAAGACATCAAGTCGCAGGTCCAGGAAGAGCTGGGCGAGCGGCAGCGCGAGATGTTCCTCCGCGAGCAGATGAAGCAGATCCGCAAGGAGCTCGGCGAAGAGGATGACGCCGACGAGCTCGAAGAGCTTCGGGAAAAACTGCAAGGCCTGGCCCTCCCGCCTGAGGCGCGGAAGGAAGTGGACCGCGAGCTGGCCCGGCTGGCCCGGATCGGCCGCGAATCGATGGAGACCCAGGTCGTCCGCAACTATCTCGAGACGATCTCCGAGCTCCCCTGGAACGTGCGCAGCGACGAGCACCTCGATCTCAAGGAGGCCGCCGCGATTCTCGAGGCGGATCACTATGCGCTGGGCGACGTGAAGGACCGGATTCTCGAGTTCCTCGCGGTGCGGCGATTGAAGCAGGAGGCTGGACGGCTGGACGCCTTGACGGCTGGTGAGAGCGCGGCGGCCGCGTCTGCTCCAGCTGAAAGCCCCGATTCCCCGGCCCCCAGCCCCCAACCCCCAACCCCCAGCCCGCCGTCCGGCAAGGGTCCCATCCTCCTCTTCGTCGGCCCGCCGGGCGTCGGCAAAACCAGCGTCGCCAAGTCGATCGCCCGCGCGATGGGCCGCAAGTACGTGCGGATTTCGCTGGGTGGAACCCGCGATGAGGCCGACATCCGCGGGCACCGTCGCACCTACGTCGGTGCCATGCCGGGCCGGATCATCCAGGGGATGAAGCAGGCGGGCACCAAGAATCCCGTCTTCCTCCTCGACGAAGTGGACAAGCTCGGCGTCTCCTTCCAGGGCGACCCGGCGGCGGCGCTGCTCGAGGTGCTCGATCCCGCGCAGAACGACAGCTTCACCGATCACTACCTCGGGGTGCCGTTCGATCTGAGCGAAGTGCTCTTCATCGCCACCGCGAACTTCATCCAGAACATTCCCGGTCCGCTGCTCGACCGCATGGAGGTGGTGGAGTTCTCCGGGTACGTCGAAGAGGAAAAGCTCGAGATCGCCCGGCGCTACCTCATTCCCAGGCAGCTGGAGGAGAACGGTCTCACCGGCCGGAAGGTGACCTTCGGGGAGGATGCCCTTCGGGAGATCATCGGCGGTTACACCCGCGAGTCGGGTGTCCGCCAGCTCGAGCGCGAGATCGGGAAGGTGTCCAGAAAGCTTGCGCGGCAGATCGCCGACCAGGGCGCTCCGGAAGTTGCGGTCCATGCGGGGATGATCGATGACCTCCTGGGCCGGCCGAAGGTGCATCCGGAAAAGGCCGCCGGTGACGACGCGATCGGCGTCGCGACCGGGCTGTACTACACCCCGGTGGGCGGCGACATCATGTTCGTCGAAGCGTCGACGATGCGGGGCAAGGGCGAGCTGGTTCTCACCGGCCAGCTCGGCGACGTCATGAAGGAGAGTGCGCGCGCCGCCTGGACTTATGCGCGCTCCCACGCGGCGGCGCTCCGGATTCCCGACGAGATGTTCGACCGCGACATCCACATCCACGTGCCCGCGGGCGCCATCCCCAAGGACGGCCCCTCCGCCGGCGTCACCATGGCGACGGCGCTCATCTCCGCGCTTTCGGGCCGCCCGGCGCGCCACGACATCGCCATGACAGGTGAAATCACCCTGCGCGGCCGTGTGATGCCGATCGGCGGGCTCAAGGAGAAGATCCTCGGCGCGGTTCGGGCCGGTATCACGCGGATCGTCATTCCGAAGGAGAACGAGCCGGATCTCGAGGACCTTCCCGGAGCTATCAAAGAGAAGGTTGAAGCGTTTCCGGTCCAGGAACTGGGCGAAGTCCTCGCCCTCACCCTTCGGGGTGCTTCCTTCCGCGAGGGACGGCTGCTCTTCGGGAATGAGAGCCCCCGCGACGTTCAGCCGCTCTCGTCGACGTTTCAGCATTGACCGCCCGCCGCGCTTCACCCGCGCATCAAGGCCCGCAATCTGAATTTCCAGCCCGTCACGCGCGAGGCGAACGGACGCCGGACGATCACTTGGGCCACCCGGGACGTGCCCAGGATCGAGCCAGAATCGTTCGCGGCCCGTTCCAACACCGTGGATATGTCGATCGACATCGGCGGCCGGTCCACCTGGCAGGATGCCGGCGCATGGTACGCTGGTCTCGCGCGCGATCGTTATGCCATGACGCCCGCCCTCGAGCAGAAGGATCGGACGGTGTCGGGACCGTGAACTTCCGGGTGGAGCTACCGGCAGGGTGGAAGGCTCAGTTGCCGAAAAACGTTGCCCTCACGAGCCCCTTCGGCGAGCTCGGAATCGACTACGCGCAGGATGGCAGGACGTTCTCCGTGAGAGTGCGGAGGGCGGGGAAGAAGGGCATCCTGCCGCCCGACAGCGTGCCGACGCGCATCGCGTGGCCCGAGCACAGGTGGCGCAGGCGGAGCGAGAAGCGGGTTCAATCGTGATTCAGCGGTAGGAGGCAAGGAGGCAAGGAGGCAAAGAGGCAAGGTAGTTCACTTTGCCTCCTAGCCTCCTACCCACTCACCGCCACTCGATCCCGCCCCGTCTCCTTCGCATGCCTGAGCGCCCGCTCCGCGGCGAGCAGCAAGTCGAGCATCCCCACCGCATGATCGGGATATCCGGCAACACCGCCTGAGAGCCGCACCGGCATCGGCGTTCCCTCGATGACGGGCGGCGTCGAGACCACAGCGAGGCGAATCTGCTCGGCGACCAGCGCGGCGTCGCCGGGGCCGCAATGGCGGAAGAGCACACCGAACTCCTCGCCTCCCATCCGCACTGCGAGATCGCTCGCCCGCACCCGGTCGCGGATCACCCTCGCCACGTGGGCGAGGATCTGGTTCCCGGTCTGGTGGCCGAGTTGCTCGTTCACCCGGCGGAAGTGATCCACGTCGAGTAGAAGGAAGGAGATCCGCTCCCCCTCCCGACGGGCATACGCCAGCACCGACTCCAACTCGTCGAGCAGCGTTCCGACGGTGAGGAATCCGGAGAGCGGGTCTCGGCGGATCGCCTCGTCGAGCCGCCGCGCGCGCGCGGCGCGGTGGAGGACGCTCGCCACCAGGCGATGCTGCGAGAGCGGACGGAACATCAGGTCGTCCACACCGGCGTCGAGCGCCCGGTCCCGCTCCCCGTCGCTGGGTTCGCCGGCGAGGGCGACCACCGGGGTCAGTGCCAGCCGCGGGTCTCTCCGGATCAGCCGCACCAGTCCCGGTCCGCGTCCGTCGGAAAGATTCCAGTCGAGGAGCACCAGGTCGGGCAGCTCGCGCCGCAGCGCTTCTTCCGCCGCGTGCGCCGAGTTCACCGAGGTGATGCGAAGCCCCGCTCCTTCGAGCCAGGTGGTGAGCGGCGAGCACTCCTCGTCGTCGTCCAGCACGAGCAGCACCGACGCCGGGGAAGCCGCCGCCCGCGCCGTCGCGCGCGCCCAACGCGAGATTTCCGCATCGGCCCGCGAAGGGCTCACCAGCAGGTCGAGCCGGGAGTACGGCTCAGCGAGAAGATCGATGCCCCGGCTGTCGGCTACCAGCGCCACCGCGACGCGGCGCTCGAAGCCTCCGCTTGCCCAGCGCGTGACCGCGTCTCCAGGAATCTCCTCGGGCCCGGGGAGGATGATGGTCAGATCAGGTCGCTCGGAGGCCGGGATCGTCGCGGGGTCGGCATCGAGCGGGGCGTTGGTGACGGCATACTGCGCGTCGCGCAACGCGAAGGTGAGCCGGGCGGCGAGATCGGTGGCCCCTCCGACCAGGTGCGCGCGCCAGCCGAAGGGCGGCTGCTTCTGGGGCTCGGTCGGGAGTCCCAGCTCTCTGGCGCCGAGGTCGAACGCCGAGGCGATCCTTCCGATCACACCGCCCAGCAGGGCAAATCCGGCGTCGTCGGGCTCGGGGTGCTCCGCCATCCACTCCTCCGCCTCCCTGCCGGCGTCGCTGATGGCGGGGAAGCCATAGCTGCCGCCGGATCCGGCCAGGCGGTGAAAGCGGCTCTTGAGCGAGCCGACCGCGTCGGCCTCTCCCGAGCGCACCGCCGCCAGATCCTTGCGCAGCTCGCCGAGTCGTGCCGGCGCTTCCGCGAGGTATTCCCGGCGGTGCTCCTGGAAGAATTCTCCCATGTCCTCGGTCACGCGATGCTCCGGAGTCTCCCGATCGCAAGCGTCGCGGCCGCCACGAGGGTTGGGGCCGTTCCCCAGTGGCCGCTGACCCGCTCGCCCTCGCGGGAAGCGAGCAGCGCGCTCCGGCCATCGACGACGAGCAGGAAGGGCTGACCCGGCCATTCCGGGGTCGCTTCGGAGACCATCACCGTCGCGAAGGGCAGATCCACCGGCCCGGTCGCGGAGAGCGAGAGAACGACGCCACTGCCGCTCGCCTTGCGGAGTGAGGGCACCAGCGGGGGGAAGGCATCGGGAGGAGCGTGCAGAAGAATCTGTCCGGTGGCCCGAGCGGCTTCGCGCGACGCGATCTGGATTGCGCCGCGCGCCGACGTGAGCTCGACCAGTGTCAGCGTTTCGGGAACCGAAATCTGTTCGAGACTCCTGCTGACCTCGTCGAGCGCCTGGCCCTGCCGGTCGAGGATCCGGGCCAGCAGCGCCGCCGGCGGCTCCGGACGGTAGCGCTTCGGACGTCCCTCTTCGACCCGTGCCACACCCTTCTTCACCAGTCCCTCGAGCGCCCCGTACGCGTTGGCCCGGGCCAGTCCCGCGGCGCGCGCCACAGCGTACCCCGTTCCCGGTCCCCCACGAAGGAGCACTTCGTAGATCAGACTCTCGGTGGGCGTGAAGCCGAAGGTTGTGAGGTCGAGCGTGGCCACTAGCGATACTCCAGCGGCCACCCGAGCAGCCTCGCGATGAGCGCCAGGCGGAAGGTCACGTCCACCACGCGCGAGTCGGGGCTCTTCGACTCCACGTGAAGAGGGTACCCGTGACAGACCACTTTGTGAGTGGTCCTGGGAGCCGTCTTGAGCGTTTTCGGACGCCACACGCCTTCGTCATCGCATTCCCACATCAGCCGCGCGAGCACCTTCGTCGCCACCGGATTGGTGTGCAGCGCGCTGATCCGAGCGAGCAGCTCGATGAAATGCAGCGCCAGCGGAATGTCCTTCGCGTTCCCCTTCGCGTCCGCCACGATGGGATCGCCGAGCAGCAGCAGCTCGGGCTTGACCACCCGCTTTCCGATCTGCCAGACGAACGCCTTCTTCGACATCGGGGTCCCGAGGTACTGCCCCAATCGCTCGGTGAACCCCGCCCGCTCCCGCTGGAGGTTCGGCATCGCCGCGATCATCGCCACCGAGTACCAGGTCGGCGGATGCGCTTCCGGATTCAGAATGGTCTTCGAGCCCGAGCGGACGTAGGGCTTCTCGGCGAGCGGGCTCCGGAGAAATGCCGACACCGCCGTCGCAATCTTGTGCGCGGCCCCCCGCACCCGCGGGTCCTCGATGTACCCAGCCTCCGCGAGCGCCGCCGTCGCCGCCTCCCGCATGTGCTCTCGCGCCCACTCCATCGCCGCGGGCGAATCCTTGGAGAGTTTGGCGAACTCGAACTGGAGAAACGGATCGTCGTCCCGGGAGAGCAGCCGGAAGAGGACGCGGTCGGCGAGCTTGTATGCCCTCGCCGACCGGGGAACTCCCAGCTGGAGCAGCCGCCGATACTGCGGAATCGTCCCGACGTCCTTGATCCCATCCTTCGCGGACGGGGCCAGGCAGAGAAGATTGCCTCCCCAGATCCCGTTGTCCTTCTGTTTCTTGATTACCGCTTGCACCTGTTTCGACTGCCCCACCACCTCTTCGTCGGCGGTGATCACCTCAGGCGGGACGGTACCGGGGTAGGCAAGCTCGCGGTGGGTACGAAGACGGATCGATTCGCTGCCTCGTTCCAGGAGCCAGGCGACGGGAACACGATGGAAAGTTGGGAGGTCCAGAAGTACCCCCGGGTGGCGGGTTTAGGACGTGCGGAGCGCGCCCAAGATAGTAGTATTTACTCCTACGGTCTACCCCCTTGGGGCCGAATGACAGGTCGGATCCCGCAGAAATCCGCGAATGATCGCCAGCACCGTGTCGGGCATTTCGGCGTGGGGACGATGGAATGCGGTGGCCAGTGGGGCGTATCGGAGGCAGGGAATCAGTCGGGAGATGGTGTCTCCGGCTGCGATGGGGATCACCGGGTCGTTGCCGCCCCAGATCAGCAGCGTCGGCTGTGTGAGATCCCGGAAGCGATCCCGAAGTCCCACGAAATCGAACTCCTGCAGGACTCGAGCGGCCGCCCGCTCGTAGGTCGGGTCGCCGGTCAGGTCGTAGTTTTCCATCGAATCGGGTTCTCCGAGCCATCCCGGGTCGTGGATCGGAGTGATGAAGGAGCGGAGGCCGAGATACCGGCCGACCGTCGCCGCTTTCCTGGGATACATGGTGTCGATGATCCAGCCGAGGCCGATTCGGTAACCCGCCGGTGCGATGAGAATCAGGAGCTTGACCCGGTCGGGACGAGCCAGTGCGAGCGAGGCCGCCAGCTCCCCCCCCATCGAATGACCCATCACGACCAGCGTCCCGGTCGTGTGCTCGTCGATGAAGCGGGACAGCCGCTCCGTCATCGCGGGGAGGGAATAAAGCGCGTCCGGCTTGCTGCTGCCGCCGAACCCGGGGAGATCGAGCGCGATGACGCGAGCCTGCGACGCGAGGGGATCGAACACCGCCCGCCACGTCGTCAGCGATTCGCCGAAGCCGTGAATCAGGAGGATCGTCGTATCCCCCTCCCCGGCGCGCACCGTTCGAACCAGGCTCCCGCCGGCATCGAGCCACTCGGCGCGGTGAGGCGGACGCGGGCGGGGATGGTCGAGCATGAGCCACAGTCCGGCGAGGAGCGGCAGGGCGATCCACCAGCTGGAAAAACGAAACCTCAGCGGAGCGGACATCGCACCATGACGATTGTCCCGGCCCGGGCCGAGCCGCGCTCGCTGGTGAGCACGAGAGTATCCCCCTGCCACCAATCCACCGCCTCGCCTTGGCGCTGCAGTCCGGTGACGTCGCACACCGGCCGCGCGGGATCGAGCCTGAGATGGCCGTCCGCCGCCCGCGTGAAAAACCAGAGCTCCCGATAGGTCCGGACCGCCACGAGGCGCCCGTCTGGAGAAATGGCGGCGTCGGTAACAACGCGCCCGATCGGGAGGCTCGCCGCGATCGGAAGACTGTCGACCCGCACCGCCCTGGCCACCCTGCGCTGCGCCCACGCCGAAGCGGGAACCCGGAAGGTCAGCACCCCGCCGCGCCGACCCTTAGTCACCAGCATGACGCTGCCCTCCGGCTCGACATACAGCGCTTCGACGTCGTGAGCCTGATCGGGATACTCCACCCGAATCGACGAGGAGCCGCTCCCGACTGCGTCGCGCGGAGGAGAGAGCGGCCCCGGCTCAGGCATCCGATAGAGCGTGACCGAGCGGCGGCGCTCGGTGTTGTCGCCGGTGTCACCGATGTAGAGGCATTCGCCGGCGCCGCAGGGGCCCCGGCCCAGCGATTCCCAGTCGACATTCATTGCCGACGGGACAGTGAAGGCTCCGAGCGATGCGCCGGAGCTGTCTGACAGAAAGAGCACCGGATCGCCGCCGGAATCGTTGATGGTCCAGAGCAATCCCGGATACTTCCGGCTCGCGATCACGCCCGAACTTTCGCCGATCCGGCGATCCTGAAAGGCCTGCGGCGCTCCCGCCGTCACCCTGGGGAGGGGCACCTGGGAATGAAAAAGAAAGGGGAGTAGCGCGATGCGGATTGCCACGGCCGCGTTCACAGCCCGAACACCATGAGAACTCCTCCAGGTGTGGTCAGACGGGCGAGGTCGGCGAAGGCGCCGTTCCCTCCCAGCCCCCACCAGCCTCCGACGCCCGACAAGACCGCGACGTATTCCTTCCCGTCGGGGCCGGTAAACGCGATGGGATTTCCAACGATTCCCGACGGCGTCTTGAATTTCCAGAGCTCCCGCCCGGAGCGCTGATCCACCGCCTTGAGCCACCCGTCCAGCGTTCCATAGAACACCAGGCCTCCGGCGGTGGCCAGTGCTCCTCCCGCCACGGCGAGCGGCTCCCTGTTTTCCCACGAGATGGTGCCGGTGCTCGCGTCCCACGCGATGAAGCGGCCGCGGTTTCCGCCGGGCCCCGCGGCCATCCTCACCTGGACGCCGCTGTAGAGCCGGCCGGCTTCGTAGGTCACCGCCTGGGTCGACATCGTCATGCAGAGATTGTTGAGCGGCACGTAGAACAGTCCCGTCACCGGCGAGTGCGCCGCCGGCTGGAGAAACTTCGTTCCCATGCTGGAGGGGCAAATCGTCGGGCCCGCCGGAGCGGCCGGCTGGCGAGGACGAGCCGGTGCGACGGAGGTGCCAGGCGCCGCGAACGCGGGATCGCGTTGGGGAATCCCATTCGTTTGATCCACCGAGCGTGCCCAGTTGGCCGGCCCGTACTTCTCCGCCAGGAGAATCTTTCCGGTGATCCGGTCGATGGTATACGCGAATCCGTTTCGGTCGAAGTGCACCAGGGCCTTGACCGGAGTGCCGCGCACCGTGAGATCGGCGAGGATGCTTTCATTCGCGCCGCCGTAGCCCCACTCATCGTGCGGGGTGATCTGGAGCGCCCAGCGGACCTTTCCGGACGCCACGTCGCGCGCGATGAGGCTGGACGCCCACTTGTTGTCGCCGGGCCGGAGCGCGGGATTGCCGGGGGCCGGCTGATCGGTGCCGTAGAAGACGAGGTTCGACGCCGGGTCCAGTGAAAGCCATCCGGAGGTCGTGCCTCCTCCCTGGCGCCAGCTTTCCCCGATCCAGGTCGAGACGCCGAGGTCGCGTCCCTGATGCGATGCGTAGGCGGGATTGGCCGGCCCGTCCAGCAGCACCTCGCTGTCCGGACCGGTACTGTAGCCGCGCCACACGAGCCGTCCGGTGAGCGCGTCGTAGGCGCTCAGGTGGCCGCGGACTCCGTACTCGGCTCCCGAGATGCCCACGATCACGACATTCCCCGCGACGAGCGGAGCGCCGGCGAGGGTGGCGCCGGTGCGGGGGTCTGCATTGCGCACCCGCCAGATCTCGCGTCCCGTGGCCGCATCGAGGGCGGCAAGCTCTCCGCTCAGGAGGGGGGCGTAGATCTTCCCGCTCGCATGCCAGGCGAGCCCGCGGTTGCCGGCGTCGCAGCATCCGGTCGGAAGCTGGCCCGCCCGGGCTGCGGCCGGAGCGGCATACTTCCATGCGATCGGTGCCCCCGGCTTCGAAAGATCCAGCGCGTAGACCGCATTGGGATGGGGAGTCTGGAAGTACAGCATCGTGCCGACAACCAGGGGATTTCCCTCGTGGGCGCCCAGCACGCCGGTGGAAAAACTCCAGGCCGGCCGGAGCGATCCGACGTTGGCGGTCGTGATCTGGTCCAGCGGGCTGTATCGGGTCAGACCCCCGTCCCGTCCGGCGGCGGGCCATTCGCCCGGGGGAGGACCAGTGGGCGCCGGCGTGGGCCGGCGCTGCGCGGAGAGCGCAGAGCCCGTCAATGCGAGGCCCGCGCCGAGCGCCCGAAGCAATCTCACTGTTTGGAATCCGCCCCAGCCGCCGGCCGGACCGCGACGCTATCAGGCTTGAAATATCGACGGACATACACCGAGCGCGGATTCCACAGCACCCATCCTTCGATGCCGACGTCGGCCGCCGCGCGGATCTGCTCGCGCACGTGCTGCGGGGTGTACTTCGGAACGCCGAGCGTAAACGCCTGCAGGTAGGGCCGGATCTCGGCCGTTTTCCGTGGCGCGAGCGCCTTGGAGCGGCGCAACCCATCCTCCAGAGCCCGTTTCACCATGGTGTACGGATCGGAGTTTGGACGCGCCACGCCGTAGATACCGCGCCCGTAGTGGCTGGGATAGACCATCGGGAGCACCACATCGGAGACGACGACGAGATCCTCCCAGAGCTGGCCGATGCCCATATCGTCCTCGGCCGTGGTCGTGAGCCCGAAGACATCGATGGTGAACGGAACTCCCAGTGCGCGGGTCCGGGTGGCGAGCAACTGCAGATTTCTCGCGACGCCCGCGCGGGACGATTCAGCTCCCTTGCGGGCGGGGAACACCGCGGTCGCCCTGCGCGACTTCGGCTCGTCGGGGAACCGGACGTAGTCGTACTGGATTTCCACGAATCCCATCTTCACCGCCTCCGCCGCCAGCTCCGCGGCGTAGACCCACACCGAGTCGTTGAAGGCGTCGACCCAGTGGGTCCCTTCCCGGTCCGCCCAGAGGCCTCCTTTGACGGTGCGAATGGACCACTCCGGTTTCCTGGCGGCGAGCAGCGGATCCTTGGCGACCACGATCCGCGCGATGGGCCGGATGCCCTTGCGCTTGAGGATCGCCATCCGCGCCGCTGCGTCGGGGGCCCGCAGCTCCCGGTTCGCGCCGATCTGGATGGCCGTGCGCACAGCCGAGCGGTAGGTGAGGTAGCCGGTGTCATCCTTGACGTCGATGACGAAGGCGTTGATTTCGGTCGAATCGGCGAGCGCGACCAGCTGATGGAACTTCCGGGAGCCGAAAGCCCAGGCGTTGATGTAAATCCCCCGGACCGGCGTAGCCGGCGCGGGCCGGGCCGAGGGCGCGGAGAGCGTTGCGAGCAGGGCAAGAGCGATCATGAGAGCATATTAACAGGTCCTTTGCCATCGTTCGACGGGGGACTAGGATTGGACCAGACTCGGTTCACCATTCGACCTGCGGGCGGCCCATGCACGTCACGATTCACTATTGCGTCGTTTGAAACTACGAGCCCCGCGCTGCCGGTCTGGCAGCGGAGATTCGGCAGGAGTTTCCCGGCGCCGGCGTCAAGCTCATTCATTCCTCCGGTGGAGTCTTTGACGTGACGGTGGACGGAGTCCAGGTTTTTTCCAAGAAGCGCGCCGGGCGTCACGCGTCACCCGGTGAAGTGGTGAAGCTCATCCGCGAAGGAACGTCCTGACGACGATGCGTATCGCCATCTCCACCGGCGGCGGAGACGCCCCCGGCCTCAACGCGGTGATCCGCGCGATCGTGCTCTCGGCCCATCAGCGCGGCTGGGAGACGCTCGGCATCAGGCGCGGCTACGACGGGCTGCTCCGGCCGACGAACGCGGAGACCGACGGACTCATCCCCCTTGGCCCGGACGCCGTGCGGGGCATCACGCACCTCGGCGGCACCATTCTCGGCACCACCAATCGGGGAAATCCCTTCCGCTGGCCCACCATTCGCGACGACGGCGCTCTTGTCGAAGTGGACCGCTCCGGCGACCTCGTTGAATCGTTCCGCACGCACCGGCTCGACGCGCTGGTCGCGATCGGGGGTGACGGCAGTCTGGGCATTGCCTACGAGCTCTTCGTGAAGGGGATCCCGGTCGTCGGCGTGCCCAAGACCATCGACAACGACGTGTCGGGAACCGAATCCACCTTCGGGTTCGACACCGCCGTCGCCACCGCGACCGATGCGCTCGACAAGATTCACACGACGGCGGAGAGTCATGACCGGGTATTCGTCATCGAGCTGATGGGTCACTACGCGGGCTGGATCGCGCTGCACAGCGGGCTCTCGGGGAGCGCCGATGTCATCCTGATTCCCGAAATCCCTTTCGATATCGAGAAGGTCTGCGAAAAGATTCTCGAGCGCGAGCGGCGCGGACGCCGGTTCTCCATCGTCGTCGTGGCGGAAGGCGCCTCTCCCAAGGGGGGCCGGGTCGTGCTGCGCGAGACCGCGCGGGACGGGAAGGCGGAACGGCTCGGCGGCATCGCGGAGGAGGTGGCCAAGGCTATCGGGGAGCGAACCGGCAAGGAGACCCGGGGTCTGGTCCTCGGCCATCTCCAGCGGGGTGGGTCACCCACCACGTTCGACCGTTTGCTGGCACTTCGCTTCGGCTCGGCAGCGGTGCGGGCCATCGCCGCCGGAGACTTCGGGTCGTGTGTCGTCTACACCCCGCCAACGGTCGGCCGCGTTCCACTCAAAGCGATCATCGGCAAGCCGAAGCTCGTGCCGCTCGACAGCGGAATCATCATGACCGCCCGGAATCTCGGGATCAGCCTGGGAGACTAGGGGTCAGGGGGAAGGAAGGGGAAGGGGGAAGGGGGAAAATGGGAAAGGAGAAACACGCGATGGCGAAGGAACAGGCGTTTTCCGAAACCAAGATTCAGGGCCGGCTGGCGAGCCTCCCGGGATGGAGCTTCGAGGACGGCGCCCTGCGACGGAGCTATAAAACCGACGGCTGGCGCGGCTCGATGTTGGTGGCCAACGCGATCGCCTTCATCTGCGAAACGGCTGATCATCACGCCGACCTCACCGTCACCTGGCCGGCGGTGCGGGTAGCACTCTCTACCCACAGCGCCGGAGGGATCACCGCCAAGGATTTCGAGGTTGCGGAGTTGATCGAGGGGCTTGTGCTCATGAAGCTCCCGGCAGGCTCGAGCCTCAAGGGGCCGACGAAACCGTTCGTAGGAAGCTGAGGGGGACCCATGACCCCTGATCCCTGACCCCTCACCCCTCACTCCCCCATCCACACCCTGTAATATCCCGACTGCCCGAAGCTCTCCTCCACTTCCACTTCGATCGCCTCGAGCCGCGTCAGCCCTTCCTTCAGAAGGTCGCGCCGCACCTTGTGCGCGAGGTACTCCGCGATCATCTCCGCCGTGGTGTTGGTGATCGGCAGGAGGGCCACATTCGAGGCGGGGAAGACGAACCGTGGTGCCCCGAGATACTCCACCATCATGCGCTCGTCCTCCTGACGGAGCACCAGTTTCGTGTTCTCGGTCGGGAGCAGGACTTTGTGATCCATCGCCTGGACGAGGGGCCGCACGATTCGCTTGATGATTCCGAAATCCACCACGAAGGCGCACTCCGGATCCACGTCTCCCTCCACCGTCACCCCGATCCGGTAGTTGTGGCCGTGGAGCGACTCGCACTGGTGCCCGGAAAACGTGATGAAATGGGCGGAGGAAAAGCCGAGGTAATCCTTGCTGACCGACACCTTGAACCCATGCATCACGAAACCACCCTCAAGAAAAGAGTCGCCGCGCCGAATATAGCGTGAGGCCCTCCGCGATGTCCCGCGCCCCGCGCAGCGATGTCCCGGGGCGAGGACAGATCGGGCC
>CAZHSO010000039.1:0-30981 GCA_964535105.1 uncultured Gemmatimonas sp.
GGGCTCAGCAACACCGGCCAGGCCGCGATGATGGACCTCAAGACGGGCAAGGTCTCTCCGATCTTCGATTTCCCGGTCGTCGAGATCCGGTATACCGGCGGCGTCCTGGTCTATGCGCTTCCCGACAATACCCTGAACGCCGTCGTGTTCGACCCGAAAACAGGCAAGGCCACGGGGGAGCCGCTTCAACTCGCCACCAATGTCTCGCTCACCGGTGCGGGCGTCGCGCAGTTTGCGGTCTCCCGGAATGGGACGCTGATCTACCTGCCGACCTTCGGGCGGGAGCTGATGGAGGTCGATCGTACCGGGATCGCGCGCCCGCTCACCGAAGCCCGCCAGAATTACCACAGCCCGCGGTACTCGCCCGACGGCAAACGGATCGCGGTCGACAACGTCGGACAGGACGGCCGCGACGTCTGGGTTCTGGATCGCGAGCAGCGCCAGCTGAGCCGCATCACCTTCGACCGGGACGGCCACGATCCGGTGTGGACCCGAGACGGACGGTCGATCTATTACACCTCGGGGCGGTCGGGAACATTCGGGATTTACCGCGTCCGGCCCGGGGTCGCCAATCCCCCCGACTCGGTACTCGCCAACTCCACGCTCAGTTACGTGGGTATTCCCGTCGGCGATGGACCAACCTTGATCACCACCGGCACCGACCTCAACGGCCACTCGAATACCGATATTGCCCTGGTGCGGCCCGGAGCCGAGCATCCGGTCGAGCCGCTCTTTGCCACGCCGTACTCCGAGGGTTGGGCGGCGCCATCCCCCGACGGCAAATGGGTGGCGTATACCTCGGACCAGACCGGTCGGCAGGAGGTCTACGTGCGGCCACTCTCCAAGGAGGGGACACTGATCCAGGTGTCTCTCGAGGGGGGAAGTGAACCGGTCTGGTCCCGTGACGGCCACGAGCTGTTCTACCGCCAGCCCAAGGGCGGCAGGGTCGAGATAGTGGCTGCGGCACTTCGTCTCGGCCAGGAGGCGGAAGTGGTGACCAGGCAGACGCTTTTCGATGCGTCCGATTACGAGCCCGCCCAGCCCCACGCCAATTATGATGTATCTCCGGACGGCCGCCACTTCGTGATGCTCCGCCGGAGTCCGTCATCCCACATCGTGGTCATTCAGAACCTTCGAGCTTTGGTCGATCGCGGGCAGCAGCGGTGAGCAGTGAGCGGTAAGCGGTAAGCGGTAAGCGGGAAAACAACAGTGAACAATCAACGGAAAAGCCGACCATGAGTCTTCCGGAATCCCGATTGAGCGGCATTCTCACCGACCGCTACCGCATCGAGCGCGAGCTCGGCCAGGGCGGAATGGCGACGGTCTATCTCGCCCACGACTTGAAGCACGAGCGTGAGGTCGCCCTCAAGGTGCTGCGTCCCGAGCTAGGCGCGGTGCTCGGGTCGGAGCGCTTTCTGGCCGAGATCAAGATCACCGCCCGGCTCGACCATCCCCATATTCTCACGCTGATCGACTCCGGCGCCGCCGACGGTCTGCTGTATTACGTCCTCCCCTACGTTCGCGGCGAGTCGCTGCGCGATTTGCTCAACCGGGAAACCCAACTCGGGCTGGACGAGGCGCTGAGCATCACCAAGCAGGTGGGCGGTGCCCTCGACTACGCCCACCGGCATGGGGTGGTCCACCGCGACATCAAGCCGGAGAACATCCTGATCCAGGAGGGCGAGGCGATGCTGGCCGACTTCGGCATCGCGCTCGCGGTCAAGGAGGCGGGTGGTAACCGGCTCACCGAGACCGGCCTTTCGCTCGGCACCCCGCAGTACATGAGCCCGGAGCAGGCCACCGGCGATCGGAAGCTCGATGCCCGGAGCGACCTGTACTCCCTCGCCGCCGTCCTCTACGAAATGCTGACCGGCGAGCCGCCGGTGACCGGGGCGACGGTGCAAGCGGTCATCGCCAAGCTGCTGACCGAGCAGCCGACCCGCATTCGGACGGTGCGGAGCACGGTGCCGGAAGCCGTAGATGAGGCGGTGGCAAAGGCGCTCTCCAAGATTCCGGCCGATCGCTTTGCCAGTGCCGGGGACTTCGTGAAGGCCCTGGGGCAGTCCGGGACGACGGGTACGGTGGCGGTTGCGCAGGCCCCGCGCTCAAGAAGGATCGTCCAGGTGGCCGTGGCCGGCGCAATCGCGGTCGTGGGGGTGCTCGCTGCCTTTGCGATATCGAGGCGCTCGGCGCCGCGGAATGCGGCCGTGGCGCTCCGGGACCGCACCCAGCTCACCTTTACCGGCTCGGTGGCGTACCCGGCGCTCTCCGGCGATGGAAAGCAGCTGGCCTACTTCGTCAAGGTTTGCGGCACCGGCGGCTGCAGCTTCGCCATGGAGATCCAGGACGTCGGGAGCACGACAAGCCGGCGCATCCTCGAGGGCGCGACGTCCGCTTACGGGCTCGAGTGGAGCCCCGACCGGCGGAATCTCATCATGTTCGGCACCGTCGGCGGCCGCTACGGCAGCCACCTGGTCTCGGTGCTCGGCGGGCCTCCACGACACCTCACCCCCGGCGCCGCCACTTTCTACTCGGGGGGTGACTCTCTTCTCATCGGGTCCTCCGGCGCCGACTCGGTGTTCACGGTCCGGGTGGCGTCGCTGAGCGGCGCGGTGCGGGACAGCATTCGCATTCCCGGTCCGGGGAATTCGCTGGCAACCCTCGCCGTGATGCCCGGTACCTCGCGCATCATTGCGCTGGTGATCCAGGCGCCGAGGGGACTCTGGCAGGTGGTGGATCGCAGCGGCAAGGTCACCGACCGGCTGCTGAATACGTGCACCTGTGGCGGAGCGGCCTCCCGCGACGCCATCTGGATGACCCGTGCGGGCCCGACCGCCGCCGAAGCGGTGGTGCGGGTTGCCATCGATCCTGCGACGGGACGCTTCGGCTCCCGCCAGGATACGGTGTACTCCGGACAGTTCAGCGGCCTCTCGGTGACCGCAGACGGAACCCAGATGGCAGTGGATGACGGCAGCTACGCGTTTACAGTGGTCGCCGTCGGGGTGCCGGATCTCCTGCGGGGCGCTCTCCCCTCCGGCCCCCCGCTGCTGCAGGCTTCCTCTCAGGTCGGAGCGAGTGTGTCGCCCGACGGCGGGCGGCTCCTCCTCCGGCGCGTCGTGCCGAATGCCGCGGGGCAACGGGATGTCCGGCTCAGCGTTGCCCCCTTCCCGGGGGGGACGGAATCTCCGGTGAGTATCTCGGGCCAGGTGCAAGCCTCGACGTGGGCCGACTCGGTCACGCTCGCCGCCAGCACCCAGACTTCCACCGGACTGCGCCTCGCGCTGGTGGATGTGCGCACCGGTGGGACACGCAATCTGCTCGAGCTGCCGGACTCGACCATCTACTCCCCGAGTCCGCTGCCGACGGGGTGGGCCTGGATTCCGCGCACCGGCGACCGGATCATCATTCAGCAGGGTGGCAACCGGCGCGAGATCCCGAAATCGCCTTGGCATTCCGCCTTAAACGGCGTCGCCGCCTCGCCGGACGGGAGCCGTCTCCTCTATTTTGGCTGGGCGGCCTCGACGGAAGACACATTGCGGATCGACGTAATGCCTGCCGCCGGGGGGACGGGAACGCCATGGTTTGTTTCGTTCGGAGAGAGCGGCACCGCCAACTGGCTCGACGACGGATCGCTGCTGGTCATGATCTGGGGCGCGGAGGAATCAGTCTCACTCTTCCGCGTCACGGGTCCCGGCCAGGTCGAGCCCCTGGGCCGGGTTCCCCACGCGGCGGGGCGGCTCACCGTGTCATCGAATCTCGAGCGCGCCACGCTCGGGTGGCGGGAGTATCACGGTGACGCCTGGCTCTATCGGGTTGTGACCCCGTAGCGGGGGGAGCTGAGCGGTGAGCGGGAAGGGCAGGTCCCGCTTACCGCTCACTGCTCACCACTAACCCGCTACGGCATCCCGTGCGCCAGCCGTCTCGCCACCAGTTTTCGATTGCGAAATAGCAGCACGAGCACCGTCCCCGCCACGAACCCTCCCGCATGTGCCAGGAACGCCACGCCGCCGGTCTCGGTGGATATGGGGGGCGCGCTGCTCAGGAGCTGGAGCAGGAACCAGTACCCGAGCATCAGATAGGCTGGCACGACGATCCGGGTGATGAACACGAAGAGGAAGACGATCATGTGCACCCGCACCATGGGGTACAGCACGATGTAGCCTCCCATCACTCCGCTGATCGCGCCTGAGGCGCCGACCATCGGGATGGCGGAGAGCGGGTTGGCAACCGCCTGGGCCATCGCCGCGACGACGCCGCAGAGGAGATAGAACACCAGGAACCGGAGGTGCCCAGTCGAATCCTCGATGTTGTTCCCGAAGACCCAGAGGAACCAGACGTTGCCGATCAGGTGGATCCACCCGCCGTGCATGAACATCGAGGTCACCACGGTGGCCCAGGCGGGAAAGCCGCCCAGGTTGCAGGTCACCCCGTAGCCGAGGGAGATTTCGGTGTCGACCGGGATGCCGCCGAACAGGTACCCGGGAATGAAGCCAAGCTGACAGACCGAGTTCCTGAGGGCCGGATCCGCGCCCATCCCCTGGATGAACACCCAAACCGCCACATTCACCGCGATCAGCGCGATGGTGACGACGGGTGTCGTGTAGGTCGGGTTTTCGTCTTTGTAGGGGAACACGATGGATAGTAGACGCGAAGACGCGAAGACGCGAAGACGCAAGGAGGGTGCAATTACTTTGCGTCCTTGCGTCCTTGCGTCCTTGCGTCATCTTAGGGCTCCATGGTCAACATCCCCGAGCGACTGACCCGGGACCTCTCCGACTGCTACCGCCTCGACCGTGAGCTCGGCGCGGGCGGCGCCGCGACCGTGCGGGTGTCGCCTGTCTTCGCGCCCATTCGCCGCGAGGTCTTGTTCGAATCCGACCTCATCGGCGATCTGCTGCAGGCGAACTTCGACGTGACGCCTGACGGCAAGCACTTCCTGATGCTCGCACCAACCGGTGACGTGGCCCAGGTGGTGGTCGCGCTCAACTGGACAGCGACGCTGCGCGGGGGCGGGTCGGCGCGGAGCGCGACTCGATGAACGAGCGTATGAGGTCGTCGCTGGCCGGCGCGGTGGCTCTCCTCCTGGCCGGGGCTCCGTTCGTCGCCCTGTGCGCTCAGACTCCGCCCCGGCGCCAGACCTCGGCCGGCGAATACACCCGCTACGAGCTCCTGGCGCCGGGCAGCGGGAAATTCCGAATTCTCTACGAAGTGTGGGCCACCACGCCGGGCGCACGGTACTTCTTCAACCCGATACGGAAGGGAAGCGAGGCCAGCGACGAGTCGGTGACCGATCTCGCGACCGGGCAACCGCTGCGTTTCGAGGTAGTTGACGGCGCCACCGCGCGCACCTCGGGGCTCGCCGGCGCGGACACCGGGACCCGGTACATCCGAGTCGAGCTGGCGAAGCCCGTCCCCGCCACCGGCACGGTGCGAATCCTGATCGACAAGACCTACCACGATCCGAAGAGTTATTACGAGGAAGATGGCGAGCTGGTCTTTTCCCGCTCGCTCGGCATCAAGCGGAATGCGGTGGTTCTCCCCGCGGGTTATGAGCTCGTCAACTGTAACGTGCCCTCGCAGGTGCTTACCGAGGCGGGCGGGCGGGCGCTCATCAGCTTTATCAACGCTTCTCCGGACGCGGCGTCGCTCGTCGTGCGGGCGCGCCGGACGCCGGCCTCGGCGGGAACGTCGCAGTCCCGCGCCGGGCGGCTGATCGAGCGTGCGATCCAAACCCGCGACATCGTGTATTTCCTGCGGCAGCCGGAAACCCACGCCTTCGACCTGTACCACGACTACACCGAGACGCGCGAAGGCGTCGACAAATACCTGAACGTCGTCCGCGCGGGGAGCACCGTTTCCAATCCGTCGGCGTTCATTCTCGACACCGGACAGCCACTCGCGACCCGGTTCCTTCGCGGCGCCGAGATCACCGCCGCCGGGCTGGACATCGGGGAGGCAGTCAAAGCCGAAACCGAAGTCGTCGTCATTCCCTTCCCCGCCGTGAAGAAGGGCCAGTCGGTCCGGCTCCGGATTTCCGAGACCTACACCGACTCGGCGCGCTACCGGATCGAAGGCGACGAGCTGATCTGGGACCGCGCCTTCGGGCGTCCGGCCAACGCAGTGGTGCTTCCGGCCGGATGGTACCTCACCCACAGCGCCGTGCCGGCGACCGTCTCGCTGATGCCCGACGGTCGCGTCCGCCTCGACTTCGTGAACCAGCGCCTGGATGAGATCCAGGTGCTGATCGTGGCTCGGCGCCGCCCGGCACAGTGACCTCGATCTTTTCCGGTGCACAGGTCGCCGCCCTCCTCCGCGACTGCGGCATCACCCACGTCGTCACGGTCCCCGACTCGACACTGGGCCAGTGGGAACAGGAGATCGAAGAGAGCGGCATCCGTCTCATCCGGGTCTGTCGCGAAGGCGAGGCCTGGGCGATCTCGGCTGGACTCTACCTCGGCGGCGCCCGGCCGCTGGTCATGATCCAGTGCACCGGCCTCTTCGAGTCGGGGGACGCGCTCCGCAACGTGCTGCACGACTGGCAGCTTCCGATCCCCTCGATCATAGGCTACCGGAGCTTCCTGAATCAGGACACTCTCCCCGGCGATACCTGCCTCGTCTTCACCGAGCCGATCCTGCGCGCATGGCAGATCGACTACCGGCTGGTGACGGAGCCGGCCCACTTCGACCTGATGGCCGATCACCTGCGCGCTTCCCTCGCGGCCGGCAAGCCTGGCTCGGTGTTGATCGCCGAGGGCAAGGCATGAGCGAAGCCGCGATGTCGAGCCTCGACGCGCTCAAGCTGCTCCGCGCGGTGCGCAAGGATCACGACGTCGTGCTTGCGGCGATGGGAGCCGCGCGGGACTGGATGGCGCTGGGCACTCATCCCCGTGACTGGATCTTCGTGCCGTCGAGTATGGGCCAGGCCACTTCGCTCGGCCTTGGCATTGCGCTGGCGCGTCCTGACCTGCGGGTCATCGTCCTGGGCGGGGACGGCGGGCTGATCATGAATCTCGGCTCGCTCATCACCATCACGGGTCAAGCCCCGGCGAACCTCTTTGTCCTAATCTTCGACAACGGCGTCTATGAGGTGACCGGCGCGCAACCGACACCGGCCGCTGAGGCGGGACGGCCGGGTGCGCCGCCGGTCGATCTCGCCGGGCTGGCGCGAGCGAGCGGCTTCGAGACCGTCTTCCGGTTCGGAACCCTCGATGAGTGGGCGCGGGGTCTCGAGGAGGTGCTTGCCGCGCGGGGACCGGTCTTTGCGGTGCTCACGATCTCTTCCCTGCCCGGCGCACCGGGACCGCGTTCCCCGGGGCCGGCGCCGGAGCGGGCGAAGGCGTTCATGGCGGCACTGGCGGGAGGGCGCAAGGGCTGACCCACCTCCGCCGCGCCATTCGCCTCCCCCACGCGACCGCCCTCGTGGTAGGCACGATCATCGGCGCATCGATCTTCGTGCAGCCCTCCGAAGTCACGACCCGGGTTCCATCGGTCGCCGGCGTGCTGGCCGTCTGGATCCTTGCCGGCGGCATCACCCTCATCGGCGCACTCATCTGCGCCGAGCTCGCATCCACCCTCTCCCGCACCGGCGGTGTCTACGTCTACCTCACCGAGGCGTTCGGCCCCTGGCTCGGGTTCCTCTGGGGCTGGGCGATGTTCTGGAGCATGCACTCCGGAATCATCGCGGCAATCGCCGTGGTGTTCGCCCGATACGCAGGGTACATCGTGCCCCTCGGTCCGGCAGGAACCAAGGCGGTCGCGGTCGGAGTCATCCTCCTCCTTTCCCTGGTCAACTATTTCGGCGTGCGCCAGGGGAGCCGGCTGCAGACCTGGTTCACCGTCGGCAAACTGCTCGCCGTTCTGCTGATCGTCGGGATGGGTCTCCTGCTTGGCGGCCGGGTTCCGGAGCATTTCGTCGGCGCCGCCGCCGAGCGCGCGGTCACGACCGGTGATTTCCTGGGCGGCCTCGTCGCCGGCCTCTTCGCGTTCGGCGGCTGGCATATGGTCACCTACACCTCCGACGAGACGGTGGACCCGAAGCGCACCATACCACGGGCGCTCGCCGTCGGTACCCTCGTTGTCACGGCGGTGTACCTGGCCATGAATGCGGTGTACATGTACGTGCTCCCCCTCGACACCGTCGCGACGTCCACGCGCGTCGCGGCCGACTTTGCCGATCGGCTCCTCGGCTTCGGCGGCGGGAGCGCGATCTCGGCCATCGTGATGTTCTCGACCTTCGGCGGGCTGGCGGGGATCATCCTGGCGGGACCAAGGGTTTATCTCGCGATGGCGCAGGACGGCCTGCTCTTCCGCTGGGCGGGCGCGATCCATCCGGTCTACCACACACCGCATCGGGCGATACTCCTCCAGGCCGTCTGGGCCTCGGTGCTCGTGGCAACCGGCACTTTCCGGAGCCTCTTCACGCTGGTGGTCTACACCGAGTGGATTTTCTTCGGGCTCATGGCCGTCGGATTGTTCCGTCTTCGCAAACGCGCGGATCTCACGCGGGAGTATTCCGTCGCCGGCTACCCGGTCCTCCCCGCTCTCTTCGCGGTCGCGGCCTTTTCCGTGGTGGCGAACCAGGTCTACGTCGATCCCGCGAGCACGCTCAAGGGACTCGGGCTCGTATTGCTCGGCCTGCCGGTCTACTTCTTCCGGGTCCGGAAGGGCCTCCCACAGAAAGCCGCCTCATGACGGTGATCGACGTACACAACCACTACTATCCCCCCGCCTTCATCGACGCCCTGCGAAACGGCGCGAGCGAGCTCAAGGTTTCCGACGACGCGGAGGGGAATCCGGTGCTCTATTCGCCGGGCGACGCGAATATCGCGGTGCGCGGGCATCGCGACATCGGCTACCGGGAGGAGGTGCTCGCAGCGGAGGGCGTAGACCGTCAGCTCATCTCGCTTACCTGTCCCGGCACGTTGCTCGAGACGCCGGCCCGCTCCGCGCTGCTGGCGTCGCTGGTCAACGACGCCTTCCGCGAGGTGATGGATACCCGCGGCCGCCGGTTCACCGCCCTGGCCACCCTCCCGCTCAACGACCCGAACGCATCGGTGGCCGAGTTCGAGCGGGTGCGCGCGATGGGTTTCACGGGATGCCTGGTGATGGGCAATGTGAACGGCACTCCGCTCGCCGACCGGCGGTTCTGGCCGCTCTGGGAGCGCGCGAGCGACGCCGGCGCGGTGATGTACATCCATCCCACCTTTCCCCTCGGCGTCGAGGCGATGCGCGAGTACTGGCTGATGCCGCTGGTCGGATTCCTCTTCGACACGACCCTGGCCGCCGCGCATCTGGTGTTCGCCGGAATCCCCGAGCGATTTCCGGGCATTCGGTGGGTGCTGGGACATCTCGGCGGAACGATCCCCTACCTGGCCGAGCGTCTCGATCGCGGCTTCGAAATGTTCAGCGAGTGCCGGAAGGACCTGCAGCGACTGCCCAGCGAGCACCTGAAGAAGTTCTACTACGACACCGTCAACTTCGACCCCAAGGCGCTGCGCCTGGCCATCGAATTCGCCGGGGTGGACCAGATTCTGGCTGGAAGCGACTACCCGCACCAGATCGGAAGCATCCCGAAGATGTTCTCGAGCATTCGGTCGCTTGGCCTCCCGGCGGCCGACGAGGCGAAGATTCTGGGCGTAAATGCGGCGCGGCTGCTCGGCGTGTAGGACGCGAAGGCGCAACGGCGCAAAGACGCAAAGACGCAAAGTCAGCTAAATTGGGTCCTCGCGTCTTCCAAAGGCCTTCCGCCATGCTGCTCAACCGCCGCATTCCCGGTCTCTCGATCGCACTGCTGCTCGCGACCGCCGGAGCCGTCCCCGCCCAGATCAGCACCACCGACACGAGGCTCCTCTCCCAGCCGGCAGCGAGCGCGACCCACGTCGCCTTCGCCTACGCCGGCGACCTCTGGACCGCCCGGCTCGACGGGAGCGATATCCGGCGACTGAGCAGCGCCGACGGTGACGAAACCTCGCCGGTGTTCTCCCGGGACGGCCAGTGGATCGCCTTTGCCGGCAACTACGACGGCAACGTGGACGTGTACGTCGTGCCGGCGATGGGCGGCGAGCCGAAGCGCTTGACCTGGCATCCCGGGAACGACATCCCCCAGGCGTTTACGCCTGATGGCGACAAGGTTCTTTTCGCGTCGAGTCGGGCGGATTTCTCGAACCGCTACACCCAGCTCTGGACCGTGCCCGCCGCCGGGGGCGTCGAGGAGCGGCTACCGATTCCCAACGCCGCGCAGGCGACCTACTCGCCCGACGGGCGGTACATCGCCTACAACCCAATCGGCCGGGCCTTCGAGCAGTGGAAGGGCTATCGCGGCGGCCGCGTCTCCCAGCTCTGGCTGATCGATACCCGCACCTGGGAAATCGAGAAGGTCCCTCAACCGGCCGGCCGTTCCAACGACGTGGACCCGATGTGGCTCGAGGCCGACGTCGTGTGGTTCCGCTCCGACCGCGACGGCGAGTTCAACATCTATAGGTACGACCGCCGCACCAAAGCGGTGACCCGGGTGACGACCCACACCGATTTTCCGGTGATGGCAGCGTCCGCGGGGGGCGGCAGCATCGTCTACGAGCAGGCAGGGTGGCTGCATCGTCTCGATCCCGCCGCGGGTCGCGCCGCGCGGCTCACCCTCGGCGTCGCCGCCGACTTGCGCGAGACGCGTCCGCGATGGGTCAAGGGGGCCGACTTCATTCGCGGCGTGTCCCTCTCGCCGAGCGGCGCCCGGGCGGCGTTCGAGATGCGGGGCGAGATCGTGACCGTACCGGCGGAAAAGGGCGATCCGCGCAATGTGACGGGCACGACCGGGGCGCACGAGCGCACGCCGGCCTGGTCGCCCGATGGGAAGCAGATTGCCTATGTCTCGGATCAGGGGGGCGAGTACCGTCTCCACCTGGCCCCGCAGGACGCCAGGGGAGCGCACCGCGTGATCCCGCTCGTCGGCGCCGGTTTCTACAGCGGGCTGGACTGGTCTCCGGACGGCAAGCGCATCGCCTACCGAGACAATTCGCAGTCCATCTACGTGCTGGATGTGGCTTCGGCCAAGAGTACCCGGGTCGCGGGCAATCGCGTCTACACGCCGATTGGAATGCTCAGCTATGCCTGGTCGCCGGATTCCCGCTGGCTGGCGTATACCGTTCAGCCGAATCCGCTGGTGAGCGCGCTGTACCTGTACGACGCCGAGCAGGGCCGCTCGGCCCCGGTGACCGACGGATTGAGCGAGGTGACCCAGCCGGTCTTCGAGCGGAACGGCAAGTACCTGTACGTGCTCGCCTCGACCGATGCGGGACCGGCGCTCGACTGGTTCGCGCTGAGCTCGGCGGGCGACCGGCGGACCCGGGCCATCTACGCGATCGCGCTGACGCGGGATGCGCCCAATCCCTTCGCGCGGGAGAGCGACGAGGAGAAGGGGCCCGCCCGGCCCGACAGCGCAAAGACTCCGGGCGCCACCCCCGCGCCCGCACCACCCCCCGCGGACGTCTCTCTGGAGGGGATCGCGAACCGTATCGTCGCGTTCCCGATCGCGAGGGCCGAAATCGAGCAGATCGAGATTGGTGAGGCGAACCAGCTCTACTACCTCCGGATGACGGACGGCAAGGGCGTCGTGCGCCGCTATGACCTCGCGAAGCGCAAGGACGAGGTGGTGCTCGCGGAAGCCGATGCCTTCGGCCTGACGCGCGACGGCAAGAAGCTGCTCTACCGGCAGGGCACCAACTGGTTCGTGACGGGCAGCGCCACCCCGAAGCCCGGCGAGGGCCGGCTCGACGTGGCGGCGGTGGACCTGCGCATCGATCCGCGGGCGGAGTGGGCGGAAATGTTCGAGGAGGCGTGGCGCATCAACCGCGATTACTTCTACGCCACCAACTACCACGGGGTGGATTGGAACGCCCAGAAAACCAGGTACGGCGCGCTGATCGCCCAGGCGGCGAGCCGCGCGGACGTGGACCGGATCATCCGCTGGACCCTTAGCGAGCTTCGTGTCGGCCACAGCTATCAGGGTGCCGGCCAGCGGCTGCAAACCCCGCCGCGCGTGGGCGTCGGCCTGCTCGGTGCCGACTACGAGGTGGCCAACGGCCGCTACCGGTTTGCCCGCGTCTATGGCGGAGTCAACTGGAATCCGACGCTCCGCTCTCCGCTGAGTGAGCCGGGGGTGGACGTCCGCGCGGGCGAATATCTCCTGGCGGTGGCCGGTGTGGACCTCCGTCCCCCGTCGAGCGTCTACGAGCCGTTCGAGCAGACGGTGGGACGCACGGTGGAGATCACTGTCGGGCCGAACCCCGACGGCTCGGGCTCGCGGACACTCAAAGTCGTACCCGTGGCGAGCGAGGCGGCGCTCCGCAACCGCGCCTGGATCGAGGGAAATCTCCGCAAGGTCGACTCTGCGACCAGCGGCCGGGTCGCATACGTGTACGTGCCCAACACCGGAGGATCAGGCTACGATTCCTTCAAGCGATACTTCTATCCCCAGGCGCACAAGGACGCGATCATCGTCGACGAGCGGTTCAACGGCGGCGGAAGCCTGGCCGACTACTACATCGATATCCTGGGGCGGCCGGTGCTCAGCTATTGGGCCATGCGCTATGGCGATGACCTCAAAACCCCGACGGCATCGATCCAGGGCCCCAAGGCGCTGATCATCGACGAGACGGCCGGCTCCGGCGGCGACTATTTCCCCTGGATGTTCAAGCAGTTGAAACTGGGTCGCACGATCGGGCAGCGCACCTGGGGGGGCCTTGTCGGGATCCTGGGGTTTCCGGTGCTGATGGACGGGGGGACAATCACCGCCCCCAATCTGGCCATCTGGACCCCGGACGGCGGCTACATCGTGGAGAATGAGGGTGTCGCGCCGGACATCGCGGTAGAGCAGACGCCCAAGGATGTCATCGCCGGCAAGGACCCCCAGCTCGACCGGGCCATCGTGTGGGTGATGGAGGAGCTCCGTAAGAATCCTCCGGCCACTCTCAAGCGTCCGGTATTCAGGGACAAGACCAAGGCACCATGAGATCCACCACCTAAATCGAGGATGCTTCCCATGCGCTCAATGATTCGATCGGCCGCGGCCGCCGCGGCATTGCTCATCACGATCTCGGCCCCGGGGGCCGCCCAGAGCGACAAGCTCGTGACGGACGTCCTCAAGGACATCGGGGAGCTGGAGGTCAAGCTCGTCGGGCTGGCAAAGGCCATGCCGGAGGCCACGTACGCCTGGCGGGCGGGAGCGGCCCGCACCACATCCCAAGTTTTCCAGCACGTCGCAGCCGACAACTACTTCCTGCCCACCGCCGTCGGCGCCACGGCGCCGGCCATGACCGGCATCAATCCGGCCGACTACAAGACCGTCCAGGCGTTTGAAACCCGGAAGGCCTCACGGGACGACGTGATCGCCGACCTGGAGAATTCGTTCGCGCACCTGAAGCAGGCGCTGTCGGGCATCACGCCTGCGCAAATGTCCGAGTCGATCAACATGTTCGGGCAGACGTTCACGAAGCAGCAGTTCCTGATTCTCACCGCCACGCACCTGCACGAGCACCTGGGCCAGATGATCGCCTACGCGCGCGCCAACAACATCAAGCCGCCCTGGAGCAACTGATCATGGCGTCGGCCGCCCGCCTCGGGCTGCCGAGTCTCGCACTGGTCGTCCTCGGTTGTGCGCCGGCCGCTCCTCCCACGACGGGAGGGGTGCCGGCCACACCGCGCGCGATCTTCGCGAGCTTCGACTCGATGAACGAGGAGCGCGCGCGGACGACGGTGGACCCCTCGGCGATTCCCACCTTCCTCAAGTTGTTCAATGAGGCGAGCTGCGCCGGCGGGGCCCGGACGATGTGGCCGAGCAATACCGCCCCGAGTCATGCCGCGCTGTGGACTGGGGTGTACGGCAATGTGAACGGCGTCGTCGCGAACGAGCAGGTGCCGCTGCCGTGGGCCGAGTTCTCGCTGGTCGAGCAGCAGTCGGGGTTCGACGCGCGCCAGCTCGGCGCCGAGCCGATCCGGATCACGGCGGTGCGCGGGGGGCGTTCGGCGGTGGCGCACCAGGTCACCCAGGTCGGCGAGCCAGGTCGTTGGCTCCCCGGCGGCGGCCGGGACACCGCCGCGGTGCGGCGCGACAGCGCCGCGATCGCGAGCCCTCGTCTCCTGATGCTGAACGGCTACACGGGGGGCCCCGGACCGCGCCTGGTGGCCGACTCGGTGGTGCGCGTGCTGCTGGCCGCGCGCGGGCCCGCTGGCGTTCCGATCGTGACCCGCACCTGGCGTCCGGTCCCCAACGACACGCTGGGCATCGGCGGCCCCGCGGGTGGCGACGTGTATTTCAGCCTGGCGCCTGGCTACGCCTACTCGAGTTCTCTGGGCGATTCGATCAGCACCGCGAAGATGCCGGGCGGTAGCCACGGGTTTCCCAGCATCGAGCGCGACATGCGGACGGTGCTCTGCGCAACCGGTCCCGGCGTCGGCGGCCGACGGCTTCCGACGGCGCGGACGGTCGATGCGGCGCCTACTGTGAGCGCGTGGCTGGGCATTCAGCCTCCCATGGACGCGCGGGGGGTGTCGTTATTGGGGGCCATGCGATCCCCTCGATAGATTCGTAACTGTTGGCTCTTGCAAGGCTTATCATGTCTATATATACTTCTACCTCACGCTATAGATAGATAGAAATGGCGATCAGCATCAAAGATCCGGAGACCGATCGCCTGGCCCGGGAGCTCGCTCAGGCCACCGGCGAGTCTCTCACCGAGGCCATCCGGACCGCGCTGCGAGAGCGGCTCGAACGACATCGCCCCCGCCGCGACCGCGATTTGGAGGCGAGCATCCGCCGGATCCAGGAGCGGCTCGCTCGCCTCCCGGTCCAGGATTCGCGTTCGGCCGACGAGATCCTCGGCTACGACGATCACGGCCTTCCCACCTGACGTGGTCCTCGATACCTCCGCCGTCATCGCCATCCTTCTGGGCGAGTCGCCGGCCACTCGCCTCGTCTCGGCCATTCGCACCGACCCGCTCCGAAGCATCTCGACGGCCACCGTGGTCGAGTCCTCGCTCGTGCTTCTCGGACGTTACCGTGAGGTCGCCGAGCCTCATCTGGATCTCTTTCTCCGGGAAATCGGTGCGGAGGTCGTGCCGGTGGGAGAAGAGCACGCGCGGCTGGCCCGCGACGCGGCGGCACGGTTCGGCCGCGGCCGCCACCCGGCCGCGCTCAATTTCGGCGACTGTTTCAGTTATGCCCTCGCGGTGGCTCGCGATGAGCCGCTGCTCTTCGTGGGCGATGATTTCGCGCGCACCGACGTGCCGGTAGCCCGATGGTAGGCGGCGTTCCCGAGCTCGCCGGCGTCACCACCTATGCCGAGGCGGCAAGGATCGGCTACCCGGTCGACGAGAATGTGCGCCGGCTGCTCCGGTACCAGTGGAGCGAGCGGCGGCTCATGCTGGATCTGCTCTCCCATCTCACCGCCGAACCGATTTGGGAAGTGAAGGGCGGCTACGCGCTACACCAGTGGCAGGACGCGGAGCATGTGGACCGGCTCCGCCGCCGGATCGGTGAGATGCGGCATCCGGTGCCCGCGCTCGAAGAGGCGCCCGACCCGGCGCTCGAGGCGCTGCTCGAAGAAGCGCTTCGATCTCGGGATGCAGTCGAGCTGCTGGCGGGAAGCTACGGGGTCATCCGCGCCGGGCTCGCCGAGGCGTACCGGGAACACCTCGCCACCACGAATCCTCTGGTCGATCATCCCACGCGAAGGATTCTCCGCGCCGCGCTCGCAGACCACGAGGAAGCCCTTGCCTGGGCGGCGAAGGCACTGGACGCGCTCACCCGCGGCGATCCCGGAGCGACAGGGCGGGCGGAGGCTTGGGCGTCGCACCTTGCCGCCTACGCCGGCACCGCGGGAGGAATCGCCGGCCCCGCCCCGGAGCAACCCGGTCCGCTCCCGCCCACGCGAGCCGGCGCGCCCTTCGCGCCTGATTTCCATCCCCGGAGGGACGGGCGCTTCACCGGCCAGTACGACTTCGAGTTTCCGCCCCACGTCGTTTACAACGATCCTCGGGCCCCCGCCGACGAGCGGAATCTCGCCCTCCTTTGCAAGCGTACCCTCGAGATGGACGTGCCGGAGTTGATGGCGTCCATCATGGTCGAGCGGAGCGACGCTCCCTGGGAATTCCATCTCGACTTTTCCCGGCAGCTGTGGGACGAGATGCGCCACGCCATGATGGGCAGCGTGGCGCTCGAGGCGCGCGGGGTGGATTGGCCGGGCATTCCACTCAACGTCGGGTTTGCGCTCCGGCTGAATCTGCATGCGACGCCGCTCGAGCGGCAGACGATCCTCTACGCCATCGAGCAGTCGCTGATGCCGGCGGAAACCGGCAAGCGATTCGAATACCAGACGGCGCGCGACGCCGGCGACCCGCTCTCGGCGCATTTCCACGACTATGACTGGGCCGACGAAGTGCTGCATGCGCACATCGGCCGCCACTGGCTCAAGCGCGAGGGGATCAGTACGGAGCATGCGATCGCGCAGGCGCAGACGATCCACGAGAAAACCTGGAATGCGCTCGATCGGTACCGGACCGGGGAGCCCGCCGCCGACTGGTGGGATGCGCTCGTCTTCCGGGTGTTGGGACACCACAGCGCCCTCCGCCCCGACGAGCGCACCAGCCTCAAGATCCTGGCCGAGTAGCATCACGTGCCGCGGAAGCGCCCTCCCGCCCCACCGCCCAACCGCCCTCCCGCCCGGAAGACCTTCCACCTCATCCCCCACACCCACTGGGACCGCGAGTGGTATCTCCCTCGCGCCGCGTTCCAGGCGCGTCTGGTTCCGGTGCTCGACGAGGTGCTAGAACAGCTCGAGCGGGATCCGCACGCCCGGTTCCTCCTCGACGGCCAGACCGTGCTGCTCGAGGATTATCTCGCCGCTCGGCCGGAGCACGAGCGCCGGATCGCGTCGCTGGTGGAGCGCGGCGCGCTCGAGATCGGGCCCTGGTACGTCCTCTCCGACCTGCTGGTGCCCTCCGCCGCATCACTCCGCCGCAACCTGGAGGAGGGACACCGCGATGCCGTCGGGTTCGGCGCGCCACTACCGGTCCTCTACAGCCCCGACGCCTTCGGCCATCCCGCGGAATTGCCCACTCTCGCCGCTGAGCACGGCCTCCGATGGGCGGTGGTTCGTCGCGGGTTAGGGCGACCCTCAGGAATGGACCACGATCTCTGGCGGTGGACCGCGCCGGACGGAAAGAGTCTCCTGATCTATCACCTCCCTGCCGGCGGATACGACATCGCGATCGACCTTGCCGACCAATCCACCGACGTCGCGGTGGCGTGGGCGGCGCTGCGCCGTGCGCTGGTGGAACGGGCGGTGAGCAGCCAAATCGCGGTATTCCTGGGCGCCGATCATCATGCCATGGTGCGCGACGTGTCCGGCCTTCGGGCCCGGTTGCAGGAGATGGAACCCGGGAACGAGGTTCGAGTGAGCGGTCTCACCGACTTCTTCGAGGCGGTGGAGCGCGCCCGGCCTCGCCTTTCGGAGATACGCGGGGAGCTGCGTCGTATCGATGGGCACACCTGGGTGCTCCAGGGCGTGCATTCCACCCGCTCGCGCATGAAACGCCGGCACGGGCGCACGGAGCTCTTCCTTTCGCGGATCGCCGAGCCATTGGCCCGGCTTGCTGCAGAAGGGGGGGGACCCGACCGAGCCGGTCTGCTCAGGCTGGTATGGCGGGAACTCCTTCAATGTCAGTTTCACGATACGCTGGCCGGCACGACCAGTGATCCCGTGCAGCGCGAGCAGACCGTCCGCCTCGATTCCATTGATGCGTGCACTCGAGAGATCGCCCTCGGCAGCATCGGCGATCTGGTGGAATCGGGCGACGAGCCCGTGCTCGCCCTCTGGAACCCTTCGGCGCACCCGCGCTCCGGAATCACGACCGCGGAGCTCACGTTTTTCCGGCGCGACGTGCTGGTCGGTTCCCCCTCGGGACGAGTGCCACGCGAAGGTCCCGGATACCGCCCGTTCGTACTCGAGTCCGCGGAAGGAGAGTCGATTCCGGTCCAGCTCCTTTCGATTCGTCAGGAGCAGGTGCGAGTCGATGGCATGCGCCGCTATCCCGATCAGGACGAGGTGGATCGGGTGTGGGTGGCATTCCGCGTCCCGCTCCTGCCCGCCCGGGGACTCTGCTCGCTGCTGCCCCGATTCGGAGAGCGAACCCCGGAAGATCACGGCCTCCTGGTCAGCCAGGGTTCACTGGCCAATCGGTTCGTGACGATCAGGGTCTCGCGGGGGGGTAGTCTTGCGCTCGAAGACCGGCGCACCGGAGAGCGATACGCGGAGCTCTGCGAGCTCGAAGACGAGCCCGATCGCGGCGACCTGTACACCTTCTCGCGCGGGGACGGCCGTTCGGTCCAGGGAGGGCGACCCCTCGTTCAGAGGCTGATCGCCGCCGGTCCGCTGGTAGCTGCGATCGAAACCCGTTGGGTGATGCGATCGGCGGGAGAAGGCGAGATCGGAGTCCGCCAGCTCGCGGTGCTGCACGCCGATTCGCCGGTGGTGCGGATCCGGATCGAAGTCGACAATCAGGCGGTGAATCACCGTTTGCGGGCGCGGTTTCCTGTCGGCGCGGGTGAGGAGGCGATCGCGGGCACCGCGTTCGGCAGCATGCGGCGGGGGCCGGTCCAGTTGCCGGAGAAGCCGGGAGCTATTGAGCGCTCCGTCACCACTGCTCCTGCGCATCGCTTCGTTGCGGCCGGAGACGGCAATCGCGGGCTGGCAATCCTCGCCCCGGAATTCTTCGAGTATGAATGGAGCCCGGCCAAGGAGATCTCAATTACCCTGCTCAGGGCCGTAGGGGAATTCTCCCGCGACGTGCTCGATGAGCGCCCCGGCCACGCCGCTTGGCCGGAGCCGACCCCGGACGCGCAGGAGCCGGGGAGACACACGATCAATCTGGCGCTGACACCGCTTCCTGATGGAGACCTGGCCAGTCCCGGCCGGCTCGAGCGCCTGTGGGAGGAGATTTGTCTGCCGGTGCAAGGGTTCTTTTTAGGGAGTTAGGGAGCTAGGGAGTTAGGGAGCTAGCGGCATTGCCCTTCACTAGTTCCCTAGCTCCCCAGCTCCCTAGGCCCTTTCTCGGACCGCATCCGCCACCAGCGTACATCCGACAACCACCAGCACCAGCGCGATGCCGGGCGCCAGTCCGACCCACGGGGCATTGACCACCGTATCCCGCCCCGAGGCGATCATCGTCCCCCAAGACGCCGCCGGGGGCTGCACCCCAAGCCCCAGAAATGAAAGGCCGGCCTCGAGGCTAATCGCGTTGCCGACTCCCAGCGTCGCCAGCGCGAGTACCGGCGCCATGCCGTTGGGCAGGGCATGCCGCCAAAGAATCCGCAGCCGACCCGCGCCGAGTGCCGTCACCGCTTCCACGAAGGGACGCGCAAGCTGGGACCGCGTTTCGGCATAGACCAGCCGGGCCACCGGCATCCATCCCGTCACTCCCAGGACGACGACCACCAGGGCCGCGCTTGGCGGCCAGAGCGACGCGAGGAGCAGCAAGAGCACGACGCGCGGAATCCCCAGCCCGAAGTCCGTCACGCCGAGCAGCAGCGGCGTCGCAAGCCTCGATCCCGATGCTGCGGCCGCACCGACCGCGATGCCGATGACCAGCGAGACCGCCATCCCGAGCACGCCGACCAGGAGCGAGACGCGGGCGCCGTGAATGAGCCGGGCCCAGACGTCCCGCCCCAGCCGGTCGGTCCCGAGCGGGTGAAAGACATGTTGCATGTCGGTCGAGAACGGCGCCAGGAAGCGGGTGTCGACCACGTCTCGCTGAACGTCGGGCCCGATCGTGGTGAGGAGCGGCGCGAGGAGCGCCAGCAGGATCACGGCCCCAAGCAATATCAGCCCGATACGACTCCGCGCATCGCGCCACAGCGAAGATCGGCTACCGCGCGGCATGCCGGGTCCGTGGATCCGCCAGCGTCACCAGAAACTCGGCGAGGAGATTCCCCGCCACCACGAGTACGGCGCTGATCGTCGCCGCGGCCATCACCACCGGATAGTCGCGCGCCTGCACCGCCTGCACCAGCACCTGGCCGACGCCGGGCCAGGCGAAGATCGCCTCGACGAAGACCGCACCGGAAAAGAGCGCCGGCAGCGAAAGGCCGAGCAGCGTCACGATGGGGACCAGCGCGTTTCGGAGCTGATGCCGGGCGACAACCCGCGACTCGGACAGCCCGCGACCCCGGGCGGCGAGAAGAAACGGCGCATCTCGCAGCTCCCGCATCGCCGCGCGCGAGAATCGCGCGGTCCCGCCGAGGCCGATCAGCGTGAGCGTGAGCAGCGGTAGCGCGAGGTGGCGGAGTCGGTCGACGAAACGCCCGGATGCAGTCAGGAATTCCGCGTCGACGCCGGCCGCGCCGAAGGCGGGAAGCCAGCCGAGCTGGTAGGTGAACAGCATGACGAGGACCAACCCCAGCCAGTAGCCCGGCATGGCGTTGAGCGCCACGGTGATGGCGGAGGTCCATCCGTCGAGTGCCGCGCGGCGCGTATTGGCCTGCAGCGCGCCGATGACGATCCCGAGGGTCCAGCTGAGCACGATCGAGCACAGCACCAGCAGCGCCGTCGCAGGCCACGCTTCGCCGAGCAGCTCCGCCGCCGACCGCCCATGCGCGATGCTGGTGCCGAAATCGCCGCGGGCGGCGCGCGCGAGCCAGTCCGCGTATTGCCGCGCGAGCGGCTGGTCGAGTCCGAGCGTCCTGCGCGCCGCGTCGATCTGTTCCGGTTCGGCAGCAGACCCCAGCAGTCGCTGCACCGGATCGCCCGGCGCGAGATGGAGCAGAATGAAGGTCAGCGTCACGACGCCGAGCACTACGGCGACGCCGCGGAGCAGGCCGATGAGGAGTCCGCGAGCCATGCCGAGAATCTAGCCGGGAGTGTACACTTGGGGGTGCGCCTTCCGGTCGGCTGCCTCGCGCTCCTTTCCCTGGCATGTTCCAGCGCGCCCCGCCGGGGCAACACCGTCATCCTCGCCTCCGGCGCGGACCTTCAAAGCGCCAACCCGCTGCTTACTACGCATCCGCTGGCCCGGCAGGTGCAGCGGTACGCGCTGCTCGTCACCCTGGTGCGCTACGACAGCACGCTCGCACCCGTGCCTTACCTCGCCCGATCGTGGGACTGGTCGGCCGACTGCACGGTACTCACGTTTCATCTTTTTCCGGGTCTCAAGTGGCATGACGGGGCGCCCACGACCGCCCGGGATGCGGCCTGGACCCTCGATGCGGCGCGCGACCCAGCCGGCGAGTACCCTCGGCGGCGGGACCTGGCCGATCTGACAGGAGTGACGGCGTCGGACGATTCGACCCTCGTGCTCCGCTTCGCCCAACCCCGCTCGGGTGTGCCCGACGTGCTGACCGATCTCGCCCTCCTGCCGCGTCATCTGCTGGATACCGTGCCGAAGAGCGGGCTGCGCCAGGCGGCGTGGAACCGCCACCCCGTCGGCAACGGCCCGTTCAAGTTCGTGGCCCATGACGCCAACAGGCGCTGGGTCTTCACCGCCAACGCAGACTTTCCTCCCGAGCTCGGCGGCCCGCCGCTGCTGGAGCGATTCGTCATCGCGGTGGTGGACGAGCCGGCCACGAAGCTCGCGGCGCTCACATCGGGGGAGCTGGATCTGGCCGGCATCAACCCCGCGCATGCGCAGTTCGTGCGGAAGAATCCCCGGCTGCGGGTGCTCGACTACCCCCTGCTGTTCAGCTATGCGCTGATCCTCAACACCCGCCGGCCCCCATTCGATCGGCTGGAGGCGCGACAGCGTGTTGCCGCCGGTGTGGACCGGCGGGCAATCGTGGATGGAATGCTCTTCGGGTTCGGCACTCCAGCCACGGGGCCGTTGCCGCCGGCGCTGACCGCGCCGGACGCTGCCCCAATCGATGCTCCGCCCCCTCACTTACCGCTCGGGGTGACCGACTCAGCACCGCTGCGATTCGAGATGCTGACCGTCGGGAGCGGCGAGGCGGCGCTCGAGCAGATGCTTCAGGCGCAGCTCGCTCCTCGCGGTGTCCACGCCGAGATCCGCCAGCTCGAACTCTCCACCTTTCTCGACCGCGTCGAGGGACGCGCGCGCGAGTTCGATGCGGCGGTGCTCGGAATCTCGGGTGACCTCGCCCTCGGCCACCTCGCGCGGATTCTCGCCATTGCCGGCTTGCGCGCGGACGGCGGGAGCGAGAAACTCGTGATGCGCATCGAGGACTCTGTGCCGGCGGTCTTCCTGTATCACGCGCGTGGCGTGCAGGGGATCAACCGCCGGGTGCAGGGGATCACGATGGATCTGCGGGGGGAGCTGGTGACGCTGACGAGATGGAGGGTGAGCGGTGAGCGGTAAGCGGTGAGCGGTACGACCCAGATCTTCCATTCATCGGCTCCCGTCCGCCTCGACTTCGCCGGCGGCTGGACCGACGTCGCTCCCTTCGCGACGCTGGAGCGCGGGGTGGTGGTGAACGCCGCCATCGAACTGCGCGCGGAAGTCGAATTCCGCGCGGGCGGGGAGGGGTTCCTTCTTCACTCGGACGACCTGGGGGATACTCTCACCCTCGACGGACCGGGCGCGCTGGCGAGCAACGGGCGTCTCGATCTCCTCAAGGCCGCGCTGCGGCGTGCCGGCGTGGGCGCAGGCGAGCTGCGCACGCGGGGTGGCGCGCCGGCAGGCTCCGGGCTCGGCAGCTCGGGCGCACTGGATGTCGCGCTCGTCGCCGCGCTCGATGCGGCCCGGGGGATCCGGCGCTCGCAAACGGAGCTGGCCGAAGAGGCGTTCCAGCTCGAGTCCGTCGAAGCGGCGCTCCCAGGCGGGAAGCAGGACCAGTATGCAGCGGCGCTCGGGGGATTCCACCGCTTCGTCTTCGAGAACGGAAAGGTCATCATCGAGAAGCTCGCACTCGACCCCGCGTTCCAGGGCGAGCTCGCCCGGCGGACCGTGATCTGCTATACCGGTGTGTCCCGGGTTTCTTCGCGGACTATCGAGCGTGTCGTCAGCGCGTACCAGCGCGGCGATTCTCATATAGTGAGCGCCTTGCGAGCGCTCGCGGATGTGGCCGATCGCATGATGGACGCGCTCCAGGCGAGGGATCTCCAGCGTGTCGGGCGACTCCTCAGCGAAAACTGGACGCTGCAGCAGAAACTCGATCCCAGCATCCGAACGCCGGAAATGGCGGTGCTCGAATCCGCGATGGAAGTCGCCGGAGCGACCGGGGGGAAGGCGGCCGGAGCCGGCGCCGGCGGTTCGATGTTCTTCCTCGTGGATGACCCGGCCCGAGCCGTCAGCGCGGCACGGGACGCCGGCGCGCGCGTGCTGCCGACCGTGTGGGCCACCGAAGGAGTGAAGCTGTGGTGACCAAAGCGACCGTCGCCGGTATCACCTCGACCGGGAGCAAGCGTCCCGACGCGCTCTTCGGAGAGGGGTACGACGGGCCGCCCATCCGCATGGCGCGGAGCGCCGGCGCCAGGGTATGGGACGAGAGCGGGAAGGAGTATCTCGACTTCGTGATGGCGCTCGGCGCCGTGGCCCTCGGCTACGCCGACCCCACGGTCAACCAGGCCGCGAAAGATGCCGTCGACCGTGGGGCGATCGGTCCGCTGCCGCCGGTTGAGGAAGCGGCGCTCGCAGCCGATCTCGGGGAGCTCATCACCGGTCTCGAGCAGGTACGCTTTCTCAAGACCGGAGCGGAGGCGGTCGCCGCGGCGGTGCGTCTGGCACGAACCTACACTTCGCGGGACTTCGTGCTCGGATGCGGATACCACGGATGGCTCGACTGGTGCAGCAAGGGTGCGGGCATTCCGGCGGAGAGCACGGCGCTCTACGGCGAGCTCCCTTTCAACGACGTGGAACGAAGCACCGGGCTGATCCGTGCGTCAGGCGATCGCCTCGCATGCGTCGTGATCGAGCCCGTGGTGGACGGGGCGCCTTCCATGGAATGGCTGGGCGCACTCCGCGAGGAGACTCGCCGGAGTGGCGCAGTTCTGATTTTCGACGAAATCAAGACCGCGCTCCGAGTCGGCCTGGGGGGCGCAGCGGCGCGTTGGGGGGGAGATCCCGACCTGGTCGTGCTCGGCAAGGCGCTGGCGAACGGATTCCCGCTCGCCGCCGTCGGGGGCCGGGCCGAGGTCATGCGCGGAGTCCGGCAGACCTGGATCTCCTCGACGCTCGCGACGGAGTTCGTGTCCTTCGCCGCCGCCCGCGCGACAATCCGCGTCGCCCGGGCGCGCGATCTCCCCGCCCATCTCGAGCAGACCGGCGCCCGCTTCATGAAGGGATTGGAACGGCTGGCTGGAAACTTTCCCGGACTCATCAGGGGGGCGCGCGGCATCCCCCAGATGTGTTATCTCCAGTGGGTGAGCGACGAGGTATCGGGCCGCGTGGCGCGCGAGTGCGCCAGGAGGGGCCTGCTGTTCAAGCGGAACGCGTACAACTTCGTGTCTCTCGCCCACGAGGGAACGGACATCGATGGCGCGCTGGGAACGCTGGAAGAGGTGTTGAGGGAGCTGTCATGCTGATCGACGTCCACGCCCACTTCCACCATCCCGCCGGCCCGCGATCCGATTGGGCCGAGCGGAACGCGAGCCGGCTGCGGGCAGGGAATCGGATCGGCATCACCTGCCACGTGGCGTCGATCCTGGGGAGCTGGGGGCGCACCTCTCCGACCTACTTCCCTTCCCCGCGGGACGTCACCGAAGGGAATCAGGCCCTCCTGGCATTGCAGGAAGAGCACCCGGACAGAATCCGCGGATACGTCTGCGTGAATCCGAACTACACGGATCATGCGCTCGCCGAGATCGACCACCGTCTGGCCGCCGGGATGGTCGGAATCAAGCTGGCCGCAAGCCGGCGCGCCGATGATCCGCTGCTCGACCCGATCTGCGAGGCCGCGGGGCGCCACGGCGTGCCGATTCTCCATCACATCTGGCAGAACCGGCGGCACGAGTGGCCCGGACAGGAAGCCTCCGACGCCGCGGAACTCGGGACGCTGGCGCGGCGGCACCCCGGAGTCGCGTTCATCCTGGCGCACATCGGCGGGGGAGGCGACTGGCTGCACTCACTCCATGCGATCGGATCGTTGTCGAACGTCTACATCGATCTCTCGGGAAGCGGCGTCGACGGGGGGATGCTCGAGGCGTGCCTTGCCGCGGTCGGACCGACCCGGCTTCTCTGGGGGGCGGATATCACGCTGTGCACCGGATGGGCCAAGCTGCGCTACCTGGAGCACCTGCTCCCGGCGGACCAGCTCGAGCGAGTGCGGTCAGGGAATGCGCTGCAGATTTTTCCGGCGGGAAGCTTCGGGCTCGCGAACGCGTGAGTCACCTGCGAACACGCTCCCAGACCAGGATGGACCCGTTCACCCGACTCGGGGGCCTGGGTGTCTCCACTCTCCACGGCATCGGGCACCTCCTCAGGTACCCAACGAATTACCTCAGAGTGTTACCGATGTCCTCAGACTGTTTTGTTACCCATGCCCTTGACTGCTCACCGGGCAGGTGCTTTCCGGGCGACACGTGCGAGCGTGGCGTATGCCCACACCGCGACGGCCCCCACGAAGAGGGCTGCGCCGAGAGAGATCCAGAACGACGCATCGGCGCCGGTGTCCCAGATCAGTGGCTTCGGGGTCGACGATGCCTGCCACTCCGAACGACCGCGCGCAAACAGGTCAAAGGCGCCCAAGGCGTTCCCACTCGCGTGAAGGACCAGGCTCGGCAAGATGGACTTCGTAAGGTAGGCGAGCGTACCATAGACGGCGGCGACGGCCAGATAATACGGCAGCAGAATCAGGGTGACTTCGGGATGGGTGAAATGAGCGAATCCGAATAGGCTGCCCGTGACAAGGATCGCGATCACCGGCCCGTGTCGCCGCTCGATCGGCGCCTGCATGTAACCGCGGAACGACGCTTCCTCGACCACGCCAGCAACGACAGCACTCATCAGGACCCACAATACCACGGTCACGAGCGGGTACCGGGAGACATCAAGATCCTGCTGCTGAGGGAGCGTGACGAGACGACTGATGACGCCCTGAAGGAAGACCACGGCCACGAGGCCGAGGATGCCGGCGAGCAGCGCCACCCCCCAAACGTCCTCGGGGACGCGGTCGGCGCGACAATTCGTGCGGCGTGCCTCCGCGGTCGACCGGGGCCACCCCGCTCCCCGGACATAGCGCCAGAAGAGCCACAGATACAGCGCGGTCAGAGGCACTGCCCATGGCACCGCGGACCAGTGCCTAGAGTTTGCCGACACCAGGACGGCCCATGGTGTGGTGCCAGCCGTGGCCACTACGAGGCCCGTGAGGACAGCCCGCACGACGACGGGGAAGCGCCGCCAGAGCGCAAGCACGGTCGACAAGTCGTCGCTCCTTGTGGTATCCCGGGTACCGCCTGACGGGTTGCGCTTCGGCTGCGAGGCCCTGCGGAGTCGCCAACTCGGACCTAACGCCCCTCAGCCTGAAGCCAGCGAGCCATGCGGTCAAAGTAGCCCGGGACGAACCGGGACAGCCCCGGGTACTCGTCCCTGGCGCCGGTCCGGGCTTCCAGAAACATGTGGTTTGCTTTGGGGAGAAGGAACTGGGTGACATTGCGATTGCCACCCTCGCGAAGGGCGCGTTCGATTGGTGGCCAGGACTCCCTCGGTGGAACATTGGCGTCCAATTCGCCGAAGAAGAACAAGACAGGGCAGCTTACCCGCTTCCAGCTGGGAGTTGGGTCGAAGTCCATGAGCATTCGGTAGTACGGTCGGGACCAGTCGTCGGCTGGACGCGGCGGCCACAGCCAGGTCTCTTCGGTGCCATGAGTCTCATAGTAACGCTGGAGCTCGTCCCAGCCCCTACCGGCTTGGGTGACAGAATCGTCGAGCATCTGATAGCGGGTGCCGATTGCAACCGAGGATTCGGGAAGCCCCGAAAAGCGGAGCTCGTTTTGGATGTAGAGAACACCTTCCGCGCGCACCGTCGTACCCGATCCGGCATGGACGACGAGGAACGCAATTTCCTGGGGTGCCTGAGCGGCCACAAGCGGCATGATCCAGCCAGCCTGGCTGGCGCCCCACAGTCCGATGCGATTGGCGCGAATGTCGTGGCGCGCGGCCATGAACCGCACACCGGCGAGCACGTCAGCGGCGAGAGCGGTGAAATCCGCCTGTTTCCAGTCACCAGTCGAGTGGCCCGTGCCGCGCTTGTCGTAGCCCAGCACCGCGAAGCCAAGACCGGCGAAGTAGCGGGACCACGGACCAAACACGTCCCGGGTCAGCGCATTGGAGCCGTGCACCAAAACCAGCGCCGGGAACGGAGGCGGTCCGGTGGGAAGGGTGAGGGTGCCGCGGAGAACGACCGGCCCGTTCCGAAATACAACCTCTTCGTCTTTGGTAGCTAGACGCTCGGCGCGTACTGGAGGGTGATCGCGCTCGGCGAACCGGAGCCCGCGCACCTCCATCCCCGGCCCGTACATCAACTCGAGTGTGTCCGCCGCAAAGACTGGAGTCACGAGTGAGTGGCCTACCAAGAATCGATCTCGGGCGATGGGGTAGAGGGGTCCAACCCGGCCGGTCGAATAATCCACAATCAGGGGCAGCGTCCCAAATTCGGAGAACGGAGCAATGCCGAGGAGACGCCCATCTTCAGTACGGTAGGTCCCTACGATCGCCCCCCACTCGCGGTCGGCAAGCGGATGGAGTCGCCGGAGGGCGAAGGACGCTGCTTCGGTAGCTCGCGTGGCCTCACCGATCCAGGCGCCCTCGCGTGCGATTCCTCGGACGCGGACGGTGTCCTTTTCGACGACAACCATGAACGAGAGGCTATCCGCCCCGGCCGGGGTCGACGACGCGATGGCCTTATCCAGCTGCCAGCTGGCAAGGCTGATCCTGGCCGAGCGGCCACTGGAATCAACGTCTACTTCCATTCGCTCGGCTGCAGCCGGGTGGCGAATGTCGCCGATCCACTGTCCGGTGGTCGTAGCCGACGGAGCCGTGCATCCGAGTGCGAGTACTGAGATCACCAACACGCTCGTCCGACCACCCGGGCCAATTGTCTCTGACATCGTGAGGGGCGTCATCTCATGTTTCCACACTCGTCGAACGTCGGGAATCGTGGAGCAACGCGCCCGTGTCGTGCGGTCTAACATTTCCGCATAAGCTGCCGACCGAGGCGCGGCTCGGCAAGCCCACCCGGGCACCGTCCGGTCGTCTGAGGCCATCGGGAACGGCTGGCTGCGGCCGGCCAGCTTCTGCGGAAGTTAGACGGCCGATGATGCCGGACGCTGAACGTCGGCAGGTGAGTGCGGTGTAGTGGTATATGTCGGTGAGGTAGGCCTCTGTGCCTTCCCCGTCCGCGCACACAGCTGTTACGACACTGGAATCCGTTTCTGCGGGTCGACGAACGGAAGAGGGGTGACCGTGGCGGTGCGCCATCCCCACTCGCTGGCCACGTTCACCGTGGTGCCCGGTACCACAAGCGGGGTTGGGAGCCAGCAGTAGCCAATGTTCTTCTTGAGCCTGGGGGAGTAGATCGCCGAGGTCACGTGTCCGACCTGTCGGCCCTCAGCCTGGGCCGGCCACTTGGTGAAGTTCAGCGCCGGGAATGGGTCCCCGTCTAGCTCGACGCCCGCGATCCGGCGCTCCACGCCTCGGTCGCGGATACGCCGAAGTGCATCCATCGCCACGCATTCGCCGGTCATGTCGAAATCCACTAGCCGTTCGAGCCCCAGTTCAAACGGGTTGTTCTCGTAGGTCATGTCAGCGCCCCAGTTGAAGATCCCGCCTTCGATCCGGCGGATGTCGCAGGGACCGGTAGGCCGTATGTCGTACGGTGCGCCGGCCTTCAGAATCCTGTCCCACAGCTCGGTCCCGCGCGACGGGTCGAGCAGATATACCTCGTAGCCGATCTCGGAGGTCCAGCCGGTCCGCGTGACGATCACAGGGATCCCGTCGACCTGGGCCTCGCGGAAAAAGTAGTACTTGAGGTCGACGATCTCCTCCCCGAAGAGTGTGCGCACTACGTCGCGGGCCATCGGCCCCTGGATCTGCAGGGGGTGGGCTTCTGCCTCACGGATCTCAACGTCGAGGCCGGTCCTGGCCACGAGCCCTTTGGCGTAGAACAGGGCGTCGCTCGACGCTAGCGCGAACCAGAACCGGTCCTCGCTCATTCGGGTCATCACGGGATCGTTCAGGATGCCGCCGTCCGCCGCGCAGATGAGCACGTACTTCGCCTGGCCCACCGCGCAGGTGGACAAGTCCCGGGGGGTCATCAGCTGGGCCAATCGCAGTCCGTCTCTGCCCGATACCTCCAGGCATCGCTCCACGGCCACGTCCCAGAGCGTCACGTGTTTCAGTAGGTGCCAGTACTCGGTCTCGAAGTCGTCGTAGTGTGTGGGGAAGAGCATGTGATTGTACACGGTGTATCCCCGGGGGCCATGACGCTGTTCGGCCTCGTAGAAGGGCGAGCGGCGCAGGCGGGCGCCCCGCTGGACCAGGCTCATGTCGAACGGCGGCATTGGGACTCTCTTTCAGCGTGTGGGTTCTGCATCAGCGCGAGGCAGGAAGCGCTAGTTATCGGCCACTAGGGCTGTGTCATAGCGAGCCCTTGAAGCAGCAAGGCGATTCCGGTGTGTGGCGAGTAGCCAGATGTACCAGAAACCTTGGCACGAAGCCACGCGGCCCGGGCCCGCGGTGAGGCGTCCAGATCCGCACCTGCCGTCGGTGAGCATGTGCAGACAAAACGATCATCTCCGCGGCCGTCTAACGGATCCGGTTTAACTGCGGCGCGGCCGCCAACCGCCCGAGCAATGTCCACGACAGCGGGCCGCGCCGCCAGCTTCAAACCGTTGTTAGACCGTGGTCAGGTCCGCGGCGACGAGGCTCGCTTTTCTGATTCTCTACGTCGACCCAGGTTCTCCGCGATCCGCGCCTTTACCAGCTTTTTCACAAGGGCAACCGGCAGGGGCTTGTCCGCTTGAAAGCGGATGGTGCCCTTGCTGGTGTCATAGTTCTTGAGCTCATCCATGTGGACTTCCACCGTGGTAGAACTCATGAGGTAGAAGGCGCAGTGGTTCGCGGTCGCGCCGAAGGCCACAAGCATGCCGTTTTGACGAAAGGCGGGGAGCTGGTAGCTGATGCACTCTTCAGCCTTCGGCGCTGCTGTCCTGATGGTCTGTCGAAGTGTCTCGAGCACGGCTCGCTTATCATCGCTCAAGGCTGCGAGGTACTCGTCGATGGTCTTGGTCTTGCTCTTGGCTCTAGCCGCCATGGCTTGTGCTCCTGGAGAGAACCACGACTTGTCCTCCGTCGACGATAGACCACGGCCTAACGACATGCAAATCAGCTGCGGGGGCCTGCTGAAGGCGCCGCGGCCCAGGCGCCCAAAGATATCCCGCGGCGGCTGAGGCGCCCAGGCCCCCGGCAGCTGCATTTGCGGGTTAGGCCGCTGCCCGGCGCCTTCAGCGTTACACAAGGACGCCATTTCTATGGCTAACCGCAATGATCCCGGAAATTCGCACGCCGCGAATGACGTCGCCGCCGACAGTCGCAGACAAGATAGAGGGACGCCGCTGGGCATTCCGCCTGAAGCGACCGCCGCGGACTTCACGCGAAGGTTTGGCCGCCTCGGCGCTAAGACATGTTCTCAAGGCTCTCATTCACCTTTTTCGCCGGGCCTCAATGCTGTGCGATCTCGGCCTTGGGCCAGCAGTCGCTCGGCAAAGTCGAGGCGTTCCTGAAGCTCCGCAAGCTGAGTCGCCTGATTAGCCAAACTGTTCTGGGCGTCCTCGAGCGCTGCAGCGTGCTGCTCCAATTGCTCGCTGAGGTGGGCAACCTCGGATCGCGAGGGTCCGCGCCCGCCTAGCGCCCGAGCTATTGCCCTCGCAACGAATATCACCGTACTGGCGGCGATCGTGAGAGCGATTAGGAAGACGGATTCGCGCATGGTCCGCGATGCCTCCAAAGTAGGAACCGTTTTACTCGACTCACGGAGCGAGGCGGCCTAAC
>CAZHSO010000040.1:0-30558 GCA_964535105.1 uncultured Gemmatimonas sp.
GCTTGATGTACTTCACCTCGAACGGCGGATAGTACGGCCAGAAGGAGACTTCCTGGTTCAGCGGCTGGGAGAGATCGTAGGTCCGCATTTACGCCTCCGTGACGAGGTCAGGGTTTCATCGCGCGGCGTCCGCCGCGCGTCCGATCGCCGCGGCGAGCGCCCGCCGGGTGAGCACCGACGCGAGCTGGCGCCGATAGGCCGACGACGCGTGGATGTCGGAGGACGGGTCGATGTCCCGCTGCACGGCGTCCGCCGCGGTCCGGAGGGCGGCGGCATCTCCCGTCGTGCCGGCGAGGGCCTGCTCCGCGTGCGTCGCGCGCACCGGCCCTTCGCCGACACTGAAGAGAACGATCCGCGCGTCCGCAACCCGCGCTCCCGAATCGATGGTGACGACCGCGGTGACCCCGACCAGCGCGTAGTCACCGTGCCGGCGCGCCAGCTCGAGGAACGCGGTGCCGGTGCGCGCCGGCAGCGCCGGAATCTCGATCGCCGTGATCAGCTCACCCTCCGTGAGCGCGGTCGCGAAGAGTCCGGTGAAGAACTCCGCGGCGGGAACGACCCGCTCGCCGCGCGTGCTCGCGAGCACCAGCCGCGCCCCCAGCGCCACCATGACCGCCGGCAGCTCGGCGGCGGGATCGGCGTGGGCGAGGCTGCCGCCGATGGTGCCGCGATTCCTGATCGGGCGGTGCGCGATGAACGGCATCGCGCAGGCGAGCAGCGGCGCGCGCGCCGCGACCGAGGCGCTGTGCTCGACCGCATGATGCCGCGTCATCGCGCCGATCCGGAGCCCGCCATCCGCCGTTTCGTCGATGCCGGCGAGCTCCTCCAGCGCGTTGAGGTCGATGAGCCTCTCGGGCGCCGCAAGCCGGAAATTCATCGCCGGAATGAGGCTCTGGCCCCCCGCGAGCGGCTTGGCTCCGGGATGCGCCCCCAGCAGCGCCAAGGCGTCGTGGAGCGAGCCGGGACGATGGTACTCGAAGACCGGTGGCTTCACGCCGCATCTCCGGCAAGCCGGCGCGTGAGCTCTCGCGTCATGGCTTCGAGCCCCTGCCGGAGCATCAGCTTGCTGACCGAATCGAGCAGCCGCTGGCCGACCGCCGCGATCTTCCCTCCGACCACCAGATCCGCCTGGTAGCGCATCAGCGTGCCGGTGCTTTCGGAAACCAGCGTCACCGCCGCCTTGCCGCGAGTAAACCCGAATTTGCCCCGTCCTTCGATCTGCATCGTGTAGTGATCCGGCTCGACCCGGTCCGTCATCGTGATGGCGACGTCGAAGGTGGCGGCAGAAATCGGGCCGATGCCCACCGCCATCGTCCCCTCGTAGCGATCATCGCTGACCCGGACGATCGACGCGGTGCCCGGCATCGTCTTGGCCAAAACCTCCGGATCGAGCAGCAGCGCCCAGACGACGTCGCGGGGGCCGGGGAAAAGATGGTTGCCTTCGACGATCATCGGGCGCCTCCTCGTGCCCGCACGATGAGCTCGTGGAGCCGGCTCGGGCTCAGCGGGATCTCGGTGATTTCGACCCCGGTGCCCCACAGTGCATCCTCCACCGCCTGGGCGAACGCCGCCCCCGTGGGGATGGCTCCGGCCTCGCCCACTCCCTTGACGCCGAGCGGATTGAGCGGGGAGGGAGTCTCGATGTGGGCCAGCTCCACCGTCGGCACGTCGAGCGCGGTCGGCAGGAGATAATCCATGAAGGAGGCGTTCATGAGCTGGCCGTTGTCGTCGAAGATCAGCTGCTCGTAGAACGCGTTGCCGATGCCGTGGGCCACCCCGCCCTGCACCTGCGCTTCGACCACCATCGGATTGATCACCGTGCCACAATCGTGCACCACGACGTACCGGGTGATCTTCACCTCCGCGGTTTCAGGATCCACCTCGACCCGCATGGCGTGCACACCGCTCGCGGCGTTGCCGCGATCGGGCCCGAAATAAGCGGTGGCCTCGAGACCAGGCTCGGTCCCGGGAGTGACCGCGCCCCGCAGCGGATTCGCCTTGCGCGCCAGCTCGCCGAGACCGAGGCCGCGCTCGGGCGATCCGCGCACAGCCACCCGGCCGCCGCGGAGTTCGAGATCGACCTCCTGCACCCCGAGCAACGGCGCCGCGAGCGCGAGCACCTTCGCGCGCACCTTGAGCGCCGCGGCATGACAGGCGCTGCCGGCCACCACGGCGCCACGGCTCGCGAAGGTTCCAGTTCCCCAGTTGAAGTCCCGCGTGTCGCCGGTGGTCACCTGGACGTTCGCCACGTCCACGCCCAGCTGCTCGGCCACGAGCTGCGCGAACGTGGTGAAGTGTCCCTGTCCCTGGGTGCCGACACCGGTCGCCACCCGGACCATGCCGCTCGGCTCGACCGTCACCCGCGCGCCTTCATACGGGCCGATGCCGGTGCCTTCGATGTACGACACCACCCCGATGCCGACATGGCGCCCTTCGCGCCGGAGGCGCGGCTGTTCCTCCCGCACGAACTCCTCATACCCGATCATCGCCGCCGCCTTCTCGAGCGCGGCGGGATAGTTCCCACTGTCGTACACCAGCGGGCGAAAATCCTGGAAGAGGATCTCGTGGTCGTAGGGAAAGGCGTCCGGCTGGATGTAATTGCGTCGGCGGATCTCCACCCGGTCGATCCCGAGCTCGCGGGCCGCGATATCGAGCAGCCGCTCCATCACGAACACCCCATGCTGGCGGCCGGCGCCGCGGACCGGCGTCACGATCGGCCGGTTGGTGAAGACGGCCTTGAACTCGCTGTCGTAGTGCGGCACGACGTACGGCCCGAGCAGAGTGCACTGGCTGTTGATCGGGACGGTGAGTCCGTAAGGATCGTAGGCTCCCGTGTCGTGCAGGAACCTGTCGCGCACGCCGATGATTGTGCCATCGCTGGAGACGGCGATCTCGGCGTCGTGGATCTGGCCCCGCTCCTGGGTGGTCGCGTAGAAATTCTCCCGTCGGTCCTCGATCCATTTCAGCGGGCGGCCGAGTCGGATCGCGGCCCAGGGGATCAGCACCTCCTCCGGGTAGAACATCATGATCTTGGGCCCGAAGCCGCCGCCGATGAAGGGAGCGATCACCCGCACCTGCGATTCGCCCAGACCGAGCATCGACGCGAGCCCATTGCGGATCGGGATCGGCGCCTGGGTCGTGTCCCACACCGTGAGCTCGCCTGCCCGCGCATCCCAGGATGCGACGACCCCCCGGTTCTCGATGGCCGCCGAGGCGCCGCGGTCGTAGAGGAACCGGCGGGAGACCACGAGGGCCGCGGCAGCCTTCGCCGAGGCGTAATCGCCTTTGCGCTGGTGCACCTTTGCGGCGAGGTTGCTGCCGAACTGCTCGTGTACCAGCGCAGCGTCCGGCAGGAGTGCGGCCTCGAGATCCGCGACCGCCGGGAGAGGCTCCACATCCACGACGATGTCTTCCAGTGCATCCTCCGCGATGTAGCGGCTCTCGGCCACCACCATCGCCAGCGGCTCGCCGCAGTGCCGGATCTTGTCGCGTGCCAGCGGGACCTGCGTCGCGGTATTGAAGACGAGCCCAGGCACCGGCGGGGGCGGCACCAGCAGGGGACCGGGCCGCCAGTAGTCTCCCAGGTCGGCGGCGGTATAGACCGCGAGCACGCCGGCGCGCTCCCGGGCGGCAGAGGCATCGATGCTCCGGATGATGCCATGCGCATCGTCGCTGCGCAGGAAGGCGACGTGGAGCATCCCCGGAAGCTCCACGTCGTCCACGAACAGCGCCCGCCCGGTGAGGAGCTTGGCGTCTTCCAGTCGAAGCACGCGCCGACCCATGTAGCTCCCGAGTGTCACCGGGCGTCCTCCGCGGTGCGCGTATCCGGCCCGTATCGAACGACCCGCTCAACGGCGGCGACGATATTGGAGTACCCGGTGCAGCGGCAGAGGTGCCCCGAAAGGACCTCGCGGATGTCGGATTCGGCGGGAGCGGGATGGTCGCGCAGGAAGGGAATCAGCGTCATCAGGATGCCCGGAGTGCAGAACCCGCACTGCAGTGCGTGGGTTTCGTGGAATGCCTGCTGCACCGGGTGGAGGGTGTCGCCGCTGGCGAGTCCTTCGACCGTCTCGAGCACGTGGCCATCGGCCTGCACGGCGAACATCAGGCAGGAGCGGACCGCCTCGCCGTCGAGCAGGACGGTGCAGGCGCCGCAGACGCCGTGCTCGCACCCGACGTGGGTCCCGGTGAGACCCAGATCGTGCCGCAGGAAGTCGCTAAGCAGCAGGCGTGGCTCGACCTCGCGTGCGTGGCGGGTCCCGTTCACCGTCACCTCGATGGGGTGCTGGGCGTTCACGCGCGAGCTCGCTCCGGGGTGGGAGGGTTGAACGATACGCCCGGGGTGGGAGCGCGCAAGGGTATTCGCGCGAAAGGAACGGCATGAGTCAGGTTCGGCGGAGCCTCCGCTACCGCATCGTGCACGCCATCATCACCGTTTTCGCCACCCTCGGCGGAGGCGTGGTCGGCTTCGTGGTCACCCTCGCACTGGTCGTCGCGGAAGCCCGCGTCGATTCATACATCTTCGCGATGGAAGATCTGCTGGCGTTTCGCTGGGATCTGATTCCGATTCCTCTGGGCGCATGGGCCGGATACCGCCTCCATCGTCGCAGATCCCACGGAGTCGGGTGGGCAACCATCTGCGGTCTCGGGGGGCTCGTCGTGTGTGGCGTGGCGGGCACGGTACTCGGTTCGATCGCCTGGAGCGACGGCGCCGCACCGTGGGCCGGGGCGGTCATCGGAGGAGCGGTGGGCCTGGTCACGGGCTGCATCGCCTCGCTCCGGATCCGCCGAACACCGCGAAATCCGCTGATCACCGCCTCGGCCGGCGTGGTGGCCATCCTGGGACTCTTCGCGTTCGGTGTGTTCGGCGCCACCAACTTCCTGGACATCAGTCCCCTGGAATTTCCCGAGACGACGCCCATTCCCGTCCCCGAGCCGGCCAACGTAGACGCGGTGGTGTTCCTCCTGGGCGACGCCGGCGCCACGGTCAAGAACCGGACTCCGCTCCTGCCGGCAATTCAGGCCGACGTCGAACAGTGGTCGGCCGCGCTCCGGCGTGATTCGGCGGTGTCGATCCTGTTCCTCGGCGACAACGTCTACCCGCAGGGGGTGCGAGACCGCGGCGACCCCGGTTTCGAAGCGGACTCCCTCAGCTTGTGGAACCAGATCGACCTCGTGGCGGGACCGGAATCCGTTAAGCACGCGACCGTGGGCCTATTCGTCACCGGCAACCACGACTGGGCGAACACCGTCGGCGAAGCGGGATTCCACCGCGTCCAGAATCTGGGAGAGCAGCTCGTGCTGGGCAGAAAGGCCGGCCGCTATGTGTCGCTGCTGCCGGGTCCCGGCGATCCGGGACCCGTCGTTCGCGATCTCCGCCGCAACGTGCGCATTGCCTTCTTCGATACCCACTGGTTTCTCCAGGAGCGCTCGCCGGCGCAGCGGCTACAGTATTTCGAACGGCTCATGAAGGCGCTGAATGGGGCACGCGACCGGGAAGTCATCCTGGTGGCCCACCATCCTTACTACTCCGCCGGCCCTCACGGGGCGGTCATGCCGGGCTACCACACACTGGGCATTGCGTATGTGCTGAAGCAGGCCGGGGCGCTGGTGCAGGATCTCAATTCGCCTCCCTACGATGCCCTCCTCGCGGGACTCCGGCGAACCTTTGAGGCGAGCAAGAAGCCGCCGCTGATCTACGCCGGCGGACACGATCACTCGCTGCAGGTGCTGACCGGGGCCGACGACGCCGATCCCCGCTTCGTCCTGGTGAGCGGCGCCGGCAGCAAGGTCTCCTCGCTGCAGATGGGACCCGGTCTGGTCTTTGGTGAGGCCGAGCCGGGCTACATGAAGCTGGTCTTCCGGAAGGACGACGGCGTCGATCTCTTCGTGGTGGCCGGGAACAAGCAATTCCAGGAGTGCGCCGGCACCGACGCGGAGATCGCCAAATGCATGGCCAGCGGCCGGAGTGCGTTCAAGACCGTTTACTCCGCCTCGCTCCTCGGGCCTTCCAAGGCTCCGCGGGAGCTCATCCCCGTGTCCCCCGATACCATGGCTCCTGGAACTCCATGGTGGACCGAGCCGGAGACGAAGGACGTCCCCGCGGCTATCGTCGCAGAAAAGGAACCCGAGGATATCGAGTTCGCCCCCGCAGCGGTTCCGCCGCGCATGCTCCTCGAGGGCGCCGATTCTGTCACGGCAACGCCGGGCCGGGCGTATCCGGCGGGGAAGCTGCGACGGATCTTTGCCGGCGATCTCAACCGGCATCTCTGGAACGTCCCCGTAAGCCTCCCGGTAGTGGATCTGGAAAAGGTCGGGGGCGGTCTTGCGCCCCGTGAGCTCATCGGCGGCAAGCAGACGGTGGGGCTTCGCTTCATGGGCGCGAATGGTCTCGAGTACGACTTCCGTCCTGTCGTCAAGAATGCGGCTCCCGTGCTCCCCCGGTGGATTCGCGCCAAGTGGATTCTCTCCGCCCTGGACGACCAGATGGCCGCACAGTTTCCACTCGGGGCCGTCGTGGTGTCCGAGCTGCAGGAGGCTCTGGGTATCGCCGCTCCCCGTCCTGTCCCTGTCGTGATGCCCAACGAAGCCAGCCTCGGGAAATACCGGGCGGTCTTCGCGGGGCGGGTGGGGTTGATGAGCGTCAACGCCAACGAGCGCAAGGGCGACCGACCCGGTTTCGCAGGGTACAGCAGGATCATCAGTGGCGAGGAGGTGTTCGACTCTCTGCGGGTGGATTCTGCAAGCTCCTTCGACGACGAGTACTACCTCCGGATCCGTTTTCTCGACATGCTGGTGGGCGACTGGGACCGACACGAGCGCCAGTGGCGCTGGGGACGGCGCCGTGTCGAAGGCAAGACCCGGTGGCGCCCGATTCCCGAGGATCGCGACTGGGCCTTCGCGCGGACAGATGGAGCCGTCGCGCGAATCTCCCGATGGCTGCTGCCACGCTACGTGGGGTTCTCCGACGAGCTGCCGCCCATCGAGCGTCTGGCGGAATCGGCACACCGGATCGACCATCGGGTGCTCAATCGTCTCGGGCGGGAGGATTTCGTCCGCGTGGCGCGGGAGGTCCAGTCGGCATTGTCCGACCCGGTCATCGAGCGCGCGGTCGCGGCATTGCCTCCGCCATATCAGGCGCTCGAACGTGCGCGCCTGATTCCCGCGCTCGAGGCTCGCCGCGACCGGCTGGTCGAGTACGCCGAGGATTTCTATCGGCTGCTGGCGCGAACGCTGGAGGTCTACGGCGCTGACAGCACGAAAGATGTGGTCGAGTTCGAGCGTCTGAACAAGAAACAGGCCCGAATCCGTGTGCGCACCGCCGGTCCCGAGGGCCGGGTCCGATTTGAGCGGGTAGTGGACGGCCGGGAGACCCGCGAGGTGAAGCTGTTCATTAACCCGGCCGAGGATCGGGTCGTGGGCGCCGAGAATCTACCGTTCAAAGTGAGGGTGGCGAAACCGGGCGACGACGACACCTAGCGCCGGGGGCCGGCTTCCCATCCGCCTCCGACAGCTCTGTACAGGCGCACGGTCGAGCTGAGGTAGAGCCGCTCGGTCTCGACCAGCGAAAGCTGCGCGCTGAACAGCCCCCGCTGCGCATCCAGTACCTCGAGGTAGCTGGATACTCCGTTCTCGTATCGGCGCTGGGCCAGCTCCAGCGCGCGCCGGAGGGCTTGCACCTGGGTCTCCTGCGCCACCAGCTGGTCACGGGTCAGCCGGAGTCCCGCGAGCGCATCGTCCGCTTCCTGAAATGCCGTGAGCACCGCTTGCTCATAGCGCGCCCGTGCCTGGTCGGCGCGAGCGCTTGCCGCGCGCTGCAGGTTGAGGAGCTTCCCGCCGGTGAATAGCGGGACGCTCATACCCAGCTGGAGCACGTAGATCTCTCCGGATTTGTTGAAGACATCGTGAAAGTCCTGTCGCTGCCGGCCGTACTGACCCGTGATGGTCACCCGGGGGAGCCGATTGCCCAGGGCAAAGCCCACACGGGAGAGCTCCGCGGAGAGCTCCCGCTCGGCACGCCTCACGTCGGGACGGCGGAGAAGGAGCTCGCCCGGGATCGAATCCGGAATCGCGACCGCCCGAACTACCTCGGCAAGGGGTCGGCCCCGTGGCAGCGGGCCCGGCATCCGACCCAGGAGCACACTGAGGTGGTGCTCACTCTCCGCGCGCTGTCGCGCAAACTCGGCGACCCGGGCGGCCGGTCCCGCAGCCTCCGCTTCGAACTGCCGGACATCCAGCTCCGAAATGACCCCTTCCGCAAAACGTCGCTGCGCTAGTGCGAGCGTGGCGCGGCGCGACTCCAGCGTCTGTTCCGAGATCGCGAGATTCTGATCCAGCTCGCGCAGCTCGAGGTAGGCGGTGATCACGTCGCTCACCAGGGTCACCACCGTTGCGCGCTGGTCTTCTTCCTGGCTCAAGAGGTCGAATCTCGCCGCCTGGGTTTGGCGCCGCAGCCTCCCCCAGAAATCGAGCTCCCAGGCAAGGTCGGCGGTCACCCGCACTACGTTGAAATTCTGGACCGGGAACGAGCCGAACACGGCCTGACTCTCGCTCGCGACGCCACCCGCGCTGATTTGAGGAAACAGGTCGCCCCGCGCTGCCCCGAGCAGCGCCCGGTATTCTCTAACCCGGGCAATGGCCAGTGCCAGGTCTTTGTTGTTGGCAATCGCGGATTCGACGAGGATCACCAGCACCGAATCATTGAGCACGGCGAGCCAGGGACGATCGCTCGCGGAGTCGAGCGCGAGTGGCTTGAGGCTCCATAAGGCCGTTGCGGAATCGCGCCGCTCCGCCACGCGTGCGGCGGCGAGCGAGTCGAGAAATCCCCGGGCGAATGGTGCGGTGAGGCTGTCGGCCGGACGCATGGCGCGAGGCGCCGGCTCCCGCACACTGGTCGACGGCCCCACGGCGCAGGCGGCCAGCGTGAGCGTCACGAGCGCCGAAGATCTCACCGGCCGCATCAGCGCTCCTCCGCCGGCACCGGCGCGGCCGGCGCGCGGTTCTTCGTGAAGCCCGCGATGACCGAGAAAAAGAGTGGGATGAAGAAGATGCCCACCAGCGTGGCCACCAGCATGCCGGCAAAGACCCCCGTTCCGATCGAGTGCCGGCTGATCGCCCCGGCCCCTCCCGCCACCACCAGCGGCACGACACCCAGAATGAACGCGAAGGACGTCATGAGAATGGGACGGAGCCGCTGGCGCGCGGCCCGGATCGCCGCCTCCTGCACCGAGAGCCCCTGCGCGCGAAGCTTGCTCGCGAATTCCACGATGAGGATCGCGTTCTTGGCCGCGAGTCCGATCACCGCGATCATCCCGACCTGGAAGTAGACGTCGCTCGCCATTCCCCGGATCCAGGCTCCAAGCAGCGCGCCGAAGATCCCGAAGGGCACGCCAAGCAGCACCGCGAAGGGAATCGACCAGCTCTCATACTGCGCCGCCAGCACCAGGAAGACCATCACCAGGCCGAGCCCGATGACCAGCGCGCTGCTTCCGCCGGAGACCCGCTCCTGATAGGACTGGCCGCTGTAAGCGTACCCGATGCCCTGGGCGGCATATTTTTCCGCGACCAGCCACTCTACCGCGTCGAGCATCTCCCCCGAGCTCTTGCCGGGCCTGGGCTGCCCCGTCACCAGCGCCGACGGAAACCCGTTGAATCGCTGGATAATGCTCGGGCCGCCCCGCATCTCGGTCGTGACGAGAGCGGAGAGGGGCACCATGTCCCCGGTCACACTTCGGACATGGAACCGGCCGATGTCCTCGGGCCGCTGCCGGAATTCGGGTAGCGCTTCCGCCTGCACCCGATAGGAGCGGCCGTACAGATTGAAATCGTTGATGTAGAGATTGGAAAGCATTGCCTGCAGCGTGGAAAAGATCTGCCCCGGCACCACCCCGCGGGCGTATGCCGCGTCCTTGTTGACCGTGACGTAGAGCTGCGGCACATCCGCCCGGATCAGCGCGGCGACGTTCTGGATCTCGGGGAGCGCGTTGGCATCCTGGGCAAAGCGCTGCGCGATCTGGGCAAAGGCGCGATAGTCTCCGCCCGAGCGCGCCTGCAGGTTCATCTCGAGACCGCTGGTTCGTCCTAACCCGGGAATCTCCGGGAAATTGAAGCCGAACGAGATCGCTTCCTTGAGGCCGAAGAGCTGCCCGTTGACCCGTCCGAGGATTGCCTGAAGGCTCTGATCCTTGCGCTTTCGCTCGTCCCACGGTTTGACGCGAACGAACATGGTGGCGCTGTTGGTCTGCTGCGAGAAGGTGAGCAAGTCGAGGCCCACCAGCGTCACGACCGACTGCACCGACGAATCCGAGAGCGCGATCCGTTCGACCCGCGCCACCACCTCTTCGGTGCGCTGGCGCGAGGCGGCATCAGGAAGCTGCACCGCCAGGACGAAGAACCCCTTGTCCTCTTCCGGGATGAACGCGCCGGGAACCTTGCGGTACAGGATCAGCGCGAGCACCACTATGACCAGGAATGCCGCGAGGCCGGCCCGGGGCCGGGCCACGATCCTCCCAGCCGCGCCGACGTAGCGGGTCCGCACCCCATCGAACCCGCGGTTGAATGCCCCGAAGAACCGGTTCCGGGTCTCGCCGGTGGCGGGGCGAAGCAGCACGGCGCAGAGCGCGGGAGTCAGCGTCAGTGCAACGATCCCCGAGATCACGATGGCGATCACGATGGTGAGCGCGAACTCCCGGTAGAGCGCGCCGGTGATGCCGCTGATAAACGCCACCGGCACGAACACCGCGCAGAGGGAGAGGACGATCGCGATCAGCGCGCCGCTCACCTGGCGAATCGCCTTGTCGGCCGCCTGCCTGGGCGGCAGCCCTTCCTCTTCCATGATCCGCTCGACGTTCTCGATCACCACGATGGCGTCGTCCACCACGATACCAATGGCCAACACCAGGCCGAAGAGGGTCAGCGTGTTGATGGTGAAGCCGAGCATCTGCAGCCCGAGAAACGTCCCGATGATGCTGACCGGCACCGCGAGGATCGGGATCACGGTCCCGCGCCAGGTCTCGAGGAACAGGAACACCACCAGCGTGACGAGAATCATCGCTTCGATCAGCGTCTTGACCACTTCCTCCATCGAGGCGGTGATGAAGGGCGTGGTGTCGAAGGGCACTTCGGCGCGCACCCCGGCGGGAAAGCTCTTGGAGAGCTCCGCCAGCCGCGCGACGACCTGATTCCGGACTTCCAGTTGATTGGCCGTGGGTCGGCCGAACACCAGGATGATCGCGGTCGGGCGGCCGTTCAGCCGGCCCAGGGCATCGTAGCTCAACGCCCCCAGACGAACGGTACCGACGTCCCGGGCCCGTACCAGCGATCCATCGGGCCGGGCCCGAAGGATGATGCTGCCGAACTCCTCGACCGTGGCCAGCCGGCCCCTGGTGGTGACCGGCAGCGTGAGCTGGGTGCCCTTGGGCGCCGGCTCCCGGCCCAGACGGCCCGCGGGATTGGTGGTGTTCTGCTCCCGCACCGCCCGGGCGACGTCGTCCACCGTCATGCCGAGCCGGGCCATTTTTTCTGGATCGAGTCCGAGCAACATGGAGAAATCGGACCCGCCGAAGACCTGCGCGCTGCCGACTCCCGGAAGCCGCTTGAGCTCGTCCTCGACGTACAGCCGCGCATAGTTGCTCAAATACAGCGCGTCATAGCGCGGATCGTCCGACACCAGCGATGCGACCATCAGGATGTTGGTATTGGTCTTCTGGATCACGATCCCGTTGCGGCGCACTTCCTCGGGGAGCTGCGGCTCGGCGAGCTTGACCGCGTTCTGCACCTCGATCGCGGCCAGGTCCTGGTCGCGGGAAATGTCGAAGTACACCGAGAGCGACATCACCCCGGCGCTCGAATTGGCCGACTGGTAGTACAGCATGCCCTCCAGGCCGGAGAGCTGCTGCTCAATCGGCGCCGCCACCGCCTGCGCCACATCCTCGGCGTTGGCGCCCGGGTACACGGCGGTGACCTGGACCGCCGGCGGCGTGATCTGGGGAAAGCGGTTGATCGGAAGCCGGACCAGCGCAAAGGCGCCCAGCAGCGTGATGACAACCGAGATCACGGCGGCCAGCACCGGCCGCCGGATGAAGAAATACCGGATCTCCGGTTCGGGCTCGCTCACCTGGGCGCGCCGGTCGTCGCGGTGTCCGCGGCGGGCACCGCCTTCACCTTGGCCCCGGGACCCACCTTCTGAGTCCCGTCGACGATGACGCGGTCACCGGGCGCGAGTCCCTGTTCGATGAGCCATTGATCGCCGGTCCAGCTGCTCGCCACGACGTCGCGCGCCACCACCGAATCGCCAACGACGAGATAGACGGTCTGCCGGCCCATTTGAAGAATGACGGCGCGTTGCGGAATCACGATCGCGCTGTCGCGCACCAGGCCATGCATCCGAATCCGCACGAACTGTCCGGGCACGAGGAGCCGCTCGCGATTGGCCAACTCGGCGCGGAGCTGCTGCGTACCGGTGGCAGGATCCACCACCGGGTCGATGAAGTCGAGCCGCCCTACGCCGGGCGCCGGCGCTCCGTCGGGCAATACCGCCTCGAAGCCGAGCGGGCCGCCGGGCCGGAGGAGGCGGTTGGCGCTCGCATCCCGGCGCCACGCGAGCAGCTGCTGGGCGGAAGGGCGAAACGTCACGTAGATGGGATCGATCACATCAATGGTGGTGAGGACGTCCTCAGGTCCGCGCACCCTGGCACCCACCTCGAGCAGGGCCTTCCCTATCCGCCCCGACAGCTCGGCCCGGACTACCGTGTCGTCGAAATTCTTTTTGGCCCGGTCGGCGATGCCGCGCACCTCTTCCACCGACGCCTGCGCCTGCTGGGCCTGTGAACCTGCGTTGTCGTAATCCTGTCGGGACACCGCGTTGTCTTTGAGCAGCGCGGTATAACGGGCGAGAGTCTGCTTGGCATTGGCCGCCCGCGCCTCGACCTCAGCGAGCCGTGCCCGGACGGCGCGCCAGTCCGCTTCATAGGCGGTCTGATCGAGCCGGTACAGGACGTCGCCGGCTTTCACCGCCTGCCCCTCGTTGAACGGCCGGGACATGATGACTCCGCCGACCTGGGCGCGCACCTGTACGCTGCGCGACGCCTCGACATTGCCGGCGAATTCGTAGACCTGCTCGATCCGGCGGGGAAGGACCTCGATGACGGCGACTTCGGACGGCGGAGGAGTGAACGCCTCCGGCTTGCCGCATCCTGCGACTGCCGTGGCCAGGGCGGCGATTCGAATGCCCTGTCGCACTCGACCGGTCGATGGTAACACCATTGTCACCCCTGTTACCTGGAGAACTCCGCGGTTTCCGCGGGATCGGCAAAATAACCGGTCCCCCACGCGGGAAACCCGGGGGAGGTTTTGAGCTCGAGAATTTGTTTGGTGTGGCGGACGCTGTGGGCGGCGAGGAACAGGACCCACTGGCATGGCCCGGATGCGAGCATCCGCGGCCGCGAGGTCCCCCGTTGCCGGCGCGATCGGCCCTTCGCGGAGCCGGGGGCCGAGCCTCCTCCCGAACAGCTCTTCCAGCAACGCCAGGTGCTCCAGAATCTCCGCAATCGACCAGCGATCAGTTTCGGCCTTGTAGCTCCACTGCTCTTCGCTGAGCCCGTGAACCGCTTGAGTCACACCTTTGGCGGCTTCGGCGAGATAGCCCAGCGCCATTTCCACCTCCGCCGGACTCAGCTCGGTGCCCGATGCCTTGTCCACCGTCGTATCGATCATGCTGCCTCCACAGGGATGGGTGCAACCGACTGGGCGAACTTTGCCATTATGGTACGCTATCGCCTTCGATCAAATGGTGGGGGGCAAGTACAAGCTGCGGATACTCTGGGATCTCCATCGTGGACCGAGGCGCTATGGCGAGCTACGGAAGTCGCTGGTACCCGCCGGTCTCGGCAAGCCGGTCACCCCCCGCACCCTAGCAGGGAGCTCAAGGAGCTCGAAAAGCGGGGCTTCATCCATCGCAAGAAGTTTCCCGTCGTGCCCCCCAAGGAGGCCAGGCCTTGCCGGCCCCGCAAGGAGCTTCGGAGCGCCTAGTCCCGCCGCAGCACCGCGATCGGATCGGCGCGGGTCGCGCGGCGGGCGGGAAGGTAACACGCCGCCACCGCCGCCGCGGTCAGCACCCCTCCCACGGTCACGTAGGTCACGGGATCCAGCGGGCTCACCTCGAACAGCAGGGTGCCGAGGAACCGGGTGAGCCAGAGCGCGCCCGCCAAGCCGATGAGAAGGCCGAGAAGAGCCAGCAACAGGCCCTGGCGCATGACCAGGCCAAGCACGTCGCGGGGCGCCGCCCCCAGCGCGAGCCGCACGCCGAACTCGCTTAGCCTGCCGTTCACGTTGAGGGACATCACCCCGTAGATCCCGATCACCGCCAGCAGCAGGGCGAGACCCGCGAAGCCGGTGAGCAGGAGGTTGGTGAGTCGGGCGATGCTGAGCGATTCAGCCATCGCTCCCTCCATGGTATACACATCGGAAACGGGGAGCGCAGGATCCAGCTCGGCGACCCGGCGGCGGAGCCCCGCCACCAGGCCCTCGGAAGCGCCGTCGGAGCGCATCACGATGTAGGTGGACCAGCTGGGGCGCTGGGCGATGGGCTGATACATCTCGAAGTTGGGCCGCTCGCGCAGACTCGCATGCTTGATGTTGGGCGCCACGCCCACGATGGTCAGCCACGGCGCGCCGCTGTCGATACTGGTGCGGATGCGCTTGCCGATGGGATCGCCGGCAGGCCAGTACTGCCGGGCCACCGTCTCGTCCACGACGACGACGGGTGGTGCGCTGGGGTCGTCGCTGGCGAGGAAGCCGCGCCCTTTCAGGATCGGCGTGCCGATGGCGTCGAAGTAGCCGGTCGAGACGCCCCGGACGTTGATGACCGGGACCGCCTCCCCGGGCTGAGCTGGCTGTCCCTCGACGTACAGGTTCTGCTGGGGATTGCCCCGGCTGAACGGCACCCGGTTCGCCAGCCCCACCTGGTGCACCCCGGGGAGGGATCGCACCGCCTCGAGCAGGCGGCTCTGGAACACCCGAACCACCGTGTCGTTTCCGTACTTGGGCCACGGCAGCTGGACGCGCGCCGTCAGCACGTTCTCGGGCCGGAACCCAGGGTCCACTTCCAGCGTGCGCCGGAAGCTCCGGAGCAAGAGACCCGCGCCAATCAGCAGGACCAGCGACAACGCGAACTGCGCCACCACGAATCCGTGGCTCAGCCGGCGCGCGCCTCCGGACGTGCCGCCGCGGGCACCATCCCGGAGGCCGTCGAGCGGATCCACCCGCGAAGCACGAATGGCCGGTGCCACCCCGAACAGCAACCCTGCGGCGAGTGTAACCCCCAGCGTGACGAGCAGCGCCGCCGAATCGAGCCGGACCTCGGCGAGCCGGGGGACTGGCCCCACCTCGAGGCCCTGGATCGTGCGGATGCCGAGCGCCGCGAGCAGGAGCCCCGCTCCGCCGCCCAGCACCGCGAGCACCAGGCTCTCGGTCAGGAGCTGTGCGGCGAGCCGGCCCGTGCTGGCGCCGAGGCAGCAGCGGAGCGCCATTTCCCGACTGCGGGAAAGGGCCCGAGCCAGGAGCAGGTTGCCGATGTTGGCGGCCGCGATGAGCAGCACGAATCCCACCGCACCCAGCAGCACCAGGAGCGGCGTGCGCGCGTCTGCCACCAGGCTGTGTAGCAGGGGTTGCACCACCGCCCTCGCCCCAGGCTTGGCGCCGGGGAAGCGCGCCGGCCGGCTCAGCATGAACTCGTCGCTCATGGCGACCACTTCCCGGTGCGCGGCGTCCACCGTCTGGCCGGGCTTGAGCCGGCCCACCGTGTCGAGGTACCAGCTGTTCAATCCCTCCGGATCGAGCACCAGCGGCAGCCACAGCTCGGCCCGGTCCGGGAAATCGAACCCCTTTGGCATGATGCCGACGACCACGGTCGGCTGGCCGCCTACCAGGATGGACTTGCCGAGGAGATTGCGATCTCCCCCGAAACGGCGCTTCCAGAGCGCATGGCTCACCACCGCCACGTTGTTCTTGCCCTCGGTTCCGTCCTCCGGCAGGAAGGCGCGCCCCGCCACCGGAACCTGCTTCATCACAGTGAAGAAATCGGGGGACACCGTCGTTCCCGGGACGAGCTCCGGCTCCCCATCGCCGGAAAGGCTGAAGCCGCGGCCGGCATACGCCGCCAACGATTCGAAGACCCGGGTCCGTTGATGGAAGAAGACGAACATCGCGTCGGGGTAGTTGACTTCGGGCAGGCGCTTTTCCGGCGCGGTGCCCCAGAAGGTGAGCAGCTTATCCGATTCGGGATACGGCAATGGCCTGAGCAGCACACCGTTGACGGTGCTGAAGATGGCGGTGTTGGCGCCGATGCCCAGCGCCAGGGTGAGGATCGCGACCGTCGTAAAGCCGGGCCGGGTGCGGAGCATCCGGATGCCGAACCGCAGATCCTTGAAGAAATGCCCGAGCCACCGTTCGCCACCTCCTACACCGGGCGGTGGAGCGACCAGTGTGGCGGGGGGCAGCACATCCGACAGCCCCTCGGCGAGCTCGTGCTCCGGGAGTTCGGCGAGAGCAATACGCCGGGCCTCGTCTCTGCCGGTGCCCCGGGCCACCAGGTCGTGACACCGGTCCTCGAGGTGCTGGGAGAGCTCTTCCACGACTTCGGCTTCCCGCACCGGAGACAGCCGGAGCGGCACAAGCCGACGCCGGAGCTCCTCGCGCCAGTCATGCATGCTGCACCCCCGCGATGCGATTGATGGCCCGGGCGAACGCGGTCCATGTCTTCCGTTGGACGGCCAGGATCTTCTTGCCATCGGCCGTGAGCCGGTAATAGCGCCGGCGGCGCTGACCCGCCTTCTCGACCCAGCGGCCGGCGATCCAGCCGCGTTGCTCCAGCCGGTAGAGCAGCGGGTAGAGCGACGCGACATGGAAGCGGAGCACGCCCTTCGAGCGGGATTCGATCAGCTTGCCCAGCTCGTAGCCGTGCCGCGGCTCGTGCTCGATCAGCGACAGGATCAGCAGCTCGGCGCTGCCCTTCTTCCATGCCCGCTCCGGCATTGGCCGCTCCATATATGGTGCAACCATATATGTACGTCCCAGAGTCGGACGCGTCAACCGGCGGGTCCCCCTGCCCCGGGGAGGCGGGCGCTATCGGATCGCGGTAGTGTCGAACGCCGACGAAAGCGACGTCGCGAAGGCAACCGAACGTGGATCAGGTTGAAGCGGGCCGACTTCTGCTCTGGGGCTGGGGTAGCGAAGAGCGGAGAGGGTAAGGCTTTTCCCTCCTCACCCTTCCCTCCTCGCTACTCCCTGGCGTCCGAACACCGTATGGTTAGGATGGTCGAGTGGCTCGGGAGGGAATTGATCCGGAGCGGTTCGAAGGACCGCGGAGGACGACGGTCTTTGCGACGAACTGCGCATGGCTAGGGAGGGAATTGAACCCCCGACACGCGGATTTTCAGTCCGCTGCTCTACCAACTGAGCTACCTAGCCCGAAGGCGCGAAAATATAACCAGCAGACCCCCTAACCTCAAGAAAATCATGCGCTTCCTGCCGGTATCCGCAGTGCTTGTCTCCGCCACAGCCGTCGCCTTTGCCCCCGAGACCGGGGCCCAGGCGCCTCGCCCCACCATGAGCATCGCGGAATACGAGCCGCGCTCCACCCTGGTCGTGCCGGCCCACCCCAGGCCCCGCAGTAAATACCCTTTCATCGATGTCCATGGACATCAGTCGCTCAGCCTGTCGGCGGCGGGGCTCGACAAGCTCATCAGCGAAATGGACCAGCTGAATATGCGGGTGATGGTCAACCTGAGCGGTAGTCAGGGGCCGGCGCTGGCCGCCGGGATCCGTACCTACTCCCGGTACAAGGGACGCGTGGTCCTCTTCGCCAACCTCAATTTCTCCGGCATCGATGATCCGGGATGGGGCGCCCGCGCCGCGGCCCGGCTCGAGCAGGACGTCAAGCAATCGGGCGCCGTCGGCCTCAAGATCTTCAAAAACTTGGGGCTAGACCTGAAGGACGGGCGGGGGCTCCGGGTCCGCACCGACGATCCCCGATTCGATCCGGTGTGGCGCAAGGCGGGCGAGCTGGGCATACCCGTGCTCATCCATACCGCGGAGCCCGCGGCGTTCTTCGAGCCGATCGACAAATACAACGAGCGCTGGCTCGAGCTGACCCAGTTTCCGGACCGCGCCCGTCCCCCGGAGCGCTATCCTCCGTTCGACTCGTTGATGACGGAACAGCACCGGGTCTTCAAGCGACATCCCCGCACCCAGTTCATCGCGGCCCACCTCGACTGGATGGGCTCGGACCTCGGCCGCCTCGGACGCCTGCTCGATTCGCTGCCCAACGTGACCACCGAGGTGGGCGCGGTGCTCTACGAGCTGGGCCGCCAGCCGAGGGCTGCGCGGGAGTTCCTGGTCAGGTACCAGGACCGCGTGATGATGGGAAAGGACGCCTATGCCGCGGAGGAGTACCCGGTCTACTTCCGCGTCTTCGAGACCGGGGACGAGTACTTCGACTATTACCGGAAGCGCCACGCCTTCTGGAAGATGTACGGGCTCGAGCTGCCCGACTCGGTGCTGAAGAAGATCTACTACCAGAACGCGCTGCGGGTGATTCGGGGAATCCCCCGGGAGGGATTCCCCGAATAGCGCCGCTTACATCAGGGGGATCTTCGGCTTCTTGAAGATGCCCTGGATCTTGTTTTTCGCCGCGTTCTTGGCCGCGTCGATGGCCGCCTGCTTGGCCTGTTCCGCGATCGACTTCAAGGCGAAGTTGGCGACATTGCCGACCACGTTCCCGACGTCGAAGTTCTTCATCATTTCGCAGGCCCTCTGCATCGACGCTTCCTGCTCCGGTGTCATCTTCGGCATTTCTCCCCCGCTCTGCCCCGCCTTGGCCTGGGCGGCCTCAAGCTCCGCTTTCGCCTTGGCGAGCGAGTCGGCCAATTGCTGGCTCGCCAGGTAGTTCACGATCCCCTCCGCCGCCGAGTCGGCGTTCGCCACATGCTTGTCGGGGGTAAAGACCACGCCGGCGGGTGGGGCGAACGCGGCGGGCGAGGCCGACCCCAGCTTCACCTCGGTCGCGGTTTCTTCCATGTTGAAGCAGAGGAGCTTGGTCTGGGAGTGCAGCACGATCGGCGCCTTACTCATGCTGCACAGGACGACCGGCCCGATTTTTCGTTCCTCGCATTCCTGGCCGGCGTAGGTCTTCTTCCCCAGCGCTTCGCCCACGGCGCCCAAGCTGGCCGGAGCAAGCTTCGTGAACATCGAGGCCAAGTCGCCCATGTTCTGGTGCAGGTTCTTTTTGCCGGTGCCGTCCAGCTTGTCATACGTCTTGGCCATGAGAGGAACCAGGTTGGGCATCACGGTTCCCTGCTTCTTCGTGACATCGGCGTTGTACATCGAATCCGGCGTGGTCAGCGTCCAGGTGTCCGTGGTGGTGGTCTTTCCCATCATCTTCATGCTGCCGGTCTGTTTTCGCACCCACTGGTCGCTGTCGAACGCCATCACCGCCGTTCCGGTGAAGTCCCCGGTCAGCGTGTAGGTGACCTCGGCGCCGCCCTTGATGTTGGACTTGGGGATCTTGAACGGATTGGGTTGCGCTGCGGCGGGCACGGCGGCGGCGAGGAGGCCGACCGCCACGATCAGACGGCGCATACATGACTCCGAGCTAATGTGGATTGGGGCAATATACCGTTCGATGACCTCCCTGCCAGACCTCTGAAAATGCGCCAGCCGGGCTAGCCGAGCCGGTCGGTTACCAGCATCTTTTCAGGATGCACCCCCCCGACTTCCCCAATCTGACCGTCCTCGAGCACCCGCTGATCCAGCACAAGCTCGCGATCTTGAGGGACAAGTCCACGCCGGTCAAGGACTTCAAGCAGCTGGTGAACGAGATCGCCATGCTGATGACCTATGAGGTCACCCGCAATCTCGCCACCGAAACGGTGGAGATCGAGACCCCGCTGGAGTGGACCACGGCGCGAAAGGTGTCCGGAAAGAAGCTCGCCCTCGTGCCGATCCTCCGCGCGGGACTCGGGATGGTGGAGGGGATCACCCAGCTGATTCCTTCGGCCCGGGTGGGCCATGTCGGGCTCTTCCGTGACCACGAGACCCTGCTCCCCGTCAGCTACTACTTCAAGGTGCCGGCCGCCGAAACCGATCGCGACTTTTTTGTGCTCGATCCGATGCTGGCGACGGGGGGATCGGCGGTCGCCGCCGTCTCCAAGCTGCGCGAATCCGGCGCCACGCGGGTCCGCTTTCTGTGCCTGGTCGCTGCGCCGGAGGGAGTCGCCGCAATGCTCGCCGCCCACCCGACTGTGCCGGTGTTCACCGCCGCCCTCGACCGCGAGCTCAACAAGCAGGGGTATATCCTTCCCGGCCTGGGTGACGCGGGAGACAGGATCTTCGGAACAAGGTGAGCGAGAGGCAGTAAGCGGTAAGCGGTAAGCGGTGAGCGGGACAGCTTTTCCCGCTCACTGCTCACCGCTCACCGCTCACCCAGCAAGGAGTGATCGGCATGGCAGCCAAACTGACTTTCTGGGGCGCCGCGGGCCAGGTCACGGGCTCGATGCACCTGCTCGAGGCCGCCGGGGCGCGGATACTCCTCGACGCCGGACTCTTCCAGGGCCACAGGGTCGAAGCGGCCGCGCTCAATGCGAACCTGCCTTTCGATCCCCGCCGGATCGATGCCATTGTCGTCAGTCATGCCCACATCGATCACATCGGCAGGCTCCCGCTGCTGGTGCGGCACGGCTTCCACGGCCCGATCTTCGCCACCCCGGCCACCCGCGACCTCTGCGCCGTCATGCTGCCCGACGCCGCCCATATCCAGGAAAGCGACGCGGCATTTCTGGCCCGCCGGGGAAAGAGCAGCCCGGAAAGCCAGCCCCTCTACACCCTGGCCGACGCGATCGCGGTCCAGGATCTGATCACCGGCGTTCCGTACCGGCGAATCCACTACCTGCGCAAGAATCTGGCGTTCGAGTACACCGAAGCAGGCCACATTCTCGGCAGCGCCACGGTTGATTTGCGCCTCACCGAAGGCGGCAACACACGCATCGTCTTCTCCGGGGATATCGGCCGGTCCGGTCTTCCGATTATCCGTGATCCCGATCCTCCGACGGGGCCGATCGACACCCTGATCATCGAATCCACGTACGGAGACAAGGACCATGAGCCGGTCGCGGGGGCCGAAGACCGGCTCGGCGAAGTCGTTCGTCACACCGCGGCGCGCGGCGGCAAGGTTCTCATTCCGGCCTTTGCGCTGGGGCGGGTGCAGGAAGTCGTCTATTCGCTGCATCAGCTCCGGAAGGCGGGCCGTATTCCCGACATCCAGATCTACGTCGACAGCCCGCTCGCAGTGGATGCGACGACGGTGTACCGGATGCACCCCGAAGTCTTCGATCACCGGGAGCAGATGCTCGCCCATTCCGACGCGATCTTCGATTTCCCGATGCTGCAATACGTCAAGAAGGTGGAGGATTCCAAGCGCCTGAACACGCTCAACGGTCCCGCGGTCATCATCGCGGCGTCGGGAATGGCCGAAGGAGGACGGATTCTTCACCACCTCGCCAACCACATCGGGGATCCGAAGACCTGCGTTCTATTCGTCGGCTTCCAGGCCGAAGGCACGCTGGGCCGCCGGATCCAGGAGGGCGCCCGGCAGGTCAAGATCTACGGCGACCTGCACGAGGCACGGGCGGAGGTGCAGTCGATCGACGGTCTCTCCGCGCACGCCGGCCGTTCCGAGCTCCGGGCCTGGGTCAAGCGCCTGGGAGGACCGGTGCGCCGGGCCTTCGTGGTGCACGGCGAGTCGGCGCCCGCGGCGGCGATGGCGCAGCTGCTTCGGGACGAGGGCGTGGGCCAGGTCACGATTCCCGAGATGGGCGAATCGTTCGAGCTGTGAGACGCGTTCTCGGCTGGGGCGGGCGAGTCGTCGCGCTCGCGGTCATTTTGTATGCGGTGCTTTTCCTCTGGGTGTACTGGGTGAGCCGCCAGGACCAGCGCGAACGGGCCGATGCGATCGTGGTCCTTGGCGCGGCCCAATACAACGGACGACCCTCCCCCGTGCTCAAGGCGCGACTCGATCATGCCCTCGAGCTCTACCGCGAAGGATTGGCACCGATGGTGGTGGTGACGGGCGGCATCGGCCCCGGGGATCGCATGAGTGAGGCGACGGTCGGCCACAAGTACCTGCGGGCCCAGCTCCCCGACTCGGCGATTATCGTGCGCCCCGACGGACGGACGACGGAGGAGTCGATGCGGTCGGTGGCGGAGTGGATGCACGAGCGGGAGATGGCGCGCGTCCTGCTCGTCAGCGATCCCTTTCACATGGCCCGGCTGCGCCTCGAAGCCCGTCACGCCAAACTCGTGGCCTTCGTCTCGCCGACCCGCACCAGTCCAATCATGGCCGGGAGCCGGACGGAAGCGGGGTATCTTGCCCTGGAGGCGCTCAAGCTCCCGGTCACCGCGTTTCGTAACATGCTCGGTACGCCGTCTCCGGAAGCCGCCTCGGTCGTTCACTGAGTCTCGAACCCTTTTCCCCTTCCCCCTTCCCCTTTCCCCCTTCCCCGCGCTGCCATGATGCGTTTCCGCATACTCCTCGTCTGGTCGCTCGCGGCCGGCTCCCCTCTCTCGGCGCAGGCGCCCGCCCCGACGCTTCGGGTGCCGTACCTCATCGACACCCTGCCCAACGGGCTAACCCTCATCGTGCACGAGGATCACTCGGTTCCGATCGTCACCGCCTACACCTGGTTCCACGTCGGTTCGGGTGACGAGTTGCCGGGCCGGACCGGGTTTGCCCACCTCTTCGAGCATCTGATGTTCATGGGGTCGAAGCACGCGCCTTATCCGCAGTTCGATCGCCTGCTCGAGGCCGCCGGCGCCAGCAATAACGGCTCGACCAGCAACGACAGGACGAACTATTTCGAACAAGGTCCCGTCTCGGCGCTGCCACTGATGCTCTGGCTCGACGCCGACCGGATGGGCTGGCTCCTCCCGACGATGGATTCCGCCAAGGTCGATCTCCAACGGGATGTGGTGAAGAACGAGCGGCGGCAGTCGGTGGAGAATCAGCCGTACGGGCTGGTGCAAGACGTCCTGCCCGGCATGCTGTATCCCCCCGGCCACCCCTACAGCTGGACCGTCATCGGCTCGATGAAGGATTTGTCGGCGGCGTCGCTCGAGGACGTCAAGAATTTCTTCCGGACGTACTATGCGCCGAACAACGCCGTGGTCGTCGTCGCCGGCGACGTGAAGGCCACGGACGTGAGGGCGCTGGTCTGGAAGTATTTCGCGGACATTCCCCGGGGCCCCGCGATTACCCGGCCGGCCGTCTCCGAGTTTACGCTCAAGAAGGACACTGTCGCAGTCGTGGAAGATCGGGTGCAGCTCCCGCGGCTCTACTACAACTGGCACAGTGTGAAGGGGGGTACGGCGGATGACGCGACCCTCGACCTCGTGGCGTATATCCTGACCGGCGCCCGCAACAGCCGGCTCACCCAGAAGCTCGTTTACGACCTCCAGATCGCCACCAATGCGAGCGCCTTCCAGGGCAGTAAGCGGCTCGACGGCGACTTCACCGTGCTGTCGACCGCGCGGCCCGGACATTCGCTCCCCGAACTGCAGCGGGTCATCGACGCCGAGCTGGTGAAGCTGGCCAACGAGGGGCCGACCCAGCGCGAGCTGGATCAGGCCAAGAACAGCACCGAATCGCAATTCCTCAGCGCCCTCGAGAGCACCAACCGGAAAGCCGATCAGATGAACGCGTACTACTACCAGTCGGGCAATCCCGACGGATTCCAGGCCGACATCGACCGGTACCGGGCGGTGACGGCGGAAGACATCACGCGCGTGGTAAGGACCTACCTGCTCGCCCCGAAGGCGGTGCTCAGCGTGGTGCCGAAGGGCAAGCCGGAGCTCGCCGCGCGGGGGGGAGGGGTGACGCCATGAAGGCCCCTGCCACGGTGAGATCGATGCTGGTTGCTGGTTGCTGGTTGCTGGGTGCTGGTGGTCTCGCCGCTCAAGTGACCTCCCCTCCTGCGCTGGCGCCGCCGCCCGGGCTCAAGATGCCCGCGGTGCAGGAGGCCAGGCTCGCCAACGGGCTCCGGCTGGTGGTGGTGCCGATGCACGAGGTACCGCTGGTGCAGGTGATTCTCAGCGTCACCGGTGGCGGGCGGGATGACGGGCCCCTGCCAGGACTCGCGACGTTCACCGCCGGAATGCTGGACAAGGGCGCCGGCGCGCGGGACGCCAACACCCTCGCGGCGGATGTCGCCTACCTCGGCGCGACGCTCTTTGCCGGCGCCGACTGGAACGGGACCAATGTCGCCCTGCGGGTTCCCAAGCGCTCGATGGGTCCCGCGCTCGATCTCATGGCAGATGTGGCGCTGCGTCCGGCGTTCTCGAGCGCGGAAGTGACGCGCCAGCGCGACCTCCGACTCGCCAACCTGGTGCAGCTGCGGGACAACCCGGGCTCGGTGGCGAGCCTCAACTACAACGCGATCGTCTTCCCGGAAAACCATCCTTACAGCAGGCCGCTCGGCGGAGATTCCGCATCCACCGCGGCGCTCGATTCCGCCACGGTCCGCGCTTTGTATCAGCGTTCCTTCCGGCCGGATCGGGCGACGGTGGTCATCACGGGGGATATCACGCCACCGGAAGCGCGGGCGGAGATCGAGCGGAGATTCGGAGCGTGGAAAGCCTCCGCCACGGCTATTTCGTCCATGAGTGTCGCGGCGCTGCCGCCTACCCGTCCCACCACGATTTACCTGATTGACAAACCCGGCGCGGCACAATCGGTGATTCGTATTGGTCACCGCGGAGTCGAGAGGAGCAGCCCTGACTACTACGCCATCCAGGTCATGAATACACTTCTGGGTGGCTCGTTCTCCTCCCGGCTCAACTCGAACCTCAGGGAGACCAAGGGCTATACCTACGGGGCCCGGTCCTCCTTCGATTTCCAGCCGATTCCCGGCGCCTTCACGGCATCTGCCGACGTGCGGACCGACGTCAGTGACAGCTCGCTGGTGGAATTCTTCCGGGAGCTGCGGCGGATCCGGGATTCGGTGGTGGACCCGGTCGAGTTGGAGCGCACCAAACAGTATCTCGCGCTCCGAGTGCCAGGCTCTTTCGAGACGACGAGCCAGATGGCCGGGCAGGTCGGGACACTCCTCACCTTCGGACTGCCCTTTACCTGGTTCGACGATTACGTCCGCCGGATCATGACGGTCACTGCCGCCGATGTGCAGCGGGTGGCGCGGGAAGACATCCGGCCCGACTCGATGACGATCGTCGTTGTGGGAGACGTGCAGAAGATCCGACCCGGCATCGAGCATCTCGGACTGGGGCCGGTTGAGACCCGGAAGCCCTGAGCATGGCGCTCCTCGCGTCGGAGCGCCGTTACGACGGCCGGGTGATCCGGGTGGATCACGACACTGTGCGCTTTCCCGATGGCTCGACCGGGGTGCTGGAGATGATCCGGCACCCCGGCGCCGCCGCGGTGGTGCCCTTTCTCGATGACCCTTCCAGCGCCAATCCCCGGGTCCTCCTCATCCATCAGTTCCGGCATGCCGCGGATGGCTTGCTCTGGGAGATTCCCGCCGGCACGCTTTCCCCGGGGGAGTCGCCGCTCGCCTGCGCGCGCCGGGAACTGGCGGAGGAAGCGGGCATGGAAGCGTCGGAGCTCGTCCGGCTCAGCTCCATCTTCACCACACCGGGGTTCACCGACGAGCGGATCCATCTCTATCTGGCCACGGGGCTCCTTCCGGTTGCGCTCGCCCGCGAGCCGGACGAATTCATCACCGTCCACGAGAAGCGCTGGAGCGAAATCGGAAAAATGATTCGGACGGGAAAGATCAGGGATGGGAAGAGTTTGTGTGCGTTGATGTTTGTGAACTGCTTCGTGAGGGGTTAGGGAGCTAGGGAGCTGGGGAGCTAGGGGTTGTTAACTCCCTAGCTCCCTAGCTCCCTGACTCCCTGCCTCCCTAGTAGCTTTCCCCCATGCCCAAACTCCCCTTCGACGCCTTCTCCAAGCAGATCAAGGCGGGCGAGATCCCCCCGGCGATTTACCTCTACGGGGAGGAAGACGTCCTCAAGGACGAAGCGGTGCGCGCCGTCCTCGAGCGCATCGTGGATCCGGGACTCAGGGACTTCAATTACGACGTGCGGAGCGCGGCGCAGCTCGACCCCGATGCCGTCGAAGCGCTCTGCACCACGCTACCGATGATGGCCGACCGCCGCCTCGTCGTGATCCGGGATGTCGAGGCGTGGAGCAAGAAGGCGCGCGCCAAATCCGCGGTGCTGCGCTACCTCGAGCATCCCGCTGCAGAGACGGTGCTGATTCTCGTGCAAGGCGCGCCGCGCCGAGAAGAAGACAAGAACGAGGCCGATGCCGACCTCGCGAAGCTCGCCTCCACCGTCGAAGTCGAGCGCTGCTCCGCCAAGGTGGCGGAGAAGTGGGTGCTCAAGCGGGCGCAGGAGCGCGGCATCACCTTCGGTCCTGAAGCCGCCCGGCATCTCATCAGCGCCATCGACGGCGATCTCGGACATGCCCGGAGCGAGCTCGACAAGCTCTCCGGGCTGGGCGGGGACACGCCGGTCACCGTGGACCAGGTGACCGCACTCCTCGGCATCCGTCACGGGGAAACCCCCGCCGACTGGTGCCAGGCCGTTCTCGAGGACAAGCCCGGACCTGCCTCGGCCATGCTCGCGCATCTGCTCGATCAGACCGGCGTCTCCGGGGTAGGGCTCCTGATTCAGCTCGGCACCCACCTCATCGGACTCGGCCTCGCGCGGGCGCAGTATGACAAGGGGCTGCGTGGCGGCGCGCTCGAAGGTGCGGTGCTCGGCGTCATCACGCGCGCCCGTCCCCCCTACAGGCTCGACTGGAAGGGCTCGGCCCGGCGGTGGGGCGGTCTGGCGAATGCGTGGCCGATGCGACGCATCGACGCCGCGATCGCCGCCGCCCGTCGAGCCGATCGCCGCCTCAAGGACACCACCCTCGCGGACGAGCGGGCCGTGCTCATCGATCTGATCATGCAGCTGGCTCATCGCGCCCGGGAGGCGGCATGACGCGATTCTCACCCCGAGCGCGGATGTCACCCCGAGCGCAGCGAGGGGGGCCATCACTGCTGGTCGCAATCCTCGCTCTCGTACTGGTTGCCTCCAGCCGTCTCGCCGCCCAAACGGAGCCCCGCCTTGTCACGGCGGTCCGCCTCGCCCAGGACGGACTCTCCGATTCTGCGCGCGCCGTCGTCGGACGCATCCTCGGCGCGCTGCCGCCGACCGACACTCTCTACCCCGAAGTCCTGTACACGATGGGCTTTCTCGCCGGGACCGAATCGGATCGCCGGTTGCATCTTCGCAGGGTTGTGGTGGACCACGCCCAATCCCAATGGGCCGACGACGCGCTGCTCCAGCTTGCGCAGCTCGACTACGCCGCGGGCAACGCTGAGGCGGTAGTGCGCCAGATCGACCAACTGCTGCGTGACTACCCTGCGACTCCACTCACGGCGACCGCCGCGTTCTGGGGAGCCCGCGCCGCCGGCGACCGGCGCGATGCGGAAACCGCCTGCCGGATGGCCGCCGCGGGTCTCGACGCGGCCGGCAGCGATGTCGAGCTCCGGAACCAGCTCGAGTTCCAGCGGCAGCGCTGCCAGGGAATCGCCGCGACGCTCGCGGAGAGCGTCCGAAATGCGACGGCACCTCCCAGCCGTCCAGCAGATGAACCACCCAGCCGTCCAGCCATTCAGCCGTCCAGCCGTCGTGGTTTCTATGTCCAGATCTCCGCCGTGAAAACCCAGATCGCCGCCAACACCGAGATCGCGCGAGTCAAGCGCGCCGGCTACACCGCGGTCGTCGTTCGGGAGGGCGGACTGATGAAGATCCGGGTCGGCGCCTTCCCCACCCGGCCCGACGCAGACGCGGCGGCGGCCGAGATCCGGTCGAAGATCGGGGCCCGGCCCTTTGTGGTTCGAGTGCCGTGAGCGTCACGCTTTCCGAGACCACCCCTCTTCTCGTGCAGTACCGGGAGATCAAGTCGCGCCATCGCGACGCGATTCTTTTTTTTCGGATGGGCGATTTCTATGAGATGTTTTTCGACGACGCGGAGTTGGCCTCTCGCATTTTGAGCATCACGCTCACCTCCCGGGGCGACGGAGTGCCGCTGGCGGGCGTCCCGGTGAAGGCGGCGGCGGAATACCTTCGGCGGCTCGTGGGTCAAGGGCACCGCGTCGCCATCTGCGAGCAGGTCGAGGATCCGAAAAAGGCCAAGGGGCTGGTGCGCCGAGAGGTCGTGGAGACGCTCACACCGGGCGCGCTCTTCGAGGAAGGGTGGGTTGCGGGGGGGCGTAACAACTGGATTGTCGCAGTCAATGCTGGGCGGCTGGACGACGCGCCAGCCGTTCAGCCGTCCAGCCGTCCAGCCGCCGGTCTCGCCGCCATCGATCTCACCACCGGCGAATTCGTGCTCGAGTCGGCCCCCGCCGGCGGGCTCGAAGAAGCGCTCGGCCGGTTGCGTCCCTCCGAATTCGTGGTCCCCGCCGATGCGGTCCTGTCGCTCGACCCCGCGGCGATGCGCACGACGAGGGAACGTTGGGAATTCGACGCCGAGCTCGCCCGTGAAGAGCTGGCGCGCCGGTTCCATCTCACGACACTCGACGGACTTGGCGTCGGCGCCGATGACGCCGCCGCCGTCGGGGCGGCGGGCGCCCTGCTCCGCTACCTCGCCGACCTGCAGCCCGGCGGCCTGCCGCACCTTTCCCGCCCTGCGATTCGCCGCTCCGACCGGTTCCTCTGGATCGACGAGATGACGCGGAGAAACCTCGAGCTCATCGAGCCGCTCCGGCCCGGCGTCAAAGGAGTGACCCTGCTCGAGGTGCTCGACCGGACCGTGACGCCGATGGGCGCGCGCCTGCTCCGAAGCTGGCTTCTCTCCCCGCTCTGCTCTCCGGTGGAGATCGGCGAGCGTCTCGATGCCGTCGAAACCGCGGTCCGCGAACCGATACCTCGCGCGGCGATCCGGGACGCGCTCGACGGGGTGCGCGATCTCGAGCGTCTCGCGGGACGCGCCGCCGCGGGCCGCGCCACGCCGAGGGAGCTCGGGGCCCTCCGCGACTCGTTCCTCCGGCTCCCTGCGGTGCGCGACGGACTTCGCGCACTGGCAGGCGACGCGCGCCTCCTGGCGCAGCTCGATGACGAGCTCGATCTGCTTGCCGATCTCGCCGGTAAGTTGTCGGCGGGCCTCGCCGATCGTCCCCCCGCCCTCCTCAGCGACGGGGGCGTGATTCGCCCGGGGTACGACGCGCTGCTCGACGAGAGCCGGGCGCTCCGCGACGGCGGGAAACAGTACATCGCCGCGATTCAGCAGCGGGAGCGGGACCGGAGCGGGATCTCGTCGCTCAAGATCGGATACAACAAGGTCTTCGGGTACTACATCGAGATCACCCACGCGCACGCCGCGAAGGTTCCCGGCGACTACGAGCGGCGGCAGACCCTCGCCACCGCTGAGCGCTACGTGACGCCGGAGCTCAAGGAGTACGAAGCGAAGGTCCTGGGCGCCGAAGAACGAATGGCGGAGCGGGAGGCGGAGCTGTTCGGCGCGCTGCGGAGCCGGGTCGGGGCCGCAATCGGGCGTATCCAGCAGACCGCCCGCGTCCTGGCGAGGCTCGACGTATGGACCGCGCTCGCCGAGGTGGCGTCCGCGAATCGCTACGTCCGCCCGAGTGTTTCGGCCGGATTCGATCTCGAGCTCACCGCCTCCCGTCACCCGGTCATCGAGCGCATGATGGCCCGGGAAGCGTTCATGCCGAACGACGTGAAGTTCGACATGGCCGCGCGAGTCCAGCTCATCACCGGTCCCAACATGGCGGGCAAGAGCACCATCCTCCGGCAGATCGGCCTCACGGTCATCCTCGCCCAGATGGGAAGCTTCGTGCCCTGCGACCAGGCCAGCCTCGGCATCATCGACCGTCTGTTCACCCGGGTCGGTGCGTCGGACAATCTGGCGCGGGGCCAATCCACCTTCATGGTCGAGATGAGCGAGACCAGCGCGATTCTGCACAACGCGACCGCGCGATCACTGGTGCTGCTCGACGAGATCGGGCGCGGGACGTCCACGTATGACGGCGTCGCGATTGCGTGGGCGGTCACCGAGTTCCTGCATGACACGATGGGATGCAAGACGATGTTCGCCACCCACTATCACGAGCTGATGCAGCTTCCGGAACAGCTCCAGCACGCGCGGAATCTCAACGTCGCGGTCCGGGAGAGCGAAGGGAAGGTCGTCTTCCTGCACCGGCTCGAGCCGGGAGGCACCGACCGATCCTATGGAATCCACGTCGCCGAGCTGGCGGGGCTCCCGGGTGAGGTCATTGCCCGGGCCAACGTGGTCCTCAAGACGCTCGAAAGAGAGCATCGCGTCGTCGAAGGCGCGCCGGTGGCCGATCCGGACCCCGGTCAGCTTCGCCTCTTCCTCGAGGCGCCTCCCGATCCCGTGATGGCCGATCTCAAGGCGCTCGATGTCAATGCGATGACCCCGCTCGAAGCGATGAACCGGCTCGCCGACCTGCAGCGCCGCGC
>CAZHSO010000041.1:0-30491 GCA_964535105.1 uncultured Gemmatimonas sp.
AACCTGCAACCTCCCGGTTAACAGCCGGGCGCTCTGCCAGTTGAGCTACACCCCAAAATGGACTGCGATATTATCGGCAGGAATATAGCAAGTCATTAACATGATTGAAGTTGGCCCTTCCTATGCTTCCGCCCGCAACGCCTGCACCGGATCGATGCGCGTGCTCGAACGGGCTGGGATGGCGCTGGCCAGTGCGGCGATGCCGAGCAGTAAGACGGTCACGACAGCGAGCGTGACCGGGTCTGTCGGACTCACGTTGTAAAGCAGGGCCAGCAACAGACGGTTGGTAAGCAGCGCGCCGAGCAATCCCGTCACCACTCCCGCCGTGGCGAGGGCGAGTCCCCGCCGCATCACCATGCCGCGCAGCACCTCCCCCGTGGCGCCCAGCGCCATGCGCACGCCGAACTCGCGGGTGCGTTGTCCTACCATCGTCGCCATGACGCCGAACAGACCAATCGCCGCCAGCGCTACCGCGGCGCCCGCGAACACGGCCAGGAGCAGCGCGTTGAGCCTCGGCTGCGCCAGCGGCTTGTCGAGGTACGTCTCGAAGGGTTCCGCGCTGGCGAGGCCCAGCCCCTCGACGGAGCCGATCGCGCGCCTAATCACCGGAACCATGTCGGCCGGAGCGCCCTTGGTCCGTATAGCCAGCGTCAGCGGCGGAAAAGGGAAGGGCGACTGGCGCAGCGGGAAGTACACGCTGGGGCGAGCGTCCCGCAGGTCGCGATAACGGGTGTCGGGGACGACGCCCACGACAGTCGCCATCTGCCCTGATTTCGTATCCTTCACCAGCCGCTTGCCGATCGGATCGACGTCGGGCCAATAGCGCCGAGCCGCCGACTGGCTGATCACCACGACCGCCGGTGCGCCCTCGCGATCCTGGTCGGTGAAGCCCCGCCCGCGAAGCAGCGTGATGCCGAAGGTCGTGAAGTAGTCCGGCACGACGACGTCCATGTTCAACATCGGGTTGCCGGCCGCCTCGTCGGCGGACTGCCCCTCGGCCGCCAGACCGATGTCCCAGCCACCCGGCCCGGAGAACGGGATGGCGACGACCGGTGAAACCGCCTGCACACCAGGGACGGCCCGCACTGCCGGCACCACCCGGTCGAGGAGCGCGAGCCCTTTCTCCGGCGTGTCGACCTGATCGTATTTGAAGGCCAATTCGCCGATCAGGAGATGGGACGCCTCGAACGACAACTCCGCCCGCTCCAGCTTGATCAGACTCCTGGCGATCAGCCCCGCGGCGGAGAGGATGAGCACCGCGAGTGCGACCTGTCCGATCACCAGTCCTTCCGCCGCCATCCGCGCGCCTCGGCCCATGCTCTGGCGGGTCCCCGACCGGAGCACCTGCTGCAGATCAACCCGCGAGGTCATGATTGCCGGTGCCAGGCCGAAGAGGAGCATCGCGACGGCCGTCAACCCCAAGGCGCCGACGAGCGCGATTCCGTTTATCTGGATCTCGTCCAGACGGGGGAGGCCCGCGGGAGCGAAGGCGACGAAGGCCCGGACCACCGCCGCGGCGACCACGATGCCGAGGGCGCCGCCGACAATCGCCAGGACCGCGTTCTCGGCCAGCAATTGGGCGATGACGCGCCCGCGACCCGCGCCCAGCGCGGAGCGCACGGCCACTTCGCGGGTACGCGCCAGTCCGCGCACCAGAAGGAGGTTGGCGACATTCACGCAGGTGATGACGAGGAGTAAGAGGGAGGCGACCGCGAACATGATCACCGCGGGCCTGGTGTCCCCGAGAATGAGTCGCGGCAACGGATTGACGACCCCGTGCAGGCTGCGCGCCCACGGGGAATCCCCCGCGCGGCCGAAGAAAGTGGTCAGCTCATCTCGCGCGGTGACTGGCGTTGCGCCGGGCCGAAGCCGCCCGACCAGGTCGACGTCGGCGATGGTGGAGTCGGTGCCCGGCGTGGTCCTCATGGGAACCAGCGCGGTCCAGAAGTCGGCGCCCCTCGGATAGTCGAATCCCTGCGGCATGACGCCCACGATGCGGTAGGCGACCCCGTTCCCATGTACGACGATCTGCCGGCCCAGCACCTCGGCGCTGCCGCCGAAGTGCCGCTGCCAGGCGGCGTGACTCAGCACCACCACCGGCGCCGCGCCGATCACGTCATCCTCGGCGCGGAGCGCGCGGCCCAGAATCGGCCGCCCGCCTAGCACATCGAAGAACTCACCCGAGACCAGCGCCTGACGCAGGCGGGAGATCCGGTCCCCATCACGAATCGGGATGGGCCAGGCGCCCTCGTAGCTAGCGAACGCCACGCGCTCGAGCGTCCGGGTGATGGGTGCGAACTCTCGTGCTCGGGCGAGCGACAATGGCCAGTGGTCGAAGGACCGATCGACCCCTTGTCCCCAGAGCATCACGAGGCGGTCCTGGTCCCGGAAGGGAAGCTTGCGGAGCAGCAGCGTCTCGGCGACGGTGAAAACCGCAACCGAGAGGCCGATACCGAGCGCAAGGGTGAGCACCGCCGTGACGGCGAACCCGGGAGTCTGGAACCATCGCTTCATGGGGTGCCCCTTCTCAAGGGTGTGCCCAACAATACCAGGCCGCTCCGGCGCCCGCCCATTCACCCTGATCACCACATCTTGACAAACAAGATGAAGCCGGGCTATCCTCGGCACACCCCCGGCGTGGAGCCTCCGTGGACGAACTGAGCACCGATGTCATCCAGGGCACGCTCGACATGCTCATCCTCAAGACCCTGAGCCTCGAGCCTATGCACGGCTTCGGGATCGCCCGCCGGATCGAGCAGATTTCCCGTGGCGTCTTCAAGGTCAACCCCGGCTCCCTACTCACCGCGTTTCAGCGCCTGGAGCGCGCCGGCTGGCTCGACGCCGAGTGGCGCACGACCGACAACGCGCGCCGGGCGAAGTACTACTCCCTCACCCGCGCCGGACGAAAGCAGCTCGAGATCGAGACGAGTGACTGGACCCGCCGGACCGCGGCCGTCGCACGGCTGCTGAGGGCGGAAGGCTGATCATGTCGCTCTGGCGCCAGCTGACCCGCGGCCTCAAGGTGCTGACCGATCGGGCCGCCGCCGACCGGGAAGTCCATGACGAGGTGGAGCATTACCTCGATCAGGCCACTGCCCAGGGCATCGCGCGCGGGCTCACCCCCGATCAGGCCCGGCGGGTTGCCCGCATGGAGCTGGGCAGCCCGACCGCGGTCAGACAGGAGGTACTGGCCTCCGGCTGGGAAGACCTGATCGCCACCTTTTTTGCCGACCTGCAATATGCCGGGCGCCGACTGCGGAGGAACTCCGCTTCCACGGCGCTCATCGGGCTCACGCTGGCGCTAGGTATCGGCGCCACGACCGCGATCTTCTCCGCGGTCAATCCGATCCTCTTCCAAGCGCTGCCGTATCCGCATCCCGACCGGGTGATGATGGTCTGGGAAGGCGGCGGCGATTCGCGCACTCACGGGACCTTCGGCGCCTATCGCGAGATGGTTGCGCGCACTCGCTCTTTCGAAGCGATCTCCGTGCTGAAATCCTGGCAGCCGACCATGACCGGCCCCGACCAGCCCGAACGACTTGAAGGCCAGCGTGTCAGTGCGAGCTATTTCCAGGTGCTCGGCGTGCCGCCGGCGCTGGGAAGCGAGTTTCAGGCGTCCGATGACCTGCTCAATGGACCCCGGGTCGTCATCCTGAGCCATAGGCTCTGGCAGCGGCGCTTCGGTGCCGACACCACCATCGTCGGCGGCACGATCACTCTCGACGACAACGCCTACACGGTTGCCGGCGTGATGCCGCGCGGCTTCGAGAATGTGTTGTCGCCTGAGGCCGAGCTGTGGGCGCCGTTGCAGTATGACTTGACGCTCGGGTCGGCCTGGGGGCATCACCTGCGCACGGTGGGCAGGCTTCGCCCGGGGTCCGGTACCGGTCAGGCCGGGCGGGAGCTCGACGCGATCGAGCGCTCGCTGGAACGGGAACACGCCGACAGCTATCGCAAGGCGGAGCTGACGCTGGTCCCCCTCCAGGACGATCTCACGCGTGGCGTCAAGCCGGTGCTTTTTGCGGTTCTCGGCGCGGTGGTGCTGGTGCTCCTGATCGCCTGCGTCAACGTGACCAATCTCCTCCTCGCCCGCGGAGCGCAACGGCGCGGTGAATTCGCCCTGCGCGCGGCCCTGGGGGCCGGGCGCACTCGGCTGGTGCGGCAGCTGCTCACCGAAAGCCTGCTGCTCGCCGCCATCGGCGGACTGCTTGGCATGGCCGTAGCCGAGCTCGGCGTGCGCGCGCTGGTGGCGCTCAGTCCGCCCGGCCTGCCACGCCTGCGCGCGATCGGCCTCGACCACACCGTCTTCGCCTTTGGTCTGGGCCTCACGACGCTAGTCGGCTTGGCCTTCGGACTGTTCCCGGCCCTTCACGCCGCGAGGGACGACCTCGGCCGCGGGCTGCGGCAGGGCTCTCGTCGCGCCGCGGGCCGCCGCCATGGCACCCGGGGAGCGCTGGTCGTCGCGGAGGTCTCTCTCGCCATCATGCTGCTCGTCGGATCCGGATTGCTGCTGCGCAGCCTTCAGCGGCTTTTCGCCATCGCTCCGGGATTCGACTCGTCCCACCTTCTCACGATGCAGGTGCAGACATCCGGCCGCCGGTTCGACCTGGACGGCACCACTCAGCGGTTCTTCCAGCAGGCACTCGAGGAGGTGCGCCGCGTTCCAGGCGTCATTTCCGCCGCGCTGACCAGCCAACTGCCGTTCAGCGGGGACTTCGACGCCTACGGCGTGAACTTCGAATCGGACAACGACCCCGGGAAAGGGTACAGTGCGTTCCGGTATGCGGTGAGCCCCGGGTATTTCGAAACCATGGGCATTCCGCTCCTCCGAGGACGGTTCCTCGACCCGACCGACCTCGCGGGCGCGCCGGGAGCCGTCCTGATCAGCGAATCGCTGGCGAGCCGGAAATTCCCCGGGCAGGATCCCATCGGACAGCGCCTTCGTATCGGCGCGCCGGACGGCCCCTGGTACACCGTCGCCGGAGTGGTCGGGGACGTGAAGCAGGTGTCTCTGGCTCTCACCGAGTCGGATGCGGTGTATGTCACCATCGCGCAGTGGCGCTTTCCAGACAACGCCCTCTCGCTGGTGGTTCGCGCGCGCGGGGAGGCGGCGTCCCTCGCTCACCCCATCCGCGGCGCGGTATGGTCCGTCGACAGGGATCAGCCGATTCTGCGGGTCGCGACGATGGATGCACTGCTCACCAGGTCGGCCGCGGAACGCCGCTTCGCCCTGATGATGTTCGCGTCGTTTGCCATGATCGCGTTAGTGCTGGCCACGGCGGGGATTTACGGAGTGCTCTCCGGCAGTGTCACCGAGCGAAGCCGGGAGATCGGGGTGCGGTCGGCGCTGGGAGCGCCACGCGGTAGCATCGTCTCCATGGTGGCTCGACAGGGGTTCACCCTCGCCGCCATTGGCGGCGTCATCGGCGTGCTCGGCGCAGTCGCGGCGAGCCGGGTGATCGCGACGTTGTTGTTCGAAATCTCACGACTGGACCCCGTGACCTACCTCGGCGTGACGGTGCTGCTGCTGGGCGTTTCGGCGATCGCGTGCTGGGTGCCCGCATGGCGCGCAGCGCGAATCGATCCGGTGATCACGTTGCGGTCGGAATAGCGTGGAGCGCGGCGACAAATCGGTCGCGGTCGGCGGCGTTGTTGTAGAGGTGCGGCGTCACCCGCAGCGAGGGGCCCCGAACGCTCACGTAGATTCGCGACTCGGCCAGCTGTCCGGCGAGCCCGGGCGGAATGCCGCGAGGGTGCCGCAACCCCAGGTAATGCCCGGCCCGCCGGTCGGTGGGCACCGCGGTGAATCCCATCGGCTCCACCGCGCGCACGATGTCGGCGCAGTATCCTGCCAGCTCCATCTGAATTTCCGGAATGGTCCAAGCCCGAATTTGCCGCAGCGCCTCGCTCACCATCGGCATCAAGGCAAAGTTTGACGGCTCACCGACGTCAAACCGCCGGGCGCCGGGACGGAAACCGTCGCGATAGTTCACCAGTCTTGAAAAGTCCTCCGACCCTTGCCGAGCCATCCAACTGAACTCCAGCGGCTGTCCCCCGTGCCACCGGGGTGACACGTAGAGGAACCCGGTGCTATAGGGGCCGAGCAGCCACTTGTAGCAGGCAGCCACCATGAAATCGGGATCGACTGCGGCGAGATCGAGCGGCAGCGCGCCGAGCGATTGGGTCGCGTCGAGTGCCAGCGCGGCACCCACCGTATTGAGCCCCGCACGGATGCGGGCGAGGTCGAGCAGGCCTCCGTCGGTCCAGTGACAGTGGGGCAGCGCCGCGACCGCGGTCCGGTCGTCAATCGCCTCGAGCACCACGCGGGTCCAGTCGTCATCTGGGGGGCGCGGCAGCAGCACGGCTTCCGCACCGGTGGCCCGGCACTGCTCCCGCCAGGCGTAGATGGTCGAGGGGAACTCCTCGTCCAGGAGCAGGACTCGCTGGCCGGCACGCAACGGCACGTTGCGTGCAGCGATGGCCATGCCGTAGCTGGCGGCCGGAATCAGCGCCACATTGTCGGGTGACGTGCCGATGAGCGCGGCAAAGAGACTGCGCGGCGTTTCCACTGATTCGAAGAAATCGGCGGACGTGATTTCCCAGGGCCGGGACTTCCGGCCGACCGCCTGTGCCCCTGCCTCCCGCACACTTCGAAGGAGGGGGGACATGTAGGCACAATTGAGGTAGGTGACGTCCTCCGGAATGTCGAACAAGCTACGGGAAGAGAGTCCACCGGCCATGCGAGGAAATCTAGCGGGTTGCCCGCAGGGTCCCCTCCGTCTTGACCCCACCTCGCGGGTTGGGTAGCCTCACCCACCGTGCGAGTCTTCGCTCTCGTTCCCGCCGCAGGCCGAAGCGAACGTTTCGGCAGCGAAAAGCTCCTGGCCAGATGGAATGACCGCGAGCTGCTCGGGCATGTCCTCCTCAAGCTGAACGGCGCGCGCGCCGCAGGCCTTCTTGCGGGCATCGTCGTCGTGCACCGTCCCGACGACGAGGCGGTCCGCTCCCTCACCGCGGAATACCGGGGCTACCCGGTCGCGGTCCGCGATCCCAAGGGCGAGCTCTCGCTCTCGCTCCGCACCGGCATCGATGCCATTACGCAGCGCGGCCCGGCGCAGCAGCGCGAAGCGCTCCTCATCTGCCATGGCGACCAGCCCCTCCTTCGGCTCGACGTGATCCACGCCGTGGTTGATGCCTGGGCGCATGGCGGCGCCGTTGCCGCGCGCCCCGCCTATCGCGACACGCCGGGGGAGCCCGGACTACCCCTGCTCGTCGACCGAAGCCTGTGGCGGCTCTCCAGCGAAATGCGGGGAGAGAGCGGCTTCGCGCCGGTGCTCGCGAGTCACGGCATCTCGGTGCGGACCATTTCGGTCGCAGGCAGGAATCCCGACGTGGACACGCCGGAAGACCTGGCGGGCCTGGAAGACGCACCGGCCGCGGCGGCCGGCTGATGCGCGGGTTGCTCGAGGAATACGACGCGCTGGCCCGCTCCGGGCGGGTGGGCCGGGCGGTGGTGATCCAGGTGTGGGGCTCCGCACCTCGCCCCGAGGGTGCGTCCCTTCTTGGCAGCGAGGATGGCCGCATCGCGGGATCCGTCTCGGGCGGATGCGTGGAGACGGCGGCTGCCGAAGAGATCCAGGCCGCGATCGGGCGAGGCACCCCGAAGCGGGTCGGTTGGGGCGTGACCCACGAGCGCGCGTGGGAGATGGGCCTCTCCTGCGGCGGACAAATCGAAGTCTTCGTGGAGCCCGAAGTCCGCGCCGAAGTGCTGCTCGCCGCTCGGCGTGATTCGGGCTCGGTGGTCGCGACGGTGATCGGCGGCGCGGCGCCCCTTGGCTCGGGGCTGCTCGTCGACGAAGACGGCACCCGCCGCCGCCTCGGCGAGCTTCCCGGGGCGCTGGAAGAGAAGATCGCCGGTGCGGCGCTCTCCGCACTTCCCGGAATCAATAGTAAAGTCGTCACCATCGAGGCGGCGGGCGGCGGCGTCGAGATCTTCCTCGAGGTATTTCCCCGCCGGCCGACGCTGCTGGTCTTCGGCGGCGTGCACATCGCCATGGCCCTCACCCGGATGGCCAAGCCGCTCGGCTTCCGCACCGTCGTTGCCGACGGGCGGGAGGCGTTTCTCACCCGGGAGCGATTCCCCGATGTGGATGAGCTGATCCTCGGCTGGCCCGAAGAGGTCTTCCAGCGGGTGGGTCTCGATGCGGCAACATGCGTATGCCTGCTGACCCACGATCCGAAATTCGATGAACCGGCGATCCAGCTCGCCCTCCGCTCCCCTGCGTGTTATGTAGGTGCGATCGGGTCGCGGAAGACGCAGAAGCTCCGAAGGGAGCAGCTCGCCGCGGCCGGATTCGGCGAGCAGGACATCGCCCGGCTCAAGGGCCCGATCGGGCTCGACCTGGGCGGCCGGACCCCGGAAGAGATCGCGCTCGCGATTCTCGCCGAGATCACCGCGGTGCGCTACGGCCGGCAGTCCCCCCCACTTCCGCAAATCCCCCCTTCGCGCTAGCGTACGAGTGGGCGCACCTCGCGCCCGACCTCCTGACCGGACGCCTACGCCGTCCGGCCTCTGCGGAGGCAAAGGGGATCGCTGTCCTCGAGGGAGTGTGCACGCCCTTGTCCCCTCGCTTCTCGACCGCCGGGAAGCAGGACGCGTAGGGTCCTTTCCCGGCCCGAGAAGGAGAGAGGACAGTGACCGAGCGCAAGCATTTCAAACAGCTCGTGCGGTCCCGCATGGGCAAGACCGGCGAGAGCTACTCCACCGCGCGCCGGCAGGTCATCCGGCAGGCCGCGGATCCGACGATATCCAATCGCACTCCACATCATTTCCCTGGCAGCGTTCCAGTGCCCACGGCCTTGCGGGCGCTCCTGTCGCACGCCGGCGTCCGGAATCCCTCCACCAGAGCGCCGTTCAGTGAGGCGATGATCTTCGGCTTCGATGGTGGCATCGGCGCTGGCTTGTTCGCCTTCCACTACGCCAAGGAGGATTTCTCTTCGTTCTATATCGCCGGGCGCCACGGCTGGCAGGACGACGCGCACTGGGGCCATACCGCGCTCAAGCGTCTCGGGTTCGCCCTCACCGTGAAGGAATCTTCGGGGGTGAAGCCCGGTGAAAAGCATCTCCGCGAGCTGCTCCAGGGCAGCCGACCCGTGATGACCTGGGTCGACGCGTCCGGCCTTCCCTATCGGGCCTTACCGGGATCCTTCAGCGGAGGCGGATATCACGTCGTGACGGTATTCGGGATCGACGAGACGGCGGGCACTGCGCTGGTTGGCGACCTGGCGGACGACCTGATACCGGTTCCTCTCGCGCAGCTGGCGGCAGCACGCGGGCGCATCAAGAAATTCAAGAATCGAATCCTGGCCATCGACCCCCTGAAGCAGGTTCCGGATCTGGCAACGCTGGTACGCGGCAGCATCCGCGAGTGCGTGGACGGGCTCACGACATGCAAGATGAAGAACTTCCGGCTGGATGCGTTCGCCGCCTGGGCCGAGCGGCTCGATGGGAGCAAGGCGGCCGACTCATGGGAGAAGATTTTCCCCCCGGGGCACCATTTCTATCAGGGCCTTCGATCGATTGCCGAATACATCGAGTACTACGGTACCGGAGGTGGTCTCTGCCGCCCGATCTTTGCGGAGTTCCTGGAGGAGTCCGCTGAGGCGCTGGGGGACAGCGGGTTAGGAGCGTTGGCGGAGCGGTACGGCGCGCTGGGACGGGAGTGGACTGCTCTGGCCGCGGCAGCGCTCCCCAATGCGATCCCGGCCTTCAAGGAAACGCGGGAGCTCCTTGCGAAGAAGTGGGAAGGATTGCACACGGAGGGTGCCGGCGCCGCGAAAACCATCGGGGCCTGCTGGGGGTTGCTCGACGAGCATTCGGCGCGGATGAAGAAGGCCTTCCCGCTCGATGCGGCCGGGAGCGCCGCCCTCCGCCGCGATCTCAAGCAGCGGGTGACGGCGCTGTATCAGGAGGAGGTGGCGGCGCTCGAGGCGCTCGGCAGGTGGATCTGAGCTAGAACCCCTGCTTCTCGTCGGCGCTTGGCCCGTAGCTGCCGGGAATCGCGACCTCGTTGAGGCGCAGGTAGACACCAAGCTGGGCGCGGTGATGAATGATGTGGTTCAGCATGAAGCTGCGCAGCACGGCGATCCGCGGCATGCTGAGCAGGGTCTTGCCACCCGATTTGAGGGTCCAGGTCACCATGAAGTCGCCATCTGCGGCTTTGCCGATGGCGCCGCGGGCCGCGGCGACGCCGTCATCGAATGTCTTGAGCGTCTCGGCTCGCGTGGTGAATATGCCCGGCTGAAAGGGTGGGGCGCCCACCGGGGCGAAATCGAACTCGGCTTCCGTCATGGTGGTCGTCCCCCATCCCGGCAGCTCGGCGACGTGACCCGCAAGCCGGCCGAGGGTCATGGATTTCGGATGCGGCTTCCAGTCGTTTTTCCCTTCGGGAACGACCGCTAGCATCTTGCGCGTGGTCACCATCTCGTGATCGAATTCTGGCAGCAGGCTCTGGGCGATAGACAAGGGAACCTCCGGTTCCGGGGAAAAATGGGGAAGAGTGGGGAAAAATGGGGAAGTGGGAAACCTTATGGCCGGGGGCGGAGCCGCTCGCGCTCCTTCTCGACGTACCATTCCGCTTCCCGCAGCAATCCCTGGGCATCGAAGAGGACGCCGTCCTTGATGGTCCATTCGACGCCGCCGTGCTTCCACTGCTCTCCGCGTGGCACCAGTCCGGCCACGCCGTAGCCGCACCCGTACATCACCTTGAAGTTGTCGATCGGGTTGCCGTTCACCACCGCGAGGTCGGCGCGGCAGCCGACCCGGATGCCACAGTGCTGCTCGAGCCCGAGGGTCCTATAGGCGTTGGTGGTCGCCACCTTGATGACGTCGAGCGGGTGGATGCCTGCCTCCTGCATGAGCTCGAGCTCCCGGATAAGGGCGATCCCGCCGATGCCCCCTTCATCGCTGCCGGCGGTCAGGATACCGCCGCGCTCGTGAAAGGTCTTCACCCATTTCATCCAGATCTGGAAGTTCCGCTTCCAGTTAATCTCGTCGGAGGTCTTCCACTCCCGCTTGAAGGCACCGTGCACGCTGGTGTCGGGGCCGGCCGCCACCTCCGACGGATGCATCAGGGTTTCCTTGACGGGTAGCCCGACGTTCCGCCAGACATCACGGTTGTCCTCGTACACCGCCATCGTCGGATCCCAGTTGGTTCCGTTCTTGATCATCTTGTCGATGACCGCGGAGAGCCGCTCCGGCAGCTTGTCCGCTTCCGACCAGAGGAGTCCCGCGTAGCGGAACCGATCGAGCTCATCCCAGTAGTTGTAATCGGTGGGAAAGTTCTGCGAGCCAGCGAGCGCGGCGTCGGGAATCCCGTACCAGTGCTCGATGCTCCGGACTCCCGCATCGGAGGCGACGGCAGCATCGCTCTCAGAGACCTTGAGGTCTGTCATTGTGAACATGCCGAGCTTGTTGGATTCGTCGGCGATCGCCTGCAGCACGTCGGGATAGTGGCCCGGGCTCTTGGAGACCTTCACGCAATCGGCGCCCAGGGCCTTGAATTCCCGCACCATCGCGCGGGCTTTATCGGGTGAGTTGCCGACATCCCAGCGCCGGAGCGGGAGCGGCCAGCGCTGGCAGAGCACCAGACGCGGCGCCACCAGCTGATTCGCCTCGGCGAGCCGCCGCTGCTCGGTCATCAGAGCGAGCCCTGCCCCGGTGCCGGCGTCGCGGACCGTCGTGATGCCATGCCCGAGGTAGAGACGGTAGGCGAAATCGAGCCCGCGCGGTCCGAAATCGCTCCGGGCCGGCGGAAGATGGGCGTGCATCTCGACCAGCCCGGGGATGGCGTACTTGCCCGCCGCGTCGATGATCTTGTCCCCGGTGGGACGCCGGAAGCCGGGACCGTACCCCGCGGCGTTGACCGGGTCCATGAGCACGACATCGACGATCATATTCCCTTCGATGACGATGTCCACCGGACCCTCCGGCGGCATCGCCCGGTTGGTGCCGGGGGTGCCCCGCCCTGAGATGTACGTGACGTTCCGGATGACCAGGCGGCGGTATTTCTCGCCCTTGAGAGTGCCGAGCGGGAGCGGTCCGGGCCCGTTGTTCGGCACCGCGAACGATTCAGGCGCCTGCGCGGCCTGGGCGTCGAGTGCTCGGGCGCTTGGCCCGGCAATGGCGGCCGCCATGGCGACCGCGGCGGCAAGGCGGGTGAGCATGGGGAATCTCCGCACAAGGGAATCGGGATCACCGGGGTGGGGTCCGATGCTCCGAAATATGGACCCAATCCGCCCGGAGTAACAGAACGGTTCCCCCCGCGTCTGTTTGAGGTACCTTTCCCTTCAATCCATCCCGCAGAGGGTGGCCCCATGAGACGGCTCCTCCCCACGCTGGCCCTGCTCTCCTTTGCCGCCGGTTGCTCGAATGAGTCCCCCATGGGCCCGGCCGGTACCCCGGCGAACCCACTTCTCGGCCGGAGCGCTTTCGCTCGCGAATGCGCCCAATGCCATGCGGCGGCCGACGGATTTGACCTCGCCTTCTTCAGCTTCACCGATACCACGATCATCCGCCGGGCGGTCAAGCACGTGGATACCGCGACAGCCCGGGACATCGTGTCCTAATATCCGCTCGCTCGCCGTACCCCACGCCAGCGAGAGCCTGCGGCTCTTCCAGCCGGGCAACGCGGTGCTGGGCAGCGACATGGAGTTTGCGGTGATGCTCTTCGGGCGGGATGCCTGGCCGGCTGAGCTGACTTCGGCCGCGCTCAAGGCGATCGATCCACGCCAGGTGCGGATCTCCCTGCGGCTGCCGGTCTGGTCTGACGAAAGTTCCAACCTCGATTGGATGCCGGATGCTCCACTCCCTCCCGCCATCCTCGAGCATGCGGGCCGTCAGGCGGAGGCTGCCATCGCCGGATACCGGGCCGCACCGACAAGGGAGAACCTCCTCCGGGCCGTCCAGTCGCTCCGGGTGGCGGACCGGACCCTCGGAAATCCAGGGGCGCCCTGCCTCCTCGAGGACTCGGATCGGGTTCGTTACCTCACGTGCTTCGAGGTGCGCCGCTGGACTTCAACCCTCGTCGCCCAGCACATGCTGAGGCAGGGGGTGACGGAGTCAATGGGTCCCGAGCTCCACGACGTCTGGTGGGACGTGGGGAACGCCGCCAGAAAATCACGTGCCGACCCGTCGCAGACGGTGCCGCGGGTCAATGAGAATTGGGCGACGTGGATGTTTCTCGGCTGGAGCTTCGATCCCTCGCGGCATCCGAGCGTCTACACGGGCGGAGGCCTCCGGAGTCTCGGCTTGATCCGGCATGCGACGTTCGTGGCGCTCCGCAGCGAAGTCGCTCGCCCGACCAACAGCCCGATGGTGTACGACGACCTTCTTCAGGCCGCCCTGTTCTCCCCCGTCGCCTGGACCGGACGGTGGTCACGTTTGCGCTGCGGCACCTCCTGGAGCGCCAGGCCGTCGGGGACAGACCGGCGCGGCCCGAGCAGCGGACCGAAGCGGCACTGGCGGTCAATCGCGCGCTTACGGAGGTCAACCGAAAAGTCCCCCCTGCCGAGCGAGCCGCGCTGATCATGCTCGCCGAGCAAGTCATCGCTGGACTCGGCCAATAGTAGCGGGCACCCGCGCCAAGGCGCTCGGCGCCCTCTCTGGCTTACCGCGTCGCGCCCAGACGCCGGACGGCGGCCACGAATCGTTTCTGCGCCGCGGGGTGCTTGACCGCGACGAAGATGGTATCGTCGCCCGAGATATTGCCGAGCACGTCGGGCCAGGCCAGCCGGTCGAGCGCGGCGCCGACCCGGTTGGCCTCGCCCGGCGGGGTGTGCAGCACGATGAGCGCGTCGCCCGCGGACTCGATGGTGAGCACCCCCTCCGCGATCCGCTGTTCGTCGGGATCGTGCCGCGGCCGGTGCGACAGCGCGGGACGCTGGTACGCGCCGTCAATCTTGACCAGGTGGAGGGCCGCGATGTCCCGGCTCACCGAGGATTGCGTGACGTCCCACCCTTCCCGCGCCAAGGCATCGGCCAACTCCTCCTGGGTGTGAATGGCGTGGGTCGAGATGATCTCCAGGATCTTGAGGTGCCGCTGGCGCCGGTCACCCGTCATCGCCGTCCCCGCCCCGCCAGCCGGTCCATCGCGGCGTGGAACGTCTTCAGCTCCCGCTCGCTCCAGCGACGCGCCTGCTCGAACCGGCGCCAGGCTTTCTCGAGGCCGAGCCGTCCCACACCGCCGGCCGACCGTCTCCGGGACATCACGACGCGAGCGGTTGGGGCGGGAAAGCTCTCCCCCCGCGTGAGCGCCGCTGCCACCTCGCGGTAGGCGCGACGGAACGGCACCCCGGCATTCACCCTGCGCATCACTTCATCGGTGGCGAGCGCGCCGCCGGACAGAGCCCTGAGTCCTCCCGCCCGATCCACTTCGAGCTGGGGGATCGCGATCGCCAGCATCGCCAGCATCGACTGGGTACGTCCAATGCCCCGAATCAGCGGCTCCTTCACGAGCTGAAAATCCCGGTGATAGCCGCTGCTGAGTTTGGATCGGATCGCAAGGACCGCGGCAAGATCGCCTTCGACCGCCGCGACGCGCGCCCGGGTGAGCTCGAAGAGATCGGGATTCCGCTTGTGCGGCATGATGCTCGAGCCGGTCGCGAGGCGGGTCGGAAGTCGGAGCAGGCCGAATTCTTCCCCACTGAAGAGGATCACGTCGCTCGAGAGTTTGGCGAGCTCGTGGCCGAGCTGCACGCACCAGAAGAGGGCGTCGGCCTCCAGCTTCCCACGCCCGTTCTGGACCGCAGCGACATTGTGGTCGAGGGCCGCGAAGCCGAGCGCGCGGGCGGCAGCCTCGCGGTCGAGCGGAAGCGGCACCCCATAACCCGCGGCGCTTCCCAGCGGTGAGCGATCCACCCGGGCCCAGAGACCCGGCAGGCCTTCCACCGTATCGAGGATGCCCTCGGCGAACGCCGCAGCCCAAAGTCCCGCCGAGGACGGCATCGCCCGTCGCGTATGGGTATAGCCGGGCCAGAGGGCGTCCTTGTGCAGCTCGGCAAAATAGAGCAGCGCCGCGGCCACGCCGAGCGCACTGATCTGGAGCGCGAGGAGGCTGTCCTTCATGTACAGCCGCAGATCGCAGGTGACCTGGTCGTTGCGCGAACGGCCGGCGTGCAGCCGCTGGCCCGCGGACCCGACCCGCCGGGTGAGCCAGAGCTCGACGGCGGAATGGGCGTCTTCGTGCTCGGGCCCGATGACCAAGCGGTCGCTCCGCACAGCGCGGAACGCGGCGCGGAGTCCGGTGCGCAGCTTCACATGGTCGGCGAGGGTGATGAGTCCCGAAGCGCGGAGTCCTTCGACATGGCCGAGACTGCCGAGCACATCCCAGGGGAGGAGATGCTTGTCCCACTCCCGGTCGTCGCCGATGGTGTACGCGAGCATGAAGGCGTCGAGCTCGGGGCCGGGCGACCAGAGGGTGCTGGACGGCTGGACGGCTGGACGGCTGGATCGTCTCATGCCAGGTACTCCTTGGCAACAGCTGCATAGAAGGTCCGGGCCGCGGTCACCTCGGGCAGGTCGACGTACTCGTCCGGCGTATGGGATCTGCGGCTGGTGCCGGGACCGCACTTGATCGCGTCGGCGTGCCGCACAAACACCCAGTCGGAGCAGGTGGGGCTGCCAAAGGTGGTGATCGCGGGGTACACCCGGCGAACCGCGCCGAGGAGCGACGAGTCGTCCGGCGTCTCGCACGGCACCAGGCGGTCCGAGGTGATCACCAGCTCGCACTCGAGCCGTTCCGCCAGTGCCCTCGCGAGCTCATCATGCGGCCACGCCGGGGTACTGCGTATATCCAGCACCGCCTTCGCCGCAGGAGGCGTGACGTTCCGGCTCACCCCGGCGTTCAGCATGGTCGGGGTGACAGTAGTGACACCGAGGATCGGGTGGGTGCGCTCGTTCACCAGGCCGTCGAGCCGGGCGAGATCCCTGGCGAGCACCGTGATCGCATTGGTGAAGGCCCCGTCGTCTCCCGCATAACCCGCATGGCGCTGGTCTCCCCGGCCGATCAGATCGGCCATCATGAGCCCTCGTTGCGCCACGGCGGCGCTGAGGTTGGTGGGCTCCCCCACCACCGCGGCATCGACCCGTCCGGCCCGCTCGACCGCCTTGCCCATCGTGGTGTTCCGGGTTTCCTCCCCATAGCCCATGATCACGACCAGGCGTCCGCGCCCGAGCGCCCCGATGACGTCGGCCGCCGCGAGCGTCATCGCCGCGACGGAGGCCTTCGCGTCCCCCGACCCCCGCCCGTAGAGCCGGTTTCCTTCCACGACGGGGTTGAACGGATCACGGGTCCACCCTTCGCCCGGGGGGACGACGTCGAGATGACTCAGAAAGGCCAGCGTCGGCCCCGGGCGGCCGCTGTGCACCGTCATGGTGACGGACGCGTCGTCGCGCACGACGGCGAGCCCCGCCTGGCCGGCGGTCTCGGCAAGGAACCGCGCGATCCCTTCTTCGGTGCCGCTGACCGAAGGGATCGCGACCAGCTCCCTAAGAAGCTCGATCTCCGTCGGCAAGATCGACTCCGAGGTAGGTGGCCTTCTCTTTCCGTCCGACGATCATCGTGCCGGCGCCCGAGCCGGTGAACACCTCGAGCAGCAGAGAATCGTGCACCCGTCCGTCGATGATGTGGGTGCGCTCCACTCCGCCGGTGGCGGCGCGGATGCACGCCTCGACCTTGGGCCGCATCCCTCCGGCGATGGCGCCCGACTGAAGCAGCACCTCGAGGTCGTCGGGGTCGGCAAAGGTCACCAGACTCGACGGATCGTTCCGGTCCCGGAGCACCCCCGGTGCGCCGGTCAGGAAGACGAGCTTCTGCGCCTTGAGGGCAATGGCGAGGGTTTCCGCCACGGTGTCGGCGTTGACGTTGTACACGTTGCCTTCGCCGTCACCGGCGAGAGACGCCACGACAGGCACGAACCGCGATTCCACCAGGGTGAGGATGACCCGGGGATCCACGCGGTCGATGTCGCCCACATGCCCGTAATCGACGATGCGCGTGATTCCGTCATCGGCCATGACGCTGCCCGGCGGCCGCCGGTGGGCGGTGATCAGGTCCGCATCCACGCCCGAGACGCCGACGCCCTGCACTTGGTGACTTCGAAGCGCCGAGAGCAGGTCGGTCGACAGGAGGCCCGGGTACACCATTTTGGCGACCTCGAGCGCGGCGTCATCGGTCACCCGCCGGCCGGCGACCATCACCGGCTCCTGCCCCAGCCGCCGCTGCAGCGCGGACGCCTGCGGACCGCCGCCGTGCACGACTACGATCCGGATGCTCAGCGAATGGAGCAGCGCGAGCTGCGCCGCGACATGGTCGAGCACCTCGGGGTCGCTCAGCACGTCGCCGCCGAGTTTGACCACGAACACATGATCGCGGTAGGCTCGGACGTAGCGAAGGGCACCTTTGAGACCTGAAATCCCCTGGGTGGAGTCAATCGTCATGCATCGTTCCTTGTTTTGTGAGCGGTGAGCGGTGAGCAGTGAGCGGGACGGGCCTTTCCCGCTTACCGCTCACCGCTCACCACTTACCGCTTACCGATCAGTTCGAGTAGCAACGCCCGCTGGACATGCAACCGATTCTCCGCCTGGTCATACACCGCGCTCTGCGGCCCGTCGAGCACCGCGTCGTCGATTTCCACGTTGCGGCGGACGGGAAGGCAGTGCATCACGATGCTCCGGCCCGGATCGATCATCCGCCACGCGCGGTGCGGCGTCCTCAACACGCGCTCCTCCTCCGGACGTCCGAAGGCCGAGAGCGCGCCCCACGATTTGACGTATACGGCGTCCGCCCCCTCGAGCGCGGCCGCGCGGTCATGCGTGACCCATGCCTGTCCGCCCCGCGCGCCGGCGAGCCGGGCGATGGCCTGCATGTCCTCCGGGTCGAGCTCGAAGCCTGGCGGATGGACGATGGCGACCTCCATGCCAAGGTGCGCCGCGGCGAGCGCGGCGCTCACGGGCACCGCGGTCGGAAGCGGCTTGGGATGCCAGGCCCACTGCAGCACGAATTTCCGGCCCCGCGGGTCGCGCAACCGTTCTCGGAGGGTGAGCGCGTCGGCCAAACCCTGACAAGGGTGCCGTCGCACCGATTCGAGGTTGATCACCGGCTTGTCGCAGTAACGCGCGAAGTTACGGATGATCCGGTCCTGGCGCTCGACATTCCAGTCGGTGCCTTTCGGAAAACTCCGCACCGCAAGCGCATCCGCATAGCGACCGAGCACGCGCGCGGCGTCGATCAGGTGCTCGACCCCGGCGCCGTCCATCACCGCACCCGGCTCCGTTTCCAGGGTCCAGCTTCCCTTCCCCGGCTCCAGCACGAGGGCGTGTCCCCCGTGCAGGAACATCGCGGTCTCCATGCTGGAGCGGGTGCGGAGACTCGGGTCCAGGAACATCATCGCCAGGACTTTCTTCTCGAGTCCCCCGGCTACCTCTCCGCGCTTGACCCGCGCCGCGAGCGCGAGGAGCTGGTCGATTTCATCCGGGCTCCACTCGTCGGTGCTGATGAAGTCACCCTTGGTCATGCCAGGACCCGCTGCAGCGCGCCGAGGAGCAGATCGGCTTCGGGAAGGGAGAAGGAGAGTGGCGGAAGCAGCCGCAGCGTCGCCGGATCGGAGGCGGTTCCCACCAGCACCTTCTCCTGGAAGAGCGCGCGCTGCACTTCCGCGGCGGGACGCGGCATCTGGAGTCCGAGGAGGAGGCCCCGACCCCGGACATCCCTCACCCCCAGCCGCGCGGCGCCGTTCCGGAGGTGGCCGGACACCTGCCGCACGTTGGAGAGCAGATCCTCCCGCTCGATGACCTCGAGCGTGGCGAGGGCGGCGGCGCAGGCGACCGGCCCGCCGCCGAAGGTGCTCCCGAGATCTCCGATCCTGAGCCCGCTGGTCAGCGCGCTCGTGGCGACCATCGCGCCGATAGGGAAACCCGACGCGAGGCCCTTGGCCATCGTGATGATGTCCGGCGTAACCCCGAATGCCTCGGCGGCTGTGAAGCTCCCCGACCGGCCGACGCCGCACTGGACCTCGTCGAAGATCAGCGCCGCCCCGGTCCGAGTGCAGGCGCGCCGCGCCGCGTGAAGGAACTCCTCCGAGCAGTCGCGCGCGCCGGTCAGGCCCTGCACCGGCTCGACGATGACCGCCGCCGTGGTGTCGTCCACCATGCGCTCCATAGCCGCGGCGTCGTTGAAGGGCACTTTGATGGATAGGGGCATCCCGGCGCGGCGCGCGCCCTCTTCGTACTTGGCGCCGTCGGTGACCGCGAGACACGCTGCGGTGCGTCCATGCCAACCGCCGGCAACAGAAACAATTTGCTGGCGGCCGGTCATCTTCCGGGCAAGACCCAGCGCGTTCTCGTTCGCCTCCGCGCCGGAATTGCAGAAGAAGACCCTGGAGAGATCGCCCGGGCACTGGGCCGCGATCCGCTCGGCCAGCTCTTCGCGCAGAGGATGCGGCACGGCGGTGGAATAGAAGATGAGCGTCGCGGCCTGGCGCTGGATCGCCTCGACAACATGGGGATGGCAATGGCCGGTCGAGGCGACGGCATGACCGCCGTACGCGTCGAGCCATTCGTCGCCTGTGTCGTCCACCAGCCATGAGCCGTGGCCCGACAGCGCGACCAGCGGCATCTGGGCGTAGACGGGCAGCCAGGCCTTTCCATTCAGCATGGGAAGATCCCGGCGAGCCGGAGCCCCGCCGTCTCCTCGAGTCCGAGCGCCAGATTCATTGCCTGCACCGCTTGTCCCCCGGCCCCCTTGATCAGATTGTCCACCGCGACGCTGACCTGCACCTCGCGTCCATCCTCGGATGCGGTGGCGTGCATGAGCGCCATGTTGGTCCCCACGACGTGGGTCAGCTCGGGCGGCTGTTCCAGGATGCGAACGAAGGGCCGGCCGGCAAAGGCGTCAGCGTACCGCTTCGCGATTGCCGCGGCGCTCGACGGGTCGGCGAGGGTCGCGTGCAGCGTCGCGTAGATCCCGCGCACGAACGGTCCCGAATGCGCCAGGAGTCGGGCCGAGCCGGTGGCGCTGCCGCTCCATTGCCGCCACTGCTCGACGATCTCCCCCTCGTGACGGTGGCCCATCACCGAGTAGGCAAAGAGATTGTGCGCCCGCGTCGGATGATGGGTCGTGGGTTTGGGATGGACCCCCGCCCCGCTCGATCCCGTCACCGCGAAGACGGCGGGGGGCGCGGCGAGTGGAAGCCCTGCGAGCGGGTAGAGCGCGAGCTCGGCCGCCGTCGCAAAGCACCCTGGCGCGGCGAGCGCAGTGGAGCCGAGCAGCCCGGTGCCGAGCACATCGGCCAGGGCGTAGCGGAAGCGGTGCACCAGCCCGGGGGCGTGGTGCGCACCGTAGTAGCGCTCGTGGAGGCGGCCGTCGCGAATGCGGAAGTCGGCCGCGAGGTCCACCACCAGTCCGGGGCCCGCGTCGATCAGCTCGCCCATGAGCTGCGACGACTGGCCGTGTTCCAGCGCGAGGAAAACGACATCAGCGTGCTTCGCCGCTTCAGCCGCCGACGCGCCGGAGAAGCGGGCCTCGGTGAGGAGCGCGAGCCCCGGATGCGTGGAGGCGACCGGCGTCCCCGCTTGGCTCCGGCTGGTGGCGACGCACTCGCGCACCTCGGGATGCTGCAGGACAATCCGGAGCAGCTCGCCGCCGACATAGCCGGCGGCGCCGATGACGGCGACTCGCATCAGGCGCCCGCCGCGAGCGCGGCGTCGAAGGCGTTCCGCACCGTGCCGACCAGGCCGGCGGCATCGCGCAGCGCGTTGTGGGCCGGAAGCCCGAGCTCCCGGCCGATGTAGTCCAGCCCCACCTGGTTGTCTGTCGCCGGCCCGGTGATACACGTGATCGGGAGACCGTACTGCTCGGTGTAGAGCTGCTGCGCGCCCCAGCAGGCAACCGGGTCCGGCGCCGCCATGACATGCCCGACGGCGAGCGCCATCAATTCCGGGTCGCGCAAAATGTCCTGCACGCCATACTCCCCGAGGATGCCGTCGCCCAGCTCGGCGACGATGATGTCGGGCCGCCCGCCCCGCTCCTTCGCCAGCCGGTTGAAAATACCGCGCGCCACCGGCACCGTCATCCCGGCGTGGGTGCTCGCCGCGCCCGCATCGTTGAAGGTGAGCACGGCGACAGCGCCGGCGTCGAGCATGGAGAGGGTATCGCGCATCAGCGAGACGCCGGTCAGCTTGCAGGCGCCGACCCGGAGTCCCGCGCGCGAAAGTCCGCGCACCAGCTCGGTGGCGGCGACGGTCTTGCCGGCGTTCATGCAGGTCCCCGCCACGAAGACCACCGGGACATTGCATTCGAGCGTGTCTGCCGGAGGAATCGCGCCATCCACGATCGTAGCCGGTCGGCCGATCCGGTCGCCCAGCTCGGGGAATGCGAGCACCGCGCCGAGGACGTCGGCCTGGAACGGCGGACCGATGTCGGGATTGGACGACGTGCAGCGCCCCAGGATCCCGCCCAGGTTGAGCACGTTGATCACGTCGCCCACGGCAATCTCGTGCGGGACTTCCCCGGCATACCCGCGGAGCGCGCGACGGGAGCCGAGCGTACCCGCCAGGACGTCACCCGCGCGGAGCGATACCATCCGCCCCGCCGGATCCTCGACAGTGTTGTAGGAAGCCTTGTCCTCGAGGATCCGGACCGCGAGAACGTAGCCCTCGCGCGCGACAATCTCCTCGCCCACGATCACATCGGGGGCGAGCCGCGCGTTGCGGGTGGAGGAGGCGATGCGGTCGAGGCGGACGCGGGTAGTCCTCACCATGGCTACTGCACCATGGCTACTGCCGGTGAGCGGTGAGCGGTGAGCGGTGAGCGGGAGCATCCTCGCCCCCCGCCTTCCCCGCGCGCTCCGCAAGCAACGAGGGAATCGCGCCGATCCGCGCAAAGGCGCGGGCTTCGTCGCCGGTCCAGAGGCGATTCTCTTCGCCGTACGTAGCGACGGAGCGGTCCATCATCGAGAAAGGGCTTCGCGCACCCGTCACCATGAACCGGCCGGGGGCGACGCGGACCCGGGTTTCTCCGGTGACGCGCCGCTGCGAGCTGGTGAGCAGCGCCTCGATGTCACGGAGCGCCGGGTCGAAATAGTGGCCCTCGTGCAGCCGGTCGCCGTAGAAGCGACCGAGCTGGTCTTTCCAGAAGACTTGCCACTTGGTGAGCACCAGCTTCTCGAGCTCGCGGTGCGCGCCGATGAGCAGAAGCGCGGCGCCAGCTTCGAACCCGATCCGGCCCTTGATGCCGAGCGCCGTCTCGCCGACGTGGATGTTCCGGCCCAGCCCGTACTCCGCCGAGAGCGCCGAGAGCTGTGCGATCAGGATGGGTCCCGAGAGGGACGCGTCATCGAGGGTGACGGGGACGCCCTTCTCCCAGCCGATCACCAGCTCCACGGGGGCGGGAGCACCAGCGGGCGGATCGAGCAGCTCGGCGGGCGGCCCGGCCCAGGTATCGTGGGTCCAGCCGCCACCCCAGGTGGTTCCCCAGAGCCCGGCGTTGACGCTGTAGGCCGACGCCTTGGCCGGAACCGGGAGCCCGCGCTCCTCGAGATAGGCGATGGCGCGCTCGCGGATGAGCCCCTCGTCGCGAATGGGGGTGACGATCGCGAGCTCGGGCGCGAGGACGCGCAGCGCGATGTCGAACCGCACCTGGTCGTTCCCCGCCCCGGTCGAGCCGTGCGCTACCGCCTTGGCGCCGATCGCCCCGGCCACCTCGATCACCGAGAGCGCCTGCTGGGTCCGTTCGGCCGCCACCGAGAGCGGGTAGACCTCTCCCCGGAGGATGTTGCCCTGAATGAGATAGGTGACGAAGCGGGAGAACACCTCGTCCCGCGCGTCCACCTCGTGATGCTCGACCGCGCCGACGGTCATCGCCTGCCGGCGAATGGCCGCGCGCTCCTCGGGCGAGGCGCCGCCGGTGTTCACGTACACCGTGTGCACCGCGTACCCCTGCTCGGTGAGCCGGGGAACGCAGTACGAGGTATCGAGCCCGCCGGAGAAGGCCAGGGCGAGAGGGGTCGGTTGCATAATGCATAATTATGCAATGGCAGGATAGAAATGCAAGGGGGGACCTTCGCTGAGCGGTGAGCCGTCAGCGGGAAGCGCCCCGCTCACCGCTTGCCGCTCACCCTCGCTGCGGCCTCACGCTGAGCGCCCCGAGCAGCGCCCCGGTCGCGCCCGCCACCGCGCCTGTCATGCCGGCAATCAGAACGTTCTGGAGGGGGAGATGGCCGAGCAGCGCGAACCCCAGCGTCCCGAGCGCGCCGGTCAGCGCCGCGCAGGAGGCGCCGCCCCGGAGCTGCAGCGAGAAGCGGGTGTTGCGGGCGGCGCGGGCAAAGAGAAATCCGGTCAGCGCCCCGGCCAGCGTTGCGCCGACGGGATAGAAGTTGCCGGCCTGCAGGGGCTCGATCAAATGCACCAGCAGCACCAGCAGGCCCATGAGCACCGCGCCGACGATGGTGGTCTTGAGCCGCGCCGTCGCGACGCTCGGGGCGGCAGCCGGCGCCGCGACGGCGGTCAGCGCACCGTGGCCGTGCACTCGATCTCCACCCGGGCGCCCATCGCCAGCCCGGACGCGCCCATCGCGCTCCGGGCTGGCTTGGGTCCCGGAAAGAAGGTGACGTACACCCCGTTCATCGTCCCCCACTCCGCAATGTCGGCGAGCATCACCAGGCAGCGCACCACCCGGTCCATCCCCGAGCCATTGGCGTCGAGCACCCGCTTGATATTGGTGAGAGTCTGGCGGGTCTCCGCCTCGATCCCGCCAGGCACCAGGCGGTTGGTGCTGTCGCTGCCGATCTGTCCCGCGAGATAGAGCATGTGCCCCACTCGGACGGCGGGAGAAAAGGGGAGGGTCGAGGCCGCGCCGGTCGGGGTGATGTACTTCACCTCGGGCGGCTTGTCCTGCGCCCAAAGTGTGGCGGGCGCGGCCAGCAGCATCACCAGCGCCGGGAGATGTTTGAGCGAAGGAGGCATGGGAGCGTCGCAGTTGGAGGGGAGGGGAATTTCCATCGGCGCGCGGCGACTGTCAACGAGGAAGGGGGAAGGGGGAAAGGGAGTGCGAATCCTCCCCTTCCCCTTTCTCGCTTCCCCTCCAGCATCCAGCATCCAGCCCCTCTCCGCGCCAGCGGACCCTGTTTCGGAAAGCGCCGCGATTAGCCGCGGAGTGTCACCCGGAGCGAAGCGAAGGGGCGGAGCTCAGCACGCGCGCCCCGGTCAGTTCCTGACCGAGCGCGCCGCCAGCTGGGCTTCGAGCAGGGCGAGCTGCTTTTCCGCCAGCTCGCGCTCTCGCTCGGCGAGCTGCCGCCGAAGGTCGGCCTCGGCGCGGCGGGCCTCCAGCACGCGCCGTGTCTGCCGGATCAGATTCTCGTCCAGCTGACCCATCTCGAACACACGCACCGCTGAATCGGCCTGCGCCGATCCGGCGGGGGTGCTGCGCAGATCCAGGAGCTGGAGTTCCGCATCAGCCGCTTTCCGGTATTCGCGGGCCACCTCCCGCGCCAGCTCGGCGGTCCAGATTGTGACCTCATGCACGTCATACCAGCGTTCGAACATCTTCAGTCTGATCTCGCGCGCTTTCCGCTCCTCCTCCAGCGTCTTTCGGTCGCTCTCCCGCTTTTCGTTCTTGGCCAGATCGAGCCGCTTCTCGATCGCCTTGATCTCGATCTTCTGAATGTCGATGAGCGCCTGGACCCGCACTTCCTCCTGCCGCGCCTGATCGAGCAGCTGCCGCGCCGCTTGCTCATTGGCCGCGGCCTGGCCCGCCCTGCGCCGCAGGTCTTCGGGAGTGGAGAGGACGACGACCCGCGCGACAGAATCGTCGCCGGCCGCCGTCATGCTTTGCCCCGGGAGCGTCCGGACCCCGAGAAGGAGAATGAGCCCCGTAGCCGCCAGCTTCCGCAAACCGACATTGCGATCCCCGTAGGTCATGGTGGCCCACCTCCGCGAGCCTCCATGATTATATCTCATCCGGTCCTGCCCAGAGGGATGCACTGCCGGCGGCCCAGGTCCCTTTTTGACCCCGGCGCGCGGCAACAGCGGGGCCGGGACCCAACACTCACCTGAGGGGGGCGTATGAATCTGCTGTGGACACTGGTCGTGGGCCTGGTGGTCGGGGCGCTCGCGAAGTTCATCATGCCGGGCAAGGACCCGGGCGGAATCATCATCACGATCATCCTGGGAATCTGCGGCGCGTTACTCGCCAAGGTTCTGGGCCAGGCGCTCGGGCTCTACGCAGAGGGGCAGACGGCAGGCTTCATCGGCGCCATTGTCGGCGCAATCCTTCTCCTCGCGATTTACCGAATGATCAAGAAAAACAGGCCCTGACTCCGCCACTTCTCACAAGAACCGGGCGATCCGCTCCACCGAATGCCGGTGGTGCGGAAAGCCGGGCTCATCACCCTTCCCGATCGCGACCAGCGCGAGAATGGTGACGTGGTCGGGGAGACCCAGCAGCTCCTTGACCTGTTCCGGATAAAACCCGAGCATCGGCGAGGTGGTATAGCCCATCGCCTGGGCCGACAGGAGCAGGTAGCCCAGCGCGATGTAGGCGAGCCCTTGCGCGTAGCGCTGCCGCTGCTCCACCGATTGGGCGCCGAAATTCTTGAGGAAGCTCGACCGGGTGCGGGCTCGCCCCGCCTCATCGAACCCGGGGTGGATCATCTCGTCCACCGTCGCCAGCACGTCCTCCATGTCGGCATACAGCACGATCAGCGCATGGGCCGACGCCACCTGCCCCTGGTTCCGCGCCGCCGGAACCATCCTGGCCCGAAGCTCGGGATCCCGCACCACCACGAAGCGCCAGAGCTGGAAATTGTCCGGCGAGGGCGCCAGACGCGTCTGGCGGAGGATCTCGCGCAAATCCTCCTCGGGTACCTCCTCCTGCACGTACTTGCGGATGGCCCGGCGCGATTCGGCTGCTTCGCGGACTGTCATCGAGGATTGAGCTGGCATTGGCCCCTTCGCGGTATTCAGGGTGACTACCACATCTCAGGGTGACGGTTGCGGTGACATCACTTCAATCACGACCTCATCGAATTGGTTCCCCGCCCGCGCCCTGATGCGGTGCCGCCCGGGGACCAGCGGCAGGCGCGCTCCGCCGACCGGCGCGCCATCCACCCACCATCGGACCCATCCCGCCCGAGAGCCGCCGGACACACGGAGCCCGATCGAGGCATAGCGCGGATCTACCCCGGGGACGAAGCGAAATACATCGCCGGCGGCAGGCGACGTGATGCGAAATGCCGAGCTCACGGTGTCGGCTGATGTCTCGCGCCGCGCGCTGTGCTCCCCCGCTCCACCCGCGAGCCGGACAGTCGCGGCCCAGTCGGCGTACTGCGCGGGGAGCGTCACTGCGCCGTCGCGATGCCAATCGCATTGGTGCAGCTCCCCTGTGCCCGGCAGGAACCACTCGGTGGATGCCGGGCACTGCGCGCCGGCACGGAGCCCCGACAGACGGCAGATCGTGACCGGCCGCGCCCCCACTCGCTCCGGGGTTGGCAGCACACCCGGCTCGTGGCGTCTCGCCGCGAGTAGCGTCGCCCGGTGCAGAAGAGGACCCGCACCGGTGACACCACTCACCCCGTCCATCGGACGGCCGTCGAAATTTCCGACCCAGACGGCCACCGTGAATCCACCCGTCATCGCGACCGCCCAGTTGTCGGTGAAGTGCCGGCTGGTGCCGGTCTTGGCGGCGGCGGGAAAGGGAAACTCGAGCGGAGTCACCGGCCCGAACCCCGGAATCCGCGCCACCGGGTCGGCCAGGATATCCACGAGGAGCGCCGCCGCTCCCGCACTCATCACCCGCCGCGATTCGACGCCGGGGCCTTCGTCCATCAGCCAGCGCACCGGGTGCCAGAGGCCGCCGTTCGCGATGGCGCGGTATCCGTTCGCGAGCTCGAGAAGCGTGACGTCGCCGTTGCCGAGCGCGAGTCCCAGACCATAGTGCTCGGCATCGCGGTCGAGCGACGCAAAGCCGGCGCGGGTGAGCGTGGCCATGAGCTCGGCCGTGCCCAGGCGGCTCGCCAGCTCGACGGCGGGCAGGTTGAAGGAGCTACCCAGCGCCTCCCGCACCCGCACCGGACCGTGAAAGCGCCGGTCGTAGTTGCGCGGTGCGTACGGACCGGTGCTGGTCTGATAGACGGTGGCGATGTCGGGAAGAATTGTCGCGGGAGTGTATCCGCGATCGAATGCGAGACCATAGAGAAACGGTTTGAGCGCGGAGCCGGGCTGCCGCGGCGAGATCACCATGTCCACCTGGCCGCTGCCCGGCGCGAAGAAGTCGGGAGAGCCGACCCATGCCAGGATGCCGCCCGAGGCGTTGTCCAGGACGACGACCGCTGCGTGGCGAACGCCTGATCCGCGCATGGTCTCCACGGTGTGCCGGACTTCCCCCTCGAGCGCTTCCTGCAACGGCAGATCGAGCGGCGTGTGCAGACGTCCCGTCGGGCTTCGGCCGTCGCGGGAGAGCCGGCCGAGAAGCGCTGTGGTGTAGTGCGGCGCGCGGAACGAGCGGTTTCCAGATGCGATCAGCGGCGGTTCGAGCTCGGCGCCCTCCGCTTCCGCTGGGGTGAGCGAGCCCGAACGCTGCATGCGCGCGAGCACCACGCGCCGCCGGGCGATCGCACGTTTGGCGCTCACCAGCGGGTTGTCGCGGCTCGGCGCGCCGGCCACCGCGGCAAGGAGCGCCGCCTGCCCGGTGCTCAGGTCCCGCGCCGAGGCGCCGAAGTAGAGCGCCGCCGCCGCCTCGACGCCCACGGCGCCCTGTCCGAGCGGAACCCGGTTGAGGTATTGCTCGAGGAGGATCTGTTTGGAAAGATGGCTATCGAGCCGGAGCGCCCAGAGCCCCTGCGCAAGCTTGCCCGGGATCGATCGCGGCAGCGGCCGGAGAAGCCGGGCCAGTTGCATCGGGATGGTCGAGGCACCGGAAACGATGCGCCGCGCCCGGAGATCGGCAACCAGTGCGCGGGCCAGCGCCCGCGGATCCACCCCCGGATGCTCGTAGAAGCGCCGGTCCTCTGCCGCGACGAACGCCACCAGGACTTCGGGATCGATCTCCTCGAGCGCCACCCACTGTGAGAGTGATCCGTCCGCGGTTCGCGTCGTCCGAAGCGGCGCGCCGGCGCGATCGACAAGCTCGAGTGTCGGGAGCGCAGGGCGATCGAGCAGCCCCGCGGGAAGCGGTAGCATCACGAACACCGCTGCGGCCCCCGCAAACGAAAAGAGCCCGAGCCCGAACCCAAGGAGGGCGCGGCGGAGACTCACGGCGCTCTGGCCTTGACGGTGAAGACTCCACCGTCGCTCCGCCCGTAGACCGCGGGGTTGTACATCTCCTCCGCGTGCACCGGAGGACGAACGAAGACACCCGGCGTCGTCGCCCGCGCGATGTAGCTCGCGGTCCAAGCGCCCTTCCAGAGCGCGCGCGCCGAGTACACCACCCCGTCGTCGCGCAGCTCCCGGTGATCGAAGGGCGACCACCATCCCCCGTCCCAGCTGCCGAATTCCCAGACCGGCGCGAGCTCTTCCGCATCGTCGCGGCCCGACTCGCGATCCACCCGCCCGCCGGAGGTATCGGCCGCGCCCGGACCCGGCAATCCTCCCACGGTGCGGAGACTCAGATCGACCGCCTCGAGTCCGCCGGGGAGTCCGTCGTCCACCACCACGAAGGCGCGGTCCTCCGGCACGGTGACCCGGATGCGCACCCGAACAAGATCGCCTTCGGTGACTTCGATGACCGGTCTCCCGGTCTGATAGTTCTCGTACCACCGCTCCACCACGATCCCGCGGTAGTCAGGCCGGGTGGGAACCTCGTGGGGAATCTGCGTCACCGTCAGCGCGTAATAGGCGGGGGATGACGCCCCAGCCCCATTGATCAGCCGGAGCTGCAGCGTGCCGCTGTCGCCGCGCTGGGTCACCATACCGGCGAGCGCCATGCTCGAGTCGCGTGCCGAAAGGACCCGCCCACCGCCGCGCACCTCCACAACCGTCGGCCCCGAGGGAGGAAACCGCTTGAGCCAGGCATTCACCGCGCGCACCGCCGCGGCGTAGTCCTGGGTGTTCCACCACCACTGGTCCCTCTGTCGCACGCGCGAAACCACCGTCTCGAAGAGGGGCGGCACGAGCGGATGCACGGGATCCACGGCGAGCGTCGCTTCGAGGAGCAGCGCCGCGGGACGCACCAGCGAGCGGAAGTAGAACCGGCTGATCAGCGAGTCGGGCACCGTCGCGGTGCGGCCTTCGAGGGTCACCGCGCGCCACGCCGGCTCAAGCAGCCGGCGTGCCGCGGCGAGCTCGTTCCCCCGGGCGAGGAGGATCGAGAGGGTGAGCCGCGACTCCGGCGAGAGCAGCGCGGCCTGGCGGACCAGATCATTCTCCAGCGACCGGTCACGCCGCCCCGCGCGGCTCAGGTATTCCGCCACCGCGAGGCGCTCGGTAAGCCGGGCCCTGACTTCATTCTCCCCCAACGAAACCAGCAGCACCGCCGCCTGGTTCCGCTTGAGCGATTCGCGCAGAAACTCCGCGATGCCCGCCAGCACGGTATCACGAACGCCGAACCCCAGCTCGCGCGCTTCGAGCAACACCGCTCCCGCATGGGCGGTGAGCCATGGCGACGTCCAGTCGGTGGCGCTCCACATGCCGATCCCGCCGTTGGGGCGCTGGCGCCGCACCAGGATCTCGACCGCGCTCGCGATTTCGCGGCGCAGCGCCGTGGTATCGCCCGCGGCGGCGCCTGCGAGCCGGCGCGCCCGATACAGCGAGAGCATCGGGGTGAGGGCGCTGGAGACCTGCTCCGAGCAGTGATAGGGATAGACGCGGTAGTAGGCCGCGTACGACTTGAGCAGCGCGACCGGCGACGAGCCGATGCTCAGCGTCAGCCGGCTCCTCGTCAGATCAAGTCCGGAAGGAAGGGTGAACACCACCGTGGCGGTGTCGCGCAGCACACCCGAGATGACCGCGGCTGCCGCGCGGCTGGGGGGACGAATCGGGATCGTGACCTGCACCGCGTCGCTGTCGCTCGCGCCGCCGACGTCGAAACGAAACGTGGCCGAGTCGCCCGGCAGCGCGGTGAAACCGAAGCGGGTTTCCCGGCCCCGGCCCGCTTCGAGCGTGACGCGTCGCGCCGTCTCGCCGCCGATGCGAGCCCCCTCGGCCCGGGCGGCGACCCGGACGGTGGGAGTCCCTCCAAGACGGTGGTTGACGACGACACCCGCCTCGAATCGGTCGCCGGGACGGACGAAGCGGGGGAGCGCGGCCCGCGCGAGCAGCGGTCGCGTCACGAGCAGCGGCGACTGGCCGTTGCCGTACCGGTCTCCCGCCGTGACGGCGACCGCCATCACACGGAACGTGGTCAGGTTGTCTGGAAGGGTGACGGTCGCCGTGCCGCGGCCGGCGGAATCGGTCACCACCGACCCGAGGAAGAACGCGGTGGTGCGGAATCGGGAGCGCAGCA
>CAZHSO010000042.1:0-15633 GCA_964535105.1 uncultured Gemmatimonas sp.
TGAACGGTCAACAGTGAATGGGACCTGCCGACCATCACGGAACGGCGGAACCCCTAACTCAAATCAGCCACGAAAGATAACCTCGCCGAAGGGGTGATTCCAGTCCTCAGCCATCAGCCATCAGCCATCAGCCATCAGCCATCAGCCTTCAGCCCCCCAGCACCCAGTCCCCAGCACCCAGACCCAGGCAACGCTTTCGAGACTTTTGGCATCGAACGCTCGTACGTCTAATTGACCCAGGACATCGGCCCGGCCCCCATGAGGTCCTTCATGCCGCCCTTTCGCGCCCCTGCGCTGGCCTTGCTGGTCGTCGTCGCCCCCGGGGGCCTCCTGGCCCAGAATGGCGTCACCGCCCGCACGCCCGCCGCTTCGCATGGCGCGACCGCCCATGCGATCCCGTCACCGACTGTCGTCGCCGGTCGCCGGACATCCGACATCACGCTCGATGGGCGGCTCGACGACGCGGCATGGAGCACCGTCGAGCCTGCGTCCGGTTTTCGGCAAGCGCAACCGAACGCGGGAGACCAGGCGACCCAGCGCACCGAGATCAGCCTGCTTTTCGACGACGACGCGATGTACGTGGGCGCCCGGATGCTCGACGACCAGGGCGCGGCGGGAGTTCGAAGCCAGCTGGTGCGGCGCGACCAGTTTCCCAGCAACAGCGACCTGATCGAGCTCATCTTCGATACCTACCACAATCACATCGGGCGCACGATCTTCAGCGTGGCGCCGTCGGGCTCGCGCCAGGATGCCGGACAGGCGACCGAATTCGCCGATCCCTCATGGGATCCGGTATGGGAAGTAAAGACTCAGATCGACTCCCTCGGCTGGACCGCGGAGTTCCGGATTCCGTTTTCCCAGCTGCGGTTCCCGAGGGATTCGGTGCAGGCGTGGGGGATGCAGGTCTGGCGGACCGAGAGCCGGCTGAACGAGATCTCGATGTGGTCGTACTGGGGACCCGATGAGTCGGGCGGGCCGTCCCGGTTCGGCCATATCGAGGGCGTCGCGCCGGGCCGCGGCGCGACCCGCCGTCTCGAGGTGCTGCCTTACATCGTCGGGCGCTATCAGCGGCTGCAGCCTGCGCCCGATCCGGGCAATCCGTTCTACAAAGAGCGCGACGCCGACACCCGCTTCGGGGCGGACATGAAGTACCTGCTCACTTCGAACGTGACACTCGACGCCACGATCAACCCCGACTTCGGGCAGGTCGAGGTGGATCCCGCCGTCGTAAACCTCTCCGCCTTCGAAACCTTCTTCCCGGAGCGGCGTCCATTCTTCGTGGAAGGCAGCGGCACGTTCGGCTTCGGCGGATTCAACTGCTACTTCTGCAGCAACGTGTCAAGCCTGTCGCTGTTTTACACTCGCCGGATCGGCCGCGCACCCCAGGGCCCCATGCCCCAGGGGACGACCTATGCCGACAGTCCCGACGCTTCCACCATCCTCGGCGCGGCCAAGGTCACCGGCCGCACCGGCAATGGCTTCACGATCGGCGTGCTCGACGCCGTCACGGCGCGCGAGAACGCCACGGCGCGGGTGGGAGGTCAGGATGTCAGTCACGAGGTGGAGCCACTCACCAACTACTTCGTGGGTCGGTTGAAGAAGGATTTCAGTCGCGGCAACCTCGTCTTCGGGGGAATGATGACCTCGGTCATCCGGTCGACCGACGAGCCCTTGCTCACGACCCGGCTCAACTCCCACTCGGAGGCGGTCGGCTTCGACTGGAGCGCCCGGTGGAAAAACCGGAGCTACTCCTTCGTCGGCAACATGGCATTCACCAACAACTCCGGCGATGCCGCCGCGATCGACCGGCTGCAGCTGTCGAGCGCGCGGTACTTCCAGCGTCCCGACCGGCGGGCGGGAGGAAACGGGTTCCTTTCCGACCGGTACGATGCGGATGCCACCCGCCTTCGCGGCATAGGCGGCTATTCCCGGCTGGCCAAGGACGCAGGCAAATGGCTGTTCGAGACGGCGGTCAACTGGCGGACCCCGGGCTTCGAGGCCAACGACCTCGCCTTCAATACCAAGGCCGACTACGTCTGGATGAACGGAAATCTTGCGCTCTCGCTCTCCCGGCCGACCAAGTGGTACCGGAACTATTTCCTGATCCTGGGGAACCAGCGGGAATACAACTTCGACGGCGACCGCACCGACACCCAGTTCCACACGGGGGCGTTCGGCCAGCTGCTCAACTACTGGCAGCTGAATGCGTTCGTCATCCGCCGGACCGACACCTATGACGACCGGGCCACCCGGGGGGGGCCGGTCGTCGACCGTCCGGGCAACATGTTCTACTCGATGTCCGTGGCGACCGATTCGCGCAAGCGCATCAACTTCAACATGAATTCCACGCTGAGCCGCACCGACGAGGGATACAAGAGCTACGGAATCTTCGCGGGGGTGAATGTGCGCGCAGCCTCGAACATCTCGGTCTCCTTCGAGCCGAGCTACAACTACAGCAGGGGCGGCCGGCAGTACGTCAACGCCTTCACCGATCCGGAAGCGACGGCCTTCTACGGCAAGCGCTACCTATTCGCCGACCTCAAGCAGAAGACCGTCGGCTTCGATACCCGGATGAACATGACCTTCACGCCTACGCTCACCTTCGAGCTGTTCGCCCAGCCGTTCATCTCGAGCGTGCATTTCTCCCGGTTCAAGGAGTTCGTGGCGCCGCGGAGCCAGGCGATCCGGGTATTTGGGGAGGATGTCGGCACGGTGACGGAGATCCGGAGTGCAGAGGGCGAGCTGGAGAGCTACGCGATCGATCCGGATGGGGCGGGCCCGGCGGCGGTTCTCAACCAGCCCAACCCCGATTTCAACCTCCGGTCGCTGCGCGGCAACGCGGTACTGCGGTGGGAGTATCGTCCCGGCTCGACGCTCTTTCTGGTCTGGACCAGGACGAGCAGCCACTTCGGCCGGTTGATTGGCGATTTTGAGTTTGGGCGCGATGCCGACGCGCTGTTCGGTGCAAATTCGGACAACATTTTCCTTGTGAAAGTCAATTTCTGGTTTAACAGGTGAGCAGTGAGCAGTGAACGGCAAGCGGGAAGAGCATTCCCCGTTCACCGCTCACCGCTTACCGCTCACCGAAAAGGCCACCACCCGGTCGCTCTTCCCGAACCGTCCCCCGTCCCCGCCTGCCGCAATCACGACATACTGGGTTCCGCGTCTCCCCCGATAGGTCATCGGCGTCGCCTTTCCGCCCGCGGGAAGCCTCGCACTCCAGAGCTCTTCGCCTGTGTCGATGTCATAAGCGCGCAGGCGCTGGTCGAGTGTAGCCGCGATGAACACCAGCCCGCCCGCGGTGACGATCGGGCCGCCGAGGTTGGGGCTCCCCCAGTTCCGTGTAGCCGCCGGAGCGTCGGGCGCGAACGTTCCGAGTGGGACCTCCCACTTTCGGGCGCCGGTCGAGAGATCGATCGCGACCAGGGCGCCGAAGGGGGGCGGCGTGCAGGACGCTCCCGACGGACCCAGCAGCAGCTCCCTGCGCACGACGTACGGCGTGCCGCGCATGTCGGTGTACTGCGACCCGGAGAGCCGGTAGCCCGGCTCGTTGCGACGACGGCGGTATTCCTCGCGGGGAATGAGCTGCACCGCCGCCGCAATCCTGTTCACCGGCACGACGACGATCTGCCGCACCGGATCCACCGCGACGCCACCCCAGTGGGCGCCGCCGATGTTGGACGGCATCACCAGCGTCCCTTCGAGACTCGGCGGGGTGAATATCCCCTCGTTCCGAAGCGTTTCCATCTTGGCGCGACAGGCCGCCTGGTCGGCGGGAGTCGGGCCCCACGCGTCCACGACGGAGAACCGGTGGGGACTGAGCGGAGCGATGACCGTGGTGAAGGGCTGGGTGGGCGACGCCTGCTCCCCTGGAATTGTGCTCGCAGGAACCGGCCGTTCCTCGACGGGGAACACCGGTGCGCCGCTTCTCCGGTCGAGCACGAAGAGCTGGCCGGTCTTGGTTGCCTGGAGAACAACCGGGACTCGATTCCCGTTCCGAACCAGCGTGGTGAGGGCGGGCGGTGAGGCGTTGTCGTAATCCCAGAGGTCGTGGTGCACGCTCTGGAAGTGCCAGACGACCTTGCCGGTCCACGCGTTGAGCGCCACGATCGAGTTCGCATAGCGATTCTCGCCCAGGCGCTCCCCGCCGAAGTAATCGGGACTCGGGCTGCTGGTCGGCACGAAGACGAGACTTCGCGCCGAGTCGACGGCGATAACCGACCAGGCGTTTCCGGCGCCGGTGCGGTGCGCGGCGGGACCGGTCCAGGTGCGCCACGCCGGCTCGGTCGAATCCTGTGGTACCGGATCCCAGCTCCAGCGCAGCTGACCGGTGCGCGCATCGAAGGCGCGCACCTCGCCGCTCGCCGCCTCGGTCCGGTTGTTGTCGGCGACACCGGACCCCACGACAATCAACCCATTCACGATGGCGGGTGGCGAGGTGACCTCATATTCCTCGGTTTCGAAGGGCGCGTTGCGCAGCCCCTGACGGAGGTCGACGCTGCCGCCCTTCGCAAAGTCGGGACAGCGGCGGCCGTCCGCAGCATCGAGCGCGTGCAGGCGTGCATCGACCGTGGCGACGATCACGCGAATTGCGCAACGGGTTCCCCGGCGCACCCGGGGATCGGTCCACAGACTGACACCGCGGGTTGTGAAATCGCCGAAGCTAACCGGCTTTACCTCGAGGTCGGCCACCCAGCGCTCCTTCCCAGTTTCGGGGTCGAGCGCCACCACGTGCCCCAGGGGTGTACTGAGATACATCACCCCACCGAGGACGAGCGGGGTCGCCTCGAGCGAAACCGACTGCTCCATCGGAATTCTTGCCTCCCCCGTACTGTACTCCCAGGCCACCCTAAGGCGGGCCACATTCCGGCGGTCGATGGCCTTGAGCGGAGAGAATCGCTCCCCGCCCCGGTCCCGCCCGTAGGCCGGCCAATCGGGGGATTGGGCCGTGAGCCCGTTCAGTGGACCGAAGAGGAAAACGAGGAGATAGGAGCGCAGTTTTGGGGGCATTGTCGCGATCACCCAACTTGTTGTAGTGTATCAATCTACGTCACCGGCATCGAGGCGGGGCAAGCGCCATTGACCCTCACCGCAAAACCCGGTATCTGTTAGACTTAAACAATCCGGTCCCGGAGCTTTCCCCTGTCGTCCGCCACTCGACTGTGCCCGTCATGTAACACCAAGCTCCCTGAGCTCGCGGCGTTTTGCTACGTCTGTGGGTCGGCCACGCCTCCGGCTATCGACCGGCGGACGGGTGAGATATTGATCCCCGAGGGCATCGCCCCTACGGCGACCGCCTCGGCGGACATGATCAAGAAGCTCAAGGAGGCGCTGGGCAAGCACTACGAGCTGCAGGAGCTGATCGGGCGGGGCGGATTTGCCGAAGTCTTCAAGGTGCGCGACCAGTGGCTCAAGCGCGACCTCGCGCTCAAAGCCATCCGTCCCGATCTCGTCGTCTCCGAGACGCTGATGGCGCGGTTCCGCCGTGAGGCGGAAGCCGTCGCCAATCTCCGGCATCCGCACATCGTCCCCATTTACGACATCGGGGAAGCCGACGGCATCATGTACATCCTGATGCCGCTCATCAAGGGCGAAAGTCTCAAAGCGCTCCTGGTGCGGGATGGACGGCGCCCGATTCAGGAAGCTCGGCGCATTCTCCTCGAGGCCGCGGGCGCGTTGGGCTCGGCGCATGAGGCCGGCATCGTGCATCGCGACATCAAGCCCGAGAACATCATGCTCGAGGGCAAGTCACGCCGGGTGCTCGTCATGGACTTCGGCATTGCGAAGGTGATGGACACCGCGGGGGACAGCACCCTGACCTCGACCGGCACGATCGTCGGCACGCCCCACTACATGAGCCCCGAGCAGGCCAGCGGCGATCCGCATCTCGACCACCGCACCGACATGTATTCGCTGGCGGTGGTGGGCTATCACATGCTCACCGGGTCGGTGCCGTTCGAGGGGGAGAGCACCCGCGCGATCCTGTTCAAGCAGATGATGGAGTCCCCCCGCTCGATGCGCGAGCTGGTGCCCGAGGTGCCGGAAGGGCTGATGGCGGCGGTCTCGAAAGGCATGGCAAAGGAGCCCGCCGAACGCTACCCCGATATCGAGGCGTTTTCCGCGGCGCTCGATGCCGCGACGGAAATCGTGGTCAACCCTCCCGCCGCCGCAATCGTCGCGCTTCCCAAGAAGCAGCGAACCCTGCCGCTGATGCTGGCCGGCGCCGGTGGCCTTGTCGCGGTAGCCATCGCGGTGGCGCTCCTGCGGAACGGTTCCGCGGCGGAACCCCCGAAGACCGGCGCGGACACCACCGCCGTGTCGAGCGTTTCGACCCTGCCGGTTAATCCCGCGGCCCGGCCGGCCGGCACCACCGGCGCCGCGGAATCCACCGCGGTCACGCATCCGCCCGCGCCGGCACTCGCCGCCGCAACGCCGCCCCCCGCCGCAGCGACCGCAGCCGATCGGCGGCGGACCGCGACACCGACGACGGGAACCAGCACGCCCGGCGGCCGCACCGCGGCAGCGTCTCCCCCCGCGCCCGCATCCAGAGCCACCGCCACCTGCCAGGCCACCGCGAGCGGAGATGACCGCGATACCGCATTCAGGCTCTGCACCGATGAAGCGCAGAAGGGGAACGTGGTCTCGCAGCGCCTGCTTGCGGGACTCTATGACAGGAGCCAGGTTCCCGGACACGACGCGGAAGCCGTAACCTGGTATCGCAAGGCGGCCGACGCCGGCGATCTCCCTTCGCTCTTCCGGCTCGGCCTGCTGCTGCACCTCGGGAAGGGCGTTCCGCAGAACGCGCTCGACGCCACCGCCAAGATCAAGGCCGCGGCCGAAGCCGACTATCAGCCGGCGTTCATGGCGCTCGGTGAGCGCTACGAGCAGGGGCTGGGCGTCGCGCGTCGCAGCGACAACAACGCCTACATCTGGTATCTCAAGGCGGCGGAGAAAGGCGACGTCGCGGCACAGGCGAAAGTCGGCGACTGGCTCACCCGCGGCAAAGGCATCGACAAGGACGAAGCGGCCGGGGTCACCTGGCTGCAGCGCGCTGCCGATCGCGGGAATCGCGACGCGCAGTATGGCCTCGGCATGGCCATGATCCGCGGACGAGGCACTCCGAAATCCGACTCCCTGGGCTTCACCTGGGTGAAGAAGGCCGCCGAGCAGGGCCATGTGGAGGCGCAAAAGGAGGTGGCGAAGCGTAAGCCTTGAGCCCCACCCGTCCCTGCTCCAGTTGCGATCATCCAGTCCCGGCGGACGCGGCGTTCTGCCCGGCGTGCGGGGTGCCGTCCGCCTCCCCGGTCCTCGGCGACACCCTGATCGGCGTCAGCCGAGCCTCCTCCACCATCGCCACCAGTTACGAGCTCGCTCCCGAGCGGCTTCGCGCCGCCCTTGGCCCCAATTACGAGCTGGGCCGCCTGATCGGCCGCGGAGGCTATGCCGAAGTCTTTGCGGTGCGTGATCTGCGGCTCAAGCGCGAGCTCGCGCTCAAGGTGCTTCGCCCCGATCTCATCCTCACCGAGACGCTCGCCGCGCGCTTCCGGCGCGAGGCCGAAGCGGTGGCGGTGCTCCATCATCCCAACATCGTCCCGGTGTACGACGTCGGTGAGGCGGATGGCATCCTCTGGTTGCTGATGCCGCTGGTCCACGGCGAAACGGTCAAGAGTCTGCTCGCCCGGGAGCGCCGCCTGCCGGTGGCCGAAGTGCGGCGGATTCTGCTCGAAGCTTCGGAGGCCTTGCAGACGGCCCACGAGGCCGGCGTGGTGCATCGCGACATCAAGCCCGAAAACCTGATGATCGACGGCAAAACGCAGCGCGTCCTGCTGATGGATTTCGGCATCGCCAAGGCGATGGATTCTTCGCTCGAGGATTCCCTCACCGGCACCGGCGTCGTGATCGGGACACCGCAGTACATGAGCCCCGAGCAGGCGATGGGAAAGCACGCGCCCGATCCGCGCAGCGACCAATACTCGCTCGCGGTGGTGGGCTACCAGATGCTCACCGGACGGGTTCCGTTCGAGGGAGAGAATGTCCGCGAGGTCATGGTCAAGCAGCTCCTCGAGGAGCCCACGCCGCTCTCCCGGCTGGTCGCCGACATCCCGAGTGTCATGTCGGCCACGATTCACCAGGCGCTCCGGAAGGAGTCGAAGCTCCGCTTCTCCTCGATGAACGCATTTGCCCGCTCGCTTCGCGGTGAGATGGTGACGGCGGCGGAAGGCGGCGCGGTGCGCCGGGAATCCAAATTCAATATCCCGTCCCGGCGGCGCTCCTGGCTCGCCGCGGCCGGATGGGTGGTGATTCTCGGCGCTGGCGCCTTCGCGGCGTATCGGGCCGGGCTGTTCCCGGCGGTGCCGGTGGCTCCCCTCACCGCCCCCGTCGACAGCGGCGTCAAGCCGCGCGCGCCGGTACCGGTCCGGCCTGCGCCACCGTCTCCGCGACCGTCAGCGGCGCCGGCGGCCACCGTGAACAGCATACCCGTCGCCCCGCCGCCGGTTGCCGCCGTCGCCACCTGTGAAAGCGCGTTCCAGGCGGGCGATTGGCCGACCGCCTTTGCGCGCTGCACCGCCGAAGCCGACACCAGCACCGTCGCCCACCGGAATCTCGGACTCCTCTACTCCCAAGGACACGGGGTCGAGAAGAACGATCGGCTTGCGGCGCTGCATCTCACTTTCGCGGCGGACAGCACCGACGTCATCGCGGTCATGGAGATGGCGCGACGGTACGAGAGCGGGCGCGGCGTGGCAGCGAGCGAAGAGAAGGCGGCGCGGAAGTACCTCACCGCCGCCTATCTCGGCGTGAAGGAGACCTACGTCATCGTGGCGCGGCGCTACGAAGAAGGAAAAGGGTTCGAGAAGAATGCCGGGGACGCCGTACGGTGGTACGCGAAGGCCGCGGAGGAGCTGGGCGACGCGCCCTCGATGACCAGGCTGGGGTTGGCATACCTCACCGGCCGCGGCATCAAGAAGGACGAAGGCGCCGCGGTCAAGTGGTTCAATCTGGCCGCCTCAAAGGAAGACCCTGAGGCGGAATACCAGATCGCGATGATGCTGCTCAAAGGGAAAGTCATGCGGGAGGACCCGCTCGCCGGGAGGGATTGGCTCAGGCGGGCGGCCAATCATGGTCATGCGGAGGCGAAGAAGGAGTGGGCAAAGCGGGGGTGGTAACATCCCGCACGGTCCAGATCAGTCCCATCCCGACTCCGATGGTGATCAGCTCGCGAATCCGCCCCAGCAGTGACGCCTGCAGGCCGAGCCCCGGCGCAAACCCCATCCACTTGAAGATGAGGTAAAGTCCTCCCTCCTTCGAGCCGAGCTCGAGCGGAAGGAAAGAAAGCGCGTTGATCACCAGCGACGAGAAGCTCCCGATGACAAGCGCCCGTGCCGGATCACTCCCCAGCCCCAGACCATACAGAATGATCCAGTGCTCCGACAGCGTGAGAAAGCGCGCGAAGGTTTCCACCGAGAGCGCCGCGTAGAACCGGCGGGGAGCGCGGGTGTAAACCGCCGTCAAATGCTCGTCGATCTCGTGCAGCGCCGGCGTGCGCGCCTCGAGCGCCTGCGCAAGACGGCGCAAAAAGGGAATGCGGCGAATGAGGTGCAGCAACTGAATCGCCATACCCTCCCGGTGGCGCGAGAGCAGGAACAGGGCGAGCACCATTTGCAGCAACCCGACGGCGGCGATGAAGCCGACGACGAGCGGGGTGTGCGGCAACAGAAACCAGGCGGGGATCAACGCGACCAGAAATCCGATGACATGCGCCAGCGCGTGAAGGAGCCGGAAGGCCACGACCGAGCCGACCGCGCGGCGATGGCCGAGCCACGGCGTCGCCGCCACGACCTTGAGCGGCTCGCCGCCGAAGCTCATGAGCGGGGTGGCGTAGTTGACCGCGAAGGCGATCAGCGTGACCCGGAACGCCTGCCGCAACGGCAGCGGCTTTCCCCCGTCGGAGGTGAGCATCCGCCAGGCGACCGCATTCAGTGTGTAGACGACGATCCACAGGGGAATCAACGCGGCGACGACCCAGGCCGACGAACGGAGACCGGCCAGGAGCACTCCCAGGCCGGTCTTCCAGATCATCAGCGCCACGAGCGTGGCGCCCAGGAGCAGCAATATCAGGCGAGTGGATCGGCGCACGACGAAAGATAGTCCGACGGCCGCGGGGCTACGGCTTCAGAATGCGAATCTCCCCCTTGAAGGACCGGACGATCACCCGCGCCTCGCCGCTGCCAGTCGTGAAGGCCATCGGCTTCCCTTTGAACGGCTTCGGGGACGCCTCTCCCTTGCCGGTCAGTCCGTAGAGGATTGCGCCGTCGAAGGAGCCGAGATCGAACTCGGCGGAGATGTCAGCGGGGAGCCGGAGTGTCACGTCGCCACTGTGGGTCACGACGTCGAGGGTGCCGCGGGGGTTCACGGTCCCGTCATAGGCGATGGTACCCGACACCGTCTCGAGATGCGCCCGGGTGATCGCGCCGTCGGTGGCCACGATGGCCCCGCCAACCGTCGTCGCGAGCACGTCGCCCCGCGCGCCGCGCAGCGTGATGGTGCCGCCGCCGCCCTTGAGGCGGACCACGCTCATCGCGCCGGCCACGTTGAGATTTCCCTCCATCGATTCCGCGACCACCAGCCGGAGCGAGCCTTCGACCCGGATGGCACCGTCGATCGACGAGCATTCCAGCTCACCGGTGAGGCCGGAGGCTTCCACCGAGGCGCTCGCCGATTTGATCCAGAGGCGCGCATTGCGCGGAACCCGGATCTCGAGTGTGGCGGGCTGCCCCTCCTTGAACTCATCCTGCCGCTCGATCCCCAGCTTGGCGCCACGGCCGGACCCGCCCATGTAGAACGACCCCGCGCCCGGCGGCACCGAGCCGGTTACGGCGATCGAGTCGCGGTCCCAGCCGATGATCCGGGTGATCCCCACCAGATTCCAGATTCGGATCGAGGCATCGGGCGCGATGGCGATGCGGCGGTCGATCTTCCGCTGCGCCGCGAGAGGCGCAACGGCCAGCAGCGCGGGAAGGAAACGGAGAAGGCGCATCAGCTCTCGGTCCCCAGCGCGGTGGCGCGCCGGAGCAGATCGACCTTCTGCCGCCATGCGGCCACGACCATCTGGCCCAGCGCGGAATTACCCGGATCCTTTGCAAGCGCCTGCCGCGTCTCGTCGAGCGCGGCGTCGATGATCCGGAGATCCCGTTCGACGGTCGCCATCGTCTCGGCAGAGAGCCTCGCTCGTGCCTGCTCCAGGGCGCCGGTCAGATCTTCGCTCATCGCCGCATACTGGGATTCGAGCGCGCTGATATCGCGCGCGGTGATGGTGCGCGGGGCGCCGGAGGTGAGGAGCACCACGGTCACCCCCGAGGACAGGGCGATGAGGAGAAGCGCGGCCGTGGCCAGCGCCCAGCGTGGCGCCGTGACCCGCATTCGTCCCTCGCGGCGCGAAGCCACGCGCTCGCGGATCGCCGGCCAGAGATCGGCGGCGGGCTCGATGGACCGGGACAGCCCGGCGATCCCCGGAGGCGCATCGGCCGAGGCGAGCAGCGCCAATTCGCAGGCGGAACAGGTCACGAGATGCGCTTCGAACGCCGCGGCGTCATCGGCGCTGAGCTCGCCCTGTGCGTACGCGTCGGCACGGTCGAGCAGTTCCTGGCAGGTCATCGCTCCAGCGCCTCCCGCAGCAGGCGGCGCGCCCGGAAGAGCTGCGCCTTCGACGTGCCCGATGCAATACCGGTCATCTCCGCGATTTCTCCGTGCTGATAGCCCTCGACGTCATGGAGCACGAAAACCATCCGGGCGCCGTCGGGAAGACGCGCAATCGCCCATTCGAGATCCAGGGTGGTCGCCGGCGACGCGGTGTCCCCACCCCGCTCCAGCACCCCGGGCTCGGCGACGGAAACGACCCGGCGCTCGCGGCGTCCCGATGCGCGCTGGTTGCCCAGAAATGCGTTGACGGCCAGCCGATGTAGCCAACTACCGAGCGCGCTCTCGCCCCGGAATGAACCCAGCGATTCCCAGGCGCGGATGAACACGTCCTGGGTCAGGTCCGCGGCGTCGTGCGCGTCGCCGGCGAGCCGGAGGCAAAGCGCGTGGACCCTGCCGACGTGGGCGCGATAGAGCGCCGCAAACGCGTCGGAATCTCCCGCCTGGGCGCGCCGAATCAGCTCGGTCATTGCCGCCGGACGGACCGCTGTCCGGGCATGGAGGTGCGGGCGGGAGGCGACGGCGGCAAGTGCGGACACGATATTGAGATGCCGGCCGGTGTCCCGGGGTTTACAACGTCGCGCCCCTCTTCGCGTCTTCGCGTCTTCGCGTCCGTCCACCACACTCAGGGTGACACCGCTTGAGCCGCCTTCCGCTCCCGGAAGGCGACCCAGAACAGAATCGCCGCGGCGAGCCCGATGAAGGACACGACCCGCCAGAGTGCCCCGTAATCGACCACCCCGCCTGATTGCGCATAAGTGTCGGCCAGCCATCCGGAGAGGAGTCCGCCCAGCACGGGGCCTCCACCCAGGATGATGATGCCGAACACCGTCTGGGCCGAGTGGCGGATATCCGCCGGCGCGACCCGGTCGGTGTAGATGTACGCCGACGCGAAGAAGCAGGCGTAGCAGATGCCGTGGAGCACCTGGCTCGCGACCAGCAGACCCACCGGAAGCGAGGTCATGCTCCAGATCGTGTAGCGGACGAAGTAGGCGGCCGCGCCCAGCGTGATGACGGTGCGAAAGCCCAGGCGCGCGAGCATACTGCCCAGCAGCGCCATGATAACGATCTCGCTGAACTGCCCGATGGTCATCGCTGGGCCGATCTGGCTGTCCAGCAGGCCGAGATGCGAGAAGAAGGGCGGCGTCTGAAGGAAGTACACCTGGTGAATGATGCTGATCGGCAGCGCCGCGGCGATCAGCACGGCGAACGACGGCTCACGCAGAAGCCCGAATGCCTTCTTGAACGCCAGCTTCTCCGCGGCATCCTTGCGCGGCGGCGTATGCGGCAACGTGAGACAGAACGCGGCGTATCCCCAGGAGATCAGCGCCGAGAAGCGGAGGGAATCGGCCAGGCGCGCGGTGACGTTGGGAAGCTCCGGTCCCACCAGGAACGGCGGCATGGCCTGGAAGTGCAGTCCGCTTTGCAGATAGATCATCGGGAAGATCCAGCTTGCGGCAATCCAGCCGATGGTGCCCCAGACGCGAACCTTGGGAAACTGGCGCTCACCATCGTCGAGATTGGCGAAGGCCATCGAGTTCGAGAGGGCCAGCGTCGGCATGTAGACGATGCTGTAGGCGATGGAGAGCAGCAGCCACGCCCCGTAACTGGTCTGCGACGCTGTCATCCATTTGATCACACCGCCGATGGCGAGCAGTGCCGCGAGGAAGCGCTCGGTGCTGAAGTGGCGGTCGGCGAGCTGCCCCGCGATGAACGGCGAACAGATCGCGCCGATCGAGCCGGCGAGGCCCAGGATCAGGCCCATCTGGGTGCCGGTGAAGCCGAGTCCGCCCTCCGCGGTGCTTGCGGTGAGGTAGCGCGCGGCGAGGGGCAGCCATGCGCCCCAGACTGCGTACTGCAGGAACATCATGACCGAGAGGCGGCCGACCTTGGATCTCATCGGGGCTCCGAAGAAAAGGGTGTTCAGGTCGGACCAGCGACGCGGCTACGAAGCTCCGGCAAGCTTCCGCACCCGGCCGATCTCTTCTTCGACGATTGCCGCCAGGCGGTCGGCGAGCTCTGCCAGCGCGCGGCGGCGGCGGTGCGCACTCCTCGAATAAAGGGTGCGCGCGGTGCCGTACGTGGTGAGGAGCCAAAGCGGAAGCGCGACGAGGAGCGCTTCGGGACGATCGAGCGTCGCCACGCCCGTCACGCGGCACCGGCGCTGCGGGCGGAAAACAGATCGATCTGGGGCGGATGCAGTGGAAGCCCGCTCTCCCGGAGCACCGTATCGACCCACCCATCCCGCCGGCCGGGTTCAAGCCGGTGGCAGGTCACGCCCAGATCATGGGCGAGGCGGTCGATGATGCCGTCGATGTCCCGCTGGAAGGTCTGGCTGACGTCGCGCTGGCCGTCGAAGGTCGGCGCGTCGATGATGGGGACCTTGAACAGAGCGTCGTAGGTCTTGACCCACTCGGTCACGAGCGCATCGTAGGCGGGGAGACGCCCGGCCTGGTTGACGAGATACGCATAGTTGTCGAGGACGGAACGGTCGCAGATCACGACGTCGTTCTGGGCGGCGGCAGCGAGCTCGTCCGCAATCTGGGTGTGGAGAATCCACGCCTGCGCGGAGAGTGTGGTGTCACGGTTGATCGGCAGGGGACATCGCCTGGCGACCTCCTTGACCAGGTCGACCGCGCGGTCCTGCCGCTTGAGCCGGGCGGCGAGGTCGTAGCACAGCGTCGTTTTGCCGACGCCGTGCGAGCCGATGAAGGCGATCTTCACGGGAGCGCTCCGCAAGTGCCGGGGTTACTTCTCGTCATAGTAGATCCCGAGGACGATGATCTCGTAGGGCATGGGACCCTCGAGCAGCGCCGGATTCTTCCGGGACTCCGTCGCCCGCCGTGACAGCTCGTCGAAATTGAGGCGCGGGAGTCCCCACACGTGCAGGCGGGCGCCACGGGTCAGGGTGCGGACCGTACGTTCGGCTGCGCTTCCCCCGACGAAGACCATCCGAAGACCTTCGACGAGCAGATCGCCGTCGGAATCCCGCGCCGAGGCCGTCACGAATCGGCCATCGGGGACGACCAATTGGGTCGCGCCGGTGATCTCCATGACGAAATGGACATCGTTGTAGAGCCAGGTCGGCGTCTCGAAGGTGACCGTTGTCGGGGTCACGGTCAGCTTGCATGTGGCGTCCTGATACATGTCCAGGGTTCGCTTGGCGCTCCCCGGTTTGTATCCGTCGGGGACGTGGAGTGTGTGAAGCAGGCTGATGCTGCCGGTCCTGGTGACCGGGTGGATTTCGAACACATGATCGGGATAGGGACTTTCCAGCTGCTGAATCGGCCGACCCTGTTGCTCACTCGCGCCGAGGGAATGCTCCGGCCAGATCCTCCAGACGCCGGTGAGCGCGGCCGGCCGGCGCGCCGCCGCCGCGTGCCGCACCAGCGCCACCGCGCTATCGGCCTCGGCGGCGTTCTTGATCTCCGCGACCAGGCGGAGTCCGATCTCCGGCGCGCGGCCCGCGAAGTGGAGGTCCCCGTCGAGTGCACTCGGATTGGGAGAAGACGCCGCGGCATCGACGGAGAAATTCGTCTCGATGGTGACCCGGTTCTTGTATGCCTCCAGAAAGGAGCGGCGGAACTCTATCTTCACCCTGTCGGGCGAGAGCTCGGCGGCCACCTGCATGTACATGATCGACGCCCTCCGGCCCACGGAGGCGCATGCTACCAATAGGAGAATAGCGAAGAGCGAAGAGCGAAGCGGTTGCACCCTCTTCGCTCTTCGCTCTTGGCTATTCGCTGTTCTCACAGACCCCACGGCGGCGGCGGTGCAGGCACTGCCCGGCTCAAATCGAACTCCACCCGGAAACGGCGATCGGTGCCCTCATGGCGAAGCGCATAGGCGAATCGCCGGCCCAGCGGATCTACCTCGATCGTCCAGACGTTGGTGCGGGCCGGGGGAATCAGCCAGGTTCTGGAGCGATCGGCGCCG
>CAZHSO010000042.1:15733-29805 GCA_964535105.1 uncultured Gemmatimonas sp.
GCGCTTCGACGACTCTCCCTTCGAATGCCTTGCCGCAGAGCGCGGTGAGCCGGGTCCAGAATTCGTCGGCCGGTACCGGCGGGACAGGTGCGGGCGCCGAGCAGGCGGCCGTACCAAGGAAAAGGGAAAGAATGACTCGGCTGGTCATGTGAGTGGCTGGCTCTCCTGTCGCCGAAGCATCTCGCGCAGTACAACCACGTCCTGACGATCCTGCGGCCGGTCGGCCGCCACTTTGGAGCGGATGATGTCGGCCAGACTCGCCGCGTCAACCCGCGTGCCGTGGATCTGGAACGGAACGGCGTTGCGGATCAGGTCGTCGTAGCCGGCGGTCCCCGCAGGGCTGAAGACAAGCGCCATTCGTCCCGCATTGGTCACCAGATTCCAGAGATCCGCCCGGGCAAGCGTCGCGGGGCTGCGATCAAAGGAAAGGCCCTCGGGAACCGACTCGGTGAAGCACTTGGCGTCGAGCGCCAAGAGCGCATCGGTGAGTCGGGAAAGGTTTTCCTGGTCGCGCGCCGGCGTGATGTCGGCGTCCGCCGTCAAACGGGGAAACCCTTGCAGTCGCCCAGCCACCGCGCCGATCAGAACGTAGCGGACCCCATGCTTTGCAAGAGTCCTGATCATCCGCTCGGGGTCGAAGGCCGCCCCGTCAGCCACGCCGAGCCAGAGCAAAGAACTCCGCCGCGTTGCGAAGCTCCCGTAGCCGTTGCTCGGGAGAAAGGCCGAGGATCCGCGACACATCCTCGAGCATGTGCGAGGACGTCGCGGCACGAACCTCGAGCTCGAGTCGCGGCTCAAAGCCCATCGCATTCAGCAATCTCGAAAGCGTCTCCCAGGTCGGGCTGGTATGCGCGGCCTCGATTCGAGCGATAACGGATTGCGCCGTGCCGGCCCGACGGGCCAACTGGCGCTGACTCACCCCTGATCGCATCCGAGCCTCGCGGAGGTACTCCCCAGTCGACGTTCGCTTCATGGATAAATGATAGCTTAAAAGCTATCACACGCAAGACCATTACAACAAAGAGTTTACACGATCACCGGACGATGACTCGCTGCCGCCAGGGCTGTGGTGGGGCCTTGAGACCGGGCGCGAGGACGGAGGCCGCGGTCAGCTCGTACACGCCGGGACCGGCAGGGGTGAATTCGAAATCGTAGGTCTCCCCCACCGAGACAAGCTGCGTCGCCGGCTGCATCAACCGGAGCGCCTCGGGAAGATCGGCGCCGTCCTTGGCCCGGGAGCGCCACTGGACGAGAGCGGTGTCGGCCCGCAGCGAGTATCTGACAACCCCGGCCGCCCCGATGTTGATGAAACGGAAACGATGGGCCACGCCCGCGGCGATCTCCTTCGCGGGCGAGCTGCTCGAGTCGCCGTTGATGAGGAGCCCGGGCAGCGCGAGCCTCACCGCCGGGGGGCCATGCCAGAGACTGAGATAGACATGATCGCGCGTGGGATCGAAGCGCTCGCCGGGCTCCAGCACGATGAGCGCCCCTGCGGCACCGCCGGTGATCTGCGCCACATCGTTGAGATGGGTGTGGTAGATGAAGGTGCCCGCACGAGGGAGCGTGAGGCGCGCGGTGAATGAATCCCCCGGCGCGATCGGCGGCGCCATCGCGGTGCCGCGGCTGCTCCATCCGGCGACGCCATCCGACCAGCTCTCGAGCTCGAGACCGTGCCAGTGCACTCCCGTCGCCTCACGCGCGCGGTTGTGCACCACGATGTCGGTCGCCGTGCCCCGCGTGACCACGATGGGTGAGCCGGGAACCTCGACGGAATCGGGCGCGGGAGGTGCCGGCCCGCGCTGCAGCACGTAGCTGTAGGTCACCGGAATCGAGCCGCGTCGTCCGCCTTGCTGAAAGAACAGGTCGAGACGGCGCGGTTCACCGGTCCGGGCGTACGACTCACCGGAGCGTGGCGACACTGGAATGCCCAGCACGAGTCCCGCCATGTGGTTCGCAGGATCGGCGGAGTGGTCGTCGTCGCTGTGCGCGTCGTCGTGATCGAGACGCGCTTCGGCGGTCACATGGAACATCAGATGGCAGTGGAAGAGCCAGTTCCCCGGCCGGTCGGGTGACCAGGTGAGCGTGCGGGTCCCCCATGGCTGCAGCTGCTCCGTCACACCGAGCCGCCGTCCTTCGGGAGGGATTGTGCGGCTCGATCTGCCGTCGCCGGCGGCATCCAGACGGAAGTAGAAACCGTGCAGATGCATCGGATGTCCCCGCGTGGTGCCGTTCACGATCCGCCACCGTGCTGTGTCGCCCACGGTCATCGGGATCCGTTCCGTATAGGGCCACGACCTGCCATTGAACCCGATCGCCTGGCGAAAGGAGGAGCTCGTCTCGTACGCGATGACGTTGACCACGAAGATCCGGTCCGGCGGAGAGCCGCCCTCCGGATCGACGACGAACGCGCCCACCGCCGTCTCGCGCTCCGAGGGACGGCCATCAGGATCATTGCCGATCACCGCCCGGTAGAGATAAGTGCCCGGCGCTCCGGCCCGGAAAGTCACTTCAGTCGAGGCGCCGGGGGAAACATGGAGCGTGTCGGCGAGAGGAACCGGATGGGTTCCCAATCCGATGATGTGAACGGTGGAATCGGAGAGCGCATTCCGCACCACGGCGCGAATCGGCGTGCCGGCCTTCACCCGGATCAGCGGCGCCGGGATCCTTGGCGCCCTCCCGTCCTCGCCGAATGCCTCGACCATGATGTGGGGCCCATTGTCCGCCTCGGGATACCACTCGGCGTTCCGGACCACGAGACGCAGGACCAGGGTGTCGCCCCGCATCGTCCCCGCCGGGCGTCGGTTGTCGTTCGGCGAGACTCGCGGTGGATCCTCACGCGCGGCGGGACGCCAGCCGGCGGCAAACAAAACCAATCCCAGAAGAGCCAGAGCAGGTCTTTTCATATTCCTATGGTCGGTATGGAAGGCGATCTCGTCAACACCTCGGTTTCCGCCACACTCTCGCGTCCGCGCAGTCAACGGGCTGCCGGCGAGGGCCCTAACGCTTCCGCTCCGAGCCACGGCGCGCGAACGCCGCATCGAACGGCCGCCCCGCCGCCGGAAAATCGAGCGTTCGCACGAATCCCAGAGCCTCGGCCGCGCCGTGCTCTCGGTCCATGTGGGCATCCTCCCATTCGACCGACAGCGGGCCGGCATACCCGATCCGGTTCAAACTGCGCGCCACCTCCTCGAAGTCGATGCGTCCCCGCCCCGGCGTCCGGAAATCCCAGTGGCGTCCCGCCGCGCCGAACTCGGTGTGGCCACCAAAGGTCCCGGCCTCGGTGGGGACGGGGCTCCACCACACATCCTTCACGTGGACGTGAAAGATCCGCGCGCCGAATTCACCGAGGAATCCGAGATAGTCCACTCCCTGGTACCCGAAATGCGACGGATCGAAGTTGAAGCCGAAGTGCTTGTGGTGCTTCACCGCGGCGAGCGCGCGCCGGGTGGAGGCGATGTCGAACGCGATTTCGGCGGGATGCACCTCGAGCGCGAAATAGACGTCCAGCTTCGCGAACGCATTCAGAATCGGCCGCCACCGCGCGGCAAAGTCGGCAAATCCGGCGTCGATTTCGCCGGGAAGATTCGGCGGAAAGGAGTAGATCCTGCTCCAGATACTGGAGCCGCTGAATCCGTTCACCACGGTGCGCCCCGTCCGGGACAGGTGCCGCTTGACGAGCGCGGGCGCCGTGTCGAAGAACCGCCGCGCCGCCCTCGCGCTGTCGATCATCTCCTCCGCTGCGCGGCGCCGAACCCCTTCGGCCTCACCGTCTCCCCACACATGCGCCGGCACGATGGCCCGGTGCCGTGCATCGATCCGGTCGCAGACCGCCTGGCCGACCAGGTGATTGCTGATCGCGAAGCAGGAGAGCCCATGGTCGCGAAGCAGCTGCCATTTCGCACGGACATATCCCCGCTCCTCGATCGCTCGACGGACGTCGAAGTGATCGCCCCAGCAGGCGAGCTCGAGGCCGTCATAGCCCCACGCCTTCGCTTTGGCGGCGAGTGTTTCGAGCGGCAGATCGGCCCATTGGCCAGTGAACAGCGTGACCGGACGCGTCATCGGACCTCTCGCAGTGAGACCGCCGTGTGCTCCTTGGCCGAAATCATCGCCGCTTCGAGCACCCGCTGGGTCTCATAGGCATCGGCGAAATCGGGCAGCGGAAGTTCCGGACGCCGCCGGCCCAGCACCCGCAGGATATCCGCCGCCATGTTGACGAATCCGTGCTCGTAGCCGAGCAGATGCGCCTCGGGCCACCAGCTTGCGGCGTAGGGATGCTCTCCCGCCGCAGTACACATGATCCGGCGCCACCCCTGCGTGCCTTTGGGGAGGGTCGCGTCGAAGTACCAGAGCACATTCATGTCTTCAAAGGAAAAGCGCAGACTCCCCCGCTCGCCGTTGAGCTCGATCGTGTTGTCGTTGAGGTGACCGGGAGCGACGCGGGAGCACTCGAAGCTCGCCACCGCGCCACCACTCATGGTCGCGAGGAAGAGCGCGGCGTCATCCACGGTGCTCCGTCCCGTGCGGCGGGAGCCGGGAAGCTTCCGCTCGGTGATGAACGTCCGGGCGACGGCGCCGTCGACCGAGGTGATCTCCTCGCCGCTGATGAATCGGGCGAGGTCCACAATGTGGGCGTTGAGATCGCCATGCGCGCCGGAGCCGGCTTCGGATTTCCGAAACCGCCAGAGGAGCGGCGTGTCTTTTCCGCCCCAGCTCTGCAGGTAGCGGGCGCGCACGTGAAAGAGCCTGCCCAGCGCGCCATCCCTGACCAGACCCCACGCGAGGCCGACCGCGGGGCAGCGCCGGTAGTTGAACCAGACAAAGGTTTTTCCCGGCGCGCGGCGGGCCGCCTCCTTCATGGCGCGCGCATCCCGGAGCGTGCCGGCCAGTGGCTTCTCGCACGCGACGTGCTTCCCCGCCTCGAGCATCGCGATCGCGGGCTCGGCATGGACATGATTAGGGGTGGCGATGTCCACCAGCTCGATCTCCGGATCGTCGGCGAGGATCCGCCAGTCGGTGGCGTAGCGCTCCCATCCCCAGCGCAGCGCGAACGGCCCGAGGGTGGCCTTGTCGCGGGCGCAGATGGTGACCTGCCGCGGCGCGATGGGCAGCTCGAAGAACTTGGCGACCTGGCCCCACGCATTGCTGTGGGCCCGGCCCATGAACTGCTGGCCGATGAGGGCGATTCCGAGCGCGCGTGGCATGGAGATGAGACCTCCAACCTACTGGGGGGGGGAGAGCGGCGCCACGGAGCCGGCGGTCGCGAGACTCCGTTCCTCGGCCTCGAGAACGCAGGTGACCGCGACCGCCTCTTCGAGGGTCGCGACTGACCGGGCGACCCGGCCCAGGACGAGCTCGATGAAGTGGCGAACTTCGGCGTCGTACGCGCGCTCTGGAGCGAGAGCAACGGCTTCGCTCACCCCACCGCGACGCACGGAGAGCGGCGACGAGGCCCCAAGATCGAATCGGACCTCCGCCTCCTCGAAGCGAACGGTGTAGCGCATCGCGAAGGGCGTCGACGGATCGTCCAGCCACGCCCCCCGCGCGGACACCGCCGGCGGACCGCCCGGGATCTGATATGATGTGCGAACGTCCTGGCGGCTTCCGGCGCTCGTGACCAGCGACGGATCGCCGAAGCACCACCGGAGGAAATCCACGTCGTGGATGTGGAGATCGAACAGGGCGCCTCCGGACCGCCGGTAATCTCCATAAAACTCGACGCCCCATGCGGGGCGGGACGAGAGTCGGGTGAACTCGGCGGCGAGGACTGCGCCGAACGATCCCGCGAGCACCCGGTCGCGCAGCCAGGGCCATCCCGGCCAGAACCGCATGCACATTGCCGGCATACAGACCAGTCCGGAGTCGCGCGCGGCGACGGCGAGCCGCTCCACCTCCCTGCTTCGGAGCGCCACCGGTTTTTCCACGAGGACGTGCTTTCCGGCGGCGAGCGCTGCCAGCGCCAGCTCGACGTGACTGTCAGTGTAGGTACAGATGCTCACTGCGTGGATGTCGCTCCGCGCAAGAAGCGATCTCGCATCGGGGGCCCGCGGAGGATTTCCCGGAACGGCGGTCTCATGATCTCCCGTCACCGCGAGAAGCGTCACGGGAAACCCTGCGGCACCCGCGGCGAGATAGGCAGCCGCATGCGTCCTGCCCATCATCCCCGTCCCGATGATGCCCACGCCAAGAGTGCCCGTGGCCGAGCTCATCCGATGACCGACTCCAGAAACCGGCGGGCCGCTGCGATATCGTCCACGCGGTCGGTCCCGGCTTCGCGCTCGATGACGAGCGTCGTCACCTCGGGACACTGCCGGAGCGCGCCGAGGAGGGCCGCCCAGTCCACCGCGCCACGCCCTACCGGGACCTCGGTTCCCCAGCTTCCTTCGTCGAGCGCGGGGAGGGCGTCTTTGATGTGGATTTGCGAGACGCGCGGCGCCAGGGCGTGGAGCGCCCGCACGGGATCGCCACTTCCATAGAGGATCAGGTTCCCCGGATCGAAGTTCACCCCGACGCGTTCTCGCACGAGGGCATCGAGCACCCGGGAAAGCGCGACGGCGCTCTCCTGTCCCGTTTCCAGGGCCACCTGTGCCCCGCGCTCTCCGAACAGCCCCGCGAGCTCGCGGAGCCGGCCTACCATCACTTCCCACCGTGGGTGGCGTGGATTGTCGGGAGTGAATCCGGCGTGGAAGGTGACGAGTCCGATGCCCAGCTCCCTGGCGATCTTCGCGAGCTCCGTCGCCGCCTTGCGATTGGCCGGCCAGGTGCCGTCCGGTGCGACGCCACCGGTTTCGCGAATCGATTCGAGGGTCGAATAGTCCTCGCCCTCCATCGCCATCATCCCCGAGGCGAGAGAGAGGCCGGCCTCCCGCAAACGGCGCTGCGTCTCCTCGATGCCCATGACGCCGAGCCGGATCGGATCGAGTGCCAGCTGAACCGAGGTGACTCCTGTGGCAGACGCGCGCGCCGCAAGCCCGTCGACATCCCGCGGCTCGAGCGACCAGGAGCAGACTCCGATGCGCCACGATCCCGCCACTCCGCCCTCCGCTGTTGCCGTGTGAGCCGCCGGACTACAATAGGAGACCCGCTCCGGAGACACGCGCCATGCCAGACCAGGTGAGCCGCCGGGAATTCTTCAGTCGCGCGTCTGGTGCAGCCGCGGGCGTGCTTCTCGCGGGATCCCTCCCCCATCCAGTCGCGGCCCAGTCTGAGGAACCGCCGTTCAAGATATCCCTCGCCCAGTGGTCGCTGCACAAGGCGCTGCGGAGCGGGCAGCTCGATCACCTCGATTTCGCCAGAGTGGCGCGCCAGGAATTCGAGCTCGAAGCCATCGAATACGTCAACACCTTCTTCAAGGACAGTGCCACCGACACCGGCTATCTCGCGGAGATGAGCCGCCGCGCGAAAGACCACGGCGTCTATCAGCATCTCATTATGATCGATGCGGAGGGAGATCTCGGCGACCCCGACCCCACCCTCCGGCAGAAAGCGGTCGAAAACCACCGTAGATGGGTGGATGCTGCCGCAACCCTCGGCTGCAGCACGATCCGGGTCAACGCGGACAGCAAGGGGAGCTTCGAGGAGCAGCAGAAGCTCGCCGCCGACGGCCTCCGCACCCTCACGGAGTACGGCGAGTCTCGCAACATCAACGTCATTGTAGAGAACCACGGCGGACTGTCGTCGAATGGCGCATGGCTCGCGGGCGTGATGAAGCTGGTCAATCACCCCCGGTGCGGCACGCTTCCCGACTTCGGTAATTTCACGAACTATGACCGGTACCAGGGTGTCACGGAGATGATGCCGTACGCGAAGGCGGTGAGCGCCAAATCATTCGATTTCGATGCGCGCGGCGAGGAAACCAGCATCGATTTCCGCCGCATGATCCGCATCGTGACCGGCGCCGGATTCCATGGCTGGATCGGCATCGAGTACGAAGGCGAGCGTCTCGGCGAGCGGGAAGGTATCGCGAAAACGAAGGCACTCCTCTCCCAAATCCGGAGCGAGCTCCCGGGCGACTAGGGCACGCGGTCACGACGCGAATACAGAGTCTGCTTTCGCGCGATGTCACGTGCTCACGAGCAGGCGGATGGGGATGCCGCCATTGTTGGTTTCCCACCGGGTCTCGAACGGCAGGCGCATCTCACGCTCCGGCATCTCGCCGGCCGAAATCATCGCGACCGTCCACCCCTGCCAGCGCTCCCGGACCAGCGCACCAAGCCTGGCAAAGAGGTCGCGCAGGTCCTTCTCGCCGCCGACCCGAATCCCGTACGGCGGATTGGTGGCGAGGAGTCCCGGACCGGGCGGCGGCGTGACGCTCGAAATCGCCTCCTGCTTGAATATGACATCCGCCCCGATTCCGGCGCGCTCGGCGTTTCCGCGCGCTGCGGCGATTGCGCCGGCATCCCGGTCGCTGCCGATGATCGGTGCTCCGGCCTCGGCCCGGATTCGCGCGGCAGCCTCCGACCTGAGCTCGTTCCACGCCGCCGGGTCGAATCCCGGCCACCGCTCAAATGCGAACCGGCGCCGGAGTCCTGGCGCGATTCGTCGGCTGATGAGCGCGGCCTCGATCGGCAGCGTCCCCGATCCGCAGAAGGGGTCGACCAGCGGTATGCCCTCGCGATAGCCCGCCCCCAACAGCACCGCCGCCGCCAGCGTTTCACGCAGCGGCGCCCTGGCGCCGGCGAGCCGGTAGCCCCGCCGATGCAGCAGCGCCCCGGAGCTGTCGGCGCTGATCGTGACGACGTCCCGGACCACCCGCACGACGAACAACTGATCGGGGGCATCGGAATCGTCCTCGGTTTCGTCGCTCGCGAGGCCATTCCCGTTCACCGTGGTCCGTTCACCGTTCACGCAGTTGCGCAGTCTCTCCGCGATGGCGTCGAGATGGTAGAGTCGGGATTTCCTGCTCGTCACCCGGAACCGCACCGGCGTTCCTGGTCTCACGAACTCACGCCAGGGCACCCGCTTTGCCTTCCGCTCCAGCTCATAAAACGCGCGGGCCGGGAATTCGGCGATCCGGACCACGATGCGGCTGGCGGTACGCAGCTCGAGATTGGCCGCATAGAGCTGCCGAGCGGTCGCATCGAACCCGACTCCGCCCGGCTCGACGGCGCCGGGGGTGATCCCGAGCGGCGTGAGTTCTCCGGCGGTGAGACCCTCGACCCCGGGCGGCGTGACCGCGAAACAGGAGTGGAACGTGGGAGCCGGCATCGGCCGGAATCTAGAGTGTAGCTTTGGGAATGCTCGTCTTCCCAGCGTCCCGCGCCATCGGAATGGTCCAGCTGGGCATTCTCCTGCTGGTCACGTACGCCCTTCACATCATCGAAGAGTACTCGTTCGGATTTCCCGCCTGGGCGTCGGCCCACACCGGATTGGCCCTCACCGAGGAGGTGTTTCTCCGTCTGAATGCAACGTTTTTCGTGGTAATGACGGCGTGCGTCCTGGTGGGGATGCTGTTCGCTCCGGCGCAGTGGCTCGTCCTCCCGCTGGGCACCGTGGTCCTGATCAACGGCACCGGCCATCTGGTCGCGAGCCTCCTCACCTGGAGCTACTCCCCGGGGCTGGTCACCGGGACCCTGCTCTGGATCCCGCTCGGCCTCCGGATCATCCGGGCCGCCCGGCTGCTGTGGCCTTTCGCCGGAGTCAGTGCCGGCATCCTGCTCGGCGCAGGACTTCACATCCTGGTCCCGCTCAGCGCCTGGCTCGCGGCGCGCCCCCGCTGACTGCCCGTGCACGACGCCAGGACTGCGGCAGCACTGGGGATCGGCTGGCTCATCACCCACCAGCTCTCCGCGCCGCGCGCGCGCCGACCCCGCGCTTCTGCTGAGGGCGGAATCGGTTTCCAGTCCGCTCTTGCCCACGGACGGCGCGAATCGTTTCTTGGGGCATGGAGAGCCTCCCCCTGGTAGCGCGCGCGCACGGACATGGGACGCGCTTGGGCCTCGTCGATGCCGCCGGTACACACTCCTATGACGACCTGCTCGAGGCGTCGGCGCGGGTAGCCGCAGCGCTTCTGGCGGACCGGAACGATCTCGAAGAGGCCCGTGTCGCCTACTTCGTTCCACCGAGCTTTGATCACATCGCGGTGCAGTGGGGTATCTGGCGAGCCGGCGGGATCGCGGTGCCGTTGGCGCTCTCGCATCCGCGGGCCGAGCTCGATTATGTCATCCGCGATGCGGAGGCGTCAATCGTGCTCGCCGACCCCGGCTCGGCGCCGATCATCGCGCCTCTCGCGTCCTCCGCGGGCACTCGCTTTCTCCTGACATCGGAAGCGCTCGGCGCCACACCCCGATCGCTCCCCGCCGTCGCGCCCAAACGCCGGGCCATGATGGTGTATACCAGCGGCACCACCGGAAAACCCAAGGGCGTCGTCACCACCCACGAGAATCTCGAGGCCCAGATCACCGCCCTGATCCAGGCCTGGGAATGGACCGCCGACGACCGAATTCTCCTGGTCCTGCCGCTGCACCACGTGCATGGCATCGTCAACGTGGTGTGCTGCGCGCTCTGGGCGGGGGCCACCTGCGCCATTCTTCCGAAATTCGATGCCGCCGAAACCTGGGCGCGAACCGCCGCCGGAGGTCTCACGCTCTTCATGGCGGTGCCGACGATTTACTCCCGCCTGATTGCCGCGTGGGAGGCGGTCGAGCCGGACACGCGCGCCGCAATGTCCGCCGGGTGTCGGGTGATGCGCCTCATGGTCTCCGGATCGGCTGCCCTGCCGGTGCAGACACTCGAACGGTGGCGGGAGATCAGCGGCCACACCCTTCTCGAGCGCTACGGCATGACCGAGATCGGGATGGCGCTCTCGAATCCCCTCCACGGAGAACGGCGGCCGGGGTCGGTGGGAATGCCGCTCCCCGGGGTCGAGGTACGGCTGGTCGACGACCAGGGCATGGATTCCGCCCCCGGCGCACCGGGAGAGATCGAGGTGCGGGGACGCAACGTCTTCCGGGAGTACTGGCGCCGCCCCGACGCGACGCGCGAGGCGTTCCGCGACGGCTGGTTCCGCACTGGCGACACCGCGGTCATCGAAGACGGGGCCTATCGCATCCTCGGCAGGAGCAGCGTAGACATCCTCAAGATCGGCGGATTCAAGGTCTCCGCGCTCGAGATCGAAGAGGAACTGCGCACGCATCCGGCGGTGAGTGAATGCGCGGTTGTCGGGATACCCGACGTCGAGTGGGGGGACAGGGTGTCGGTGGCCATCGAGTTGCGCCCCGGCGCCTCGCTGAGCCTCGGGGAGATGCAGGCCTGGGCTCGCGAGCGGCTCGCCCCCTACAAGGTGCCGCGCGCACTCTGCTGCGTGGCGGCGCTACCGAGGAATGCGATGGGTAAGGTCATCAAGCCGGAAGTGGCAAAATTGTTCTAGCGGGCCCCCGGAGGCGGGTTATGTCCCGCGCGTGAGACCGATCGGATAGAGTTCCTGAACGCGGCCCGCCAGTGCGAGCACTTCTTCCTCTCCCTCGGGCCGGCCAACGATCTGCAGGCCCACCGGCATCCCGCCCGAATCGAGTCCGCAGGGAACCGACCCCACCGGAAGTCCGGTGAGGCTCAGCACGAACGTCGGCGCCAGCCAGTCGACGTAAGTCTTCATCGCTTTCCCTGCGACGGTCTCCGGGTAATTCTGTTCGACGGGGAACGGCGGCACCGCCATCGTCGGTGTCAGCAGGTGATCGTAGCGTTCGAGGAGGGCGCGGAAGCGGTGCCAGATCTTCCCGCGCACGGTTTCGGCCGCGCCGAGCTCGCGACCCGAGGCAGCAATCCCGGCGCGGGTATTGTTTTTCACGTTGACCCCAAAGCCGTCGAGCTGATCGAGTCGCTCGGCCATCCAGGCCGAGAACCAGTGGCCCCGCAGCGCCAAGAACGCATCCCGCCCCGCCGACAGATCAAGCTCGATGAGATCGACCGCGATCCCGGCGGCGCTGAGGCCAGCTGCGGCGGTTCGGCACACCGATTCGACATCGGCATCGATACCGATACCCGCGATGTCGGGACAATAGGCGACGCGGAGCCCCGGCCGGGGACCGTGTCGCACCGCCGCGACGAAATCGCGCCCGGCCATCGGCTGCCGGAGCGGCGCGAGCGGACTCGGTCCGGCGACCGCCTGGAGCATGAGCGCCACATCCTCCGCGCTTCGCGCCATCGGCCCGGTGACCTGCAGCGTATCCCAGACGAAGTCGGACGGATGGGTCGGCACCAGACCGGGTGAAGGCCTGAGCCCGACCACGCCGCAGAAGGACGCGGGGATCCGGAGCGAGCCGCCGAGATCGGTGCCTTCAGCGAGCGCGATCATGCCGGTCGCCAGGCCAACCGCGCCGCCGCCGGTTGACCCGCCGGCGCTTTTCGAGGGGTCCCAGGGATTCCGCGTCCGGCCGAAGACGTCGTTCCAGGTGTTGCCGCCGGCCGCGAACTCCGGGGTGTTGGTCTTCCCCAGGATGATCGCGCCGGCCGAGCGGAGTCGCTGCACCACCAGCGCATCCTCGGCGGGGACGTGGTCCTTGTAAAGCGGGGACCCGAAGGTCGTGCGGAGTCCGGCCACTTGGGTGACGTCCTTGATGCCGACCGGTACGCCCGCGAGCGGGCCGACGGCTTCTCCCTTCGCGATGCGCCGCTCCAGGGCGCGGGCGTCGTCGACCGCCCGCTCGTTGAGGGTCACGATGGCGTTGAGGACGGGATTGACCTCTGCCACTCGCGCGAGCGCGGCCTCGACGATCTCGACCGGACTCACTTCTCGCGCGCCGACCCGCCTCGCAATCGCGCCGGCGGTCTCGGGTGCACTCATGCCAGAGCGCCCACAGATTTCACAGATTGTGCAGATGGAGTCATGCCATCGCCGGGTCCAACAAACCGACGGAACTGGAGGGACGAAGCACCGAAATTCAACAGCAGTCCGCGCTTGATTTGGCTGGCGGCCAGGTAGTTGATGACTTGGGAGTCATCTCGGACAGTCAAGCGTTCCATCGCCTTGAGCTCAACCAGCACCTCTCCGAAACAGACGAAATCGGCACGATATCGCACGCTCAAGGGCTGCCCTTCATACAGAATCGGCAACTCCACTTCTCGGGCATAGGATGTGGTCTTCGCAACGAGCTCCACTTCCAGCGCCACCTGGTACACGGGCTCCAGGAATCCCGATCCCAGGTGGCGATGAACCTCCATGGCGCAGCCAATAATCAAATAGGTCTGTCGATCCCGCTGCTCGGTCGCCTTGGAAGGCCCAATCTGCGCCATCTGTGTAACCTGTGGGCCACCCGGACAAGCGCACGGAACCAACCTCCGCGTGGCGCGCTGATTCCCGCGGGCTACGGATTCCGCGGCCACTCGCCTAGCCACGCCACCGCCCGGCAGAACGCCGCTTCGCCGCCGCGGAATTTCCAGGGAAAGCACCCGACGATGCACCGCTTATTCTGCAGCTCCGGCACGTCGATCTCCCCACCGACATTCTCGATATGCATGCAGTCCTTCGGGAACAGCGCGTTGTGCGTCAGCTGATACGCGGAATCGGGAAACATCTTGTCCACCGCTTTCTTTCCACCGAACTTCGCCTCCGCCGCCGCCCGCACCCGTGCCCAGTGATCGTGCATCCCCTTCCCGAGAAATCGCCCGATCGGAAGATTCATCGGGTGGTCGGTGCTGACGCAGTCCACCCCCCAGATGTGGATCCCCTTGCGGAGCAGCCACGGCACCATGCTCGGGTGCGCGCCCGGGTGCATGTGGATATAGCGCTCTTCGTCGGGCGCCGCGCCAAACTGGGCGTAGCGGTGGAATCCGGTATGGAGAATCAGGAGGTCCCCGGTCTTGACCTTGACCCGCTTCTCGATCATCTGTGGAGTGTAGACCGCGAGATCGCCCATCTCCTCCCGGAGATCCACGATGACGCCCGGGCCGCAGAGCCATTCGATCGGGATCTCGTCGATCGTGCGTCCGTTCGTCACGAAGTGCCGGGGCGCGTCGAGGTGAGTCCCTATGTGGTTCGAGGTCTGGATGTACTGCGCATTCACGCCGTGCTCCGCTTTGCGCTTGATGTACTTCACCTCGAACGGCGGATAGTACGGCCAGAAGGAGACTTCCTG
>CAZHSO010000043.1:0-29413 GCA_964535105.1 uncultured Gemmatimonas sp.
CGTACGGAACCGCTTGAACCAGGAGGGTCCGGCCGAAAGGTCGGGCCCTCTTGGGTTTTCTGGATGCTGGGGACTGGGGACTGGGAACTCTGGACTGGGGAAGGGGGAAGCGGGAAGGGGGAAGGAGGGAACGGATCGGGACCGGAATTTGGATGCGAGTTGCGACGGGGACCTCCCTACAGTTCACGAGTCACCAACGCTCATTCCCCCTTCCCCATTCCCCATTCCCCATTCCCCCTTCCCCAGCTCTACCCCGCCACATCCGGCGGCCCGCCCCCGCCCGCCGCGGCCTCGCGGGCAAACCCCGGCCGGCCCATGGCCGCGAAGGTGAGCCGTTTGCCCAGCTCCACCCCGGGCTGGTCGAACGGGTTCACTCCGTACCAGGCGCCCGCGAATCCCGTGGCGATCTGGTAGAACATGAGTAGCTCCCCTACGGTCTCCCCGGTCAAGGAGGGCACTGAAAGGGTCAGGTTCATCCGGCCCATGCGCGCCAGCGCCGCGGAGGTGGCTTCCTGCTCGGCCAGGAGGAGCTCCCCCATCGTGTGGCCGGCAAGGTACGCCAGCTCCTCGGGCAGCCCGGCGCGACCGGGGATGGTGATTTCCTCGGTGGCATGCTCGACCCGCACGAAGGTCACCACCTTGTCGAAGGGACCTTCCATATAGAGCTGCACCTGGCTGTGCTGATCGGTCGCCCCGGTCGCGGCCACCGGCGTCGGCCCCGCGTGGATCACCGCCCCCCGCCGGTCCACCCGCTTGCCGAGGCTCTCGGCCCAGAGCTGCGAGTACCAGGCGGCGAATTCACGGAGCCGGTCGGAATACGGCATCAGCGCGTGAATCCGGGCTCCCAGCCAGGCGTCCGCCGCCCAGTGCAGCGCCGCCAGGAGCGCCGCGGGATTCTGCAGAAGGCTCTCCTGCTCGGCGCGCTCGACCGCGCGGCGGGCGCCCGCCACCAGTCCGGCGATATCGATGCCCACCAGTGCGGCAGGGAGGAGCCCGACCGGGGTGAGCACGCTGAAACGCCCGCCCACCGCGGGAGGAACCTCCAGCGCGGCGATGCCGTCGCGGAGGGCGAGATCCCGGAGCGGTCCCTTCGACGGGTCGGTGGTGAAGACCAGGTGACGCGCCGCGGCGTCGGGCCCCAGCGCTTCGTCGAGCCAGGCCCGCACCACCAGGTACTGCGCGAGCGTTTCGGCGGTGCCGCCGGATTTACTGATCACGTTCACGAAGACCCGCCGGGGATCGATACGCCGGAGCGCCGCCGCGATCGTGCTGGGATCGACGTTCTCGAGAATGGTGATGCGCGGGTAGTACTCCCGGCCTTCATCGTCCAGCTCGTTCCAGGCGGGGGGCCTGAGCGCGTTCACCAGCGCCTTGGTCCCGAGCGCCGATCCGCCAATGCCGAGCACCAGCACGTGATCGTAGGCCTGGCCGACCCCTTCGGCGAACTTCCGGATGGCGGTGACGGTGTCATCCTGCTCGCCGAGGGCGAGAAAGCCATATTCGCCTTCCCGCCGGCGGGCGCGCACCTCGCTCAGGATTTCCGGAAACCGCTGCGCGAGGTCGCCCAGTCGGGCGCGGGGCAGGCCATGCTCGCCGTCGAGCTTGTCCGAGAGGATCCGGCCGTAGTGGAGCTTCATGCGGGAATCTCCAGAGTCTGCCCGTCGAACCCGGGCTCGACACCCTCGGGAAGACGCGCCGCCAGCTCGGCGTGTCCGGTCTCGTGGGTCAGGTGAGTGAGGATCGTGCGCCTGGCACCGATCGCGCGCGCCGTCTCGATCGCCTCGGGAATGCTGAGATGCGTGGGATGGGGACGCCACCAGAGCGCGTTGAGCACCAGCACCTCGACACCTCGGAGCAGCTCCCGCTCCGCCTCCGGAACCTGCTTGACATCGGTCAGGTAAGCGAGGGGACCGATCCGGAATCCCAGCACCGTGCCGTGTCCGTGGATGAACGCGAGCGGGATTACCGCGACGCCGGCGACGTCCCTGGTCCGCCCGGGAACCAGCGCGTGGATGTCGAGCCGTGGCTTCGAAGTGCCGGCGTACGGCTCCTGCTCATGGTCGAAGATGTAGCGATAGCTCTCGCGGAGGTACCCCGCCATGCCGGACGACGCATACACCGGGAGGGGTGCCCGCCTGGTGACCGAGAAAATCCGCAGATCGTCGATGCCCGCCACATGATCGGCGTGCTCGTGGGTGTAGAGCACGGCGTCCACCCGCGCCGTGCCGGCTGCGAGCAGCTGCAGGCGGAGCTCGGGCGGAGTATCGATGAGCAGCGTGGCGCTCCCGCTCTGGATCAGCGCCGCGGTCCGGGTCCGGCGGTCCTTCGGGTCGCTGGAGCCGCAGACGGCGCAGCCGCACCCGATCTGGGGCACGCCGAACGAGGTGCCGGTGCCCAGAAGAGTGAGACGCATGTCCGCTATGCGGACTCGATCTTGAGGAAGTTGGTGGTGCCCGCCACGTCGAAGGGCACGCCCGCCGTGACCACCACCCGCTCACCCGGTTCCGCGAGTCCCAGCTTCCGGATGATCGACTGAGCCACCGGGAACGTCTGGTCGTAGTCGGGGTAGTGATCGATGCGCGCCGGAATCACACCCCACACCAGCGCGAGCTGGCGAAAGGTTTCCTCCTCGGGCGTGGCCGCGAGGATCGGCACCGTGGGCCGGTACGAGGCGACGGTGCGCGCGGTGAATCCGCTCGAGGTGAGACAGACAATCAGCGGCACCTTGAGGAGCTCAGCCGCGGCGCAGACCGCGACCGAGATGGCGTCCTCGGTCCGTGCCGTCACGTGCGGCTGCCGCAGATGAACCGCGGAGCTCTCCCACGCCGGCTCGTCGCTTCCTTCACGCCGGTGGCTCTCCACCTCCAGCGCGATCCGGTCCATCGCACGCACCGCCTCGAGGGCGTAGCGACCCACCGCCGTCTCGGCGGAGAGCATGACGGCATCGGTCCCGTCGAGAATCGCGTTGGCCACGTCGGACACCTCGGCGCGGGTCGGCCGCGGCGCCACGATCATGCTCTCCAGCATCTGGGTCGCGGTGATCACCGGCTTGCCGTGCCGGTTGGCCTCGCGGATCAGCCGCTTCTGCACCAGCGGCACCTGTTCGAAGGGCAGCTCGACGCCGAGATCGCCGCGGGCCACCATGATGGCATCGGCGCTCTCGATGATCCCCTCCAGGTGTTGCAGGGCGGTGTCCTTTTCGATCTTGGCGATCAGCTTGATCGATTTGGGCAGCAGCCGGCGCATCGCCTCCAGGTCGTCGGGACGGCGCACGAAGCTCATCCCGATGTAGTCGACGCCGAGCTCGGCGGCGAGGCGGGCGTCCTCCCGGTCTTTCTCGTTGATGGCCGGAGCGGACACCTCGATGCCGGGGAGGTTCATCCCCTTGTGGGCCTTGAGCACCCCCGCGTAGCGCACCGTCCCCCGCACCCGCGCGCCCGCCACCTCGGTGACGTCCACGGTGAGCAGGCCGTCGTCCAGCAGGATCCGGCTCCCCGGACGCACGTCCCCCGCCAGTCCCTCGTACGTGGTGGGGATTTCCCCTTCCTCGGCGGAATCTTCGGGGGCAAAGGTGACCAGCTGCTTGGCGGTGAAGGTCAGCGGCTCGGGAAGATTCCCCACCCGGATGCGGGGTCCCTGCAGGTCCACCAGAATCGCGCACGCGCTCGGGCGCTCGCGCAGCACGGCCCTGAGATCGGTGATCCAGCGGGTGCGGATCTCCGGCGTCCCGTGGCTGGAGTTGATCCGGACGACGTCGACCCCGGCGTCGAGCAGGGCGCGCATTTGATCCGGCTTTTCCCAGGCGGGGCCCAGGGTGGCGACGATCTTGGTGCGGCGGATAGCGGCGGTCTTACTGGCCAAAACGGAGAGAACTCGTCTGAAAGGTGCCAGAATGTAAACTGTGCGACCAGGGAGTAGCGAGGAGCTTCCCGCCGCGCTCTTCGCGCTTCGCTCTTCGCTGTCAACGAGAGGATTCTGTTGAAAAATGTTGTCCACGGTATTCACAGCGAGGTTCCCTCGGGGAAGCGGGAATAGGAAAGACTTGGGGAAGGGGTTTTCCACATGATTGTGATGGGGGAGATGGAGCGTTTCTCAGGGGATTTGGGGTCTCCACATTCCTGTGAATTCACGGGCTTTTCCACACGTGGAAATGGGAAGAAACCTCAGCCCGGAAGGGCAAATCCAAGCCAGGGATGGGGATCGGCAGCAGCTCGATTGTCAACATTCGGTGTCACTAGTAAGTCTTTGTTCCACATGACTTACACATAATTGGTTCATGTGGAAAATCATGGGATGGTGTGGGCAGCGACCGTCGGTTTGACCGTCCTGGTGGGCCCATCTAGATTGGGCCGTCCCTTCAACTTGGCTCACCTCGCCGGACGGACCAGAACCATGCCGAACGGAGTCGATCAGCGCGCAGTCGGTCACTTCGGACGGGCCGTCGTGAGAGGCCCTTCCGGACTCAGCGTCACGGACCCGTCCGTACTTCAATCCGAGAAGATGGACGCCCTCGTTCGTGAGGCGGTATTCGGGGATGCGGCCGCGCAAGCGGAGGCTCGTCGGCTGATCTGGGAGCTGGGCCAGGCGGTGGGAGTTCGAGCCGGCTCGATCCACGATCTCTACCTGGCGCGGGGGCGGGGCGAATGCGGCGGCTTCACCGTCCCGGCGATCAACGTGCGTATGCTCGCGTACGACACGGCGAGGGCGGTGTTCCGCGCGGCCCGCGAGCGCGATGCCGGCGCGATCATCCTCGAGATCGCCCGCTCCGAGATTGTCTACACCGATCAGCGCCCCGCCGAGTATGTGGCGGTGGTGACCGCGGCGGCGCTTCGCGAGGGATACCGGCTTCCGGTGTTCATCCAGGGCGACCACTGCCAGGTCAACGCGAAGAAATACGCCTCGGACCCGGAAGGGGAGGTCGGCGAGGTGAAGAAGCTGATCGGCGAAGAGGTGGGCGCCGGATTCTTCAACATCGATATCGATACCTCGACGCTGGTGGACCTGGAGCAGCCGACGCTCGATCTGCAGCAGCGCGCGAATTACCAGCGCGCCGCCGAGATCACCGCTTTCATCCGGGGCATCGAGCCGCGCAAGGTGACGGTGTCGGTGGGGGGCGAGATCGGCGAAGTCGGCATGAAGAACAGCACCGTGGAGGAGCTCCACGCCTTCATGGGTGGGTACAACCGCTCGCTCGCGGCCATGGGAGGGTCGCTTGCCGGACTCAGCAAGATCTCGGTGCAGACCGGCACCTCGCACGGCGGCGTGGTGCTTCCCGACGGGACCATCGCCGAGGTGAAGCTCGACCTCGCCGCACTGGAGGCGCTGAGCCGCGCCGCTCGGGAGTCGTATGGCCTCGGCGGGGCGGTGCAGCATGGGGCGAGCACGCTTCCGCCCGGCGCCTTCGGCAATTTCCCCCGGGTGGAGACCACGGAGATCCATCTCGCGACTAACTTCCAGAATATCGTGTTCGAGCATCCCCGGCTTCCGGAAGGTCTGAGGACCAGGATGAAGCGGTGGCTCGATGCGAATGCGGCCGGCGAGCGGAAGCCGAACGACACCGACGAGCAGTTCTATTACCGGGCGCGCAAGAAGGCAATCGGGCCGTTCAAGCGGGAATGCTGGGATCTGCCGGCCGATGTGCGCGCCGCCATCGCAGCCGATCTGGAGAGGACCTTCGGATTCCTCTTCGACCAGCTCAAGGTCGCAGGGACCGCGGGGCTGGTGACGAAACATGTGCAGGCGCGGGCGCTGAGCTGGGACCAGCTCCACCAATCGGAAGGCCGCGCGGTGGATGACGCCGAGGCAGGGGAATAGCTCCACCAGAGGGAGGTTCGGATGTCCAGAAAAAACAATCGCGGTCTGGTGGTGATCGAGCGCGGCGCCGGCGCCGGCGGTCTCCTCTGGCTGCTGGTGGGTGGTGTGGTCGGCGCAGGGCTCGGACTGCTCCTGGCGCCGCATTCTGGGAAGAAGACCCGGGCGCTGATCGGCGAGCGGCTGGCCACGCTCAAGCAGTCGGCGGAGGAAGCGTTCGATCATCTGAGTGAGGAAGCCGAGGAGCTGCTGGAGGCCGAGGAGGAGGAGGAGGAGGAGGAGGGGGAGGGAGTGTCCCCGTCCGGGGAGACCGGCGAGGAGGATGACAAGCCGTCCCGAGAGGAAGCGCCCAAGCGCCAGGCGCCGACCCCCCGCGCCGAGCTGGAGCAGCGCCTCGCCCGCGCCCGGACGCGGCGGCATCGGGAGCTCGCGGAAGAGGACGAGGAGCCGGTCGCCTGAAGGACACCCGGCAATACGCCTGGTATCGATCGTTCCGGGGATTCGCCTGGCGGACCCTCCAGGCCGCCGACGAGAACAGCGTCCCCTTCCTGGCCAGCGCCATCACCTTCGACGCGATGCTCACCGCGATTCCGTTCGTCCTGCTTCTGTTCGCGGGACTGGCGAAGGTGCTGGAGACCGCGACCGGCAGCGGGCCGGTGGATCCGCAGGCGCTGTTTGAGCGCTTCCTCCCCCCGCACGACCGGGCCGCCGGCAGCGACCCGTTCTCCGCGGTCGAGGCGATCCTCGGAAAGCTCACCAGCGCCGGGCAATCGCTTTCCCTGGTGGCGCTCCCGGCATTCCTGTGGTTCAGCACCCGACTCTTCGCCAGCATTCGCACGGCCCTGAACGCCATCTACGACGTGTCGGTGCGGCCGCCCGGCGGACATTTCGTGGTGCGCTATCTCCTCGGGAAGGCGCGCGACCTCGGGATGGTGCTGCTGACCCTCGTGTTCTTTCTCGCCAACGTCCTCCTCACCGTCGGGCTGTCGCTGCTGCAAGGCTATTTCAAGAGTCGCGGGCGCGGGGACGACACCGTCCTCTCCACCCTGGAGCAATGGCTCGCGTACGCACTGGGCTACCTGTTCCTGATTGTGCTCTTCTTTTTCCTCTACCGGCACGCCTCGCTCCGCCGGGTGCGCTGGCCGGCCGCCCTGGTGGCGGCGCTGTTCATGGCATTCGCCTTCGAGGTCGCCAAGCAGCTCTACGCGCTGTATATCCGGGGGGCGACGGGCTACGGGGCCGCCACCCTCGATGCGTCCATCGGCGCCATGCTCCTTTTCGTGGTGTGGCTGTACTATTCGGCCCTGGTCTTTCTCCTCGGCGCCGTTGTGGCGGAGACCTGGGAGCTTCGAGCGATGCAGCGGAAGCAGCGAGGCATAGCGTGAGAACAGTGAGTTGCGAACGGCTAACTGCTCACCGCTCACCGCTTCCCCTTTCCCCCCTCCCCCCTCCCCCCCCTCCCCCCCTTCCTCCCCCCCCCCCCCCCTTCCCCCTTCCCCTTCGAGCCCATGCGCTACGCCCTGATCGCAGTCCTCGCTCTCGCGACCGCCCCTTCTGCCTCAGGGCAAGCCCCCTTCGAGTGGTACGGCCGGGGACCCTACCGGCCGGCGGTGCCCCGGGTGGATACGCTGCTCGGACACGGTCTGGGTACCCGGCACACGATGTACCACGAGCAGCAGCGGGCGCTCGATCGCATGATTGCCGCGGCGCCTGAGAGGGTACGCACCGAAATCATCGGGACGACGGCCGAGGGGAAGGTGATGCGGATTCTGATCATCTCTGCGCCCGAGAACCTCGCGCGTCTCGATCAGATCCGGGCGGATCTCGCGAGTCTTGCCGACCCGCGGAAGACCTCAGTGCAACAGGCCGCCGAGCTGGCCGGGCGCAATCCCGCGGTCGCGCTCCTCTCGCACTCCATCCATGGCAACGAGCCTGCCGGCTTCGAGGCGGTCATGCAGACCGCCTACCAGCTGCTGGCCTCGGACGAGCCCGCGACCCTGGAGATTCTCCGCAACGTCGTCACCATCCTGAATCCCTCCCAGAATCCCGACGGCCACGAACGGTTTGCCGCCTGGAATAATTCGGTGGCGGTGGCGAGCGACGAGCCGGGGGCGCTCGAGCAGATCGAGCCGTGGAGCGTCTGGGGACGATACAACCACTACCGGTTTGACATGAATCGCGACTTCGTCGCGCAGAGCCAGGCTGAGACGCGGGCGCTGATCGGCGCGATGGTCCGCTGGCACCCGCAGCTGGTCGTCGATCTGCACAGCACCACGAGCCAGTACTTCTTCCCGCCGACCTCGGATCCGCTCAACCCGAATCTCGGCCCGTACCAGAGGAAGTGGGAGGACAGGTTCGGACGGGGCAACGCCGCGGCCTTCGACCGCCACGGGTGGCAGTACTACACCCGCGACATCTTCGACTTCTACTATCCCGGGTACGTGGACATGTGGCCGTCGATGTCCGGCGCCACCGGCATGACGTTCGAAACCGACGGCGGCCCCGAGATTCGTCTGCGGAAGGACGACGGCACGGTGACCACCTTCGCCGACGGGATCGCGCATCATTTCGTGGCCTCGCTGGCGACGCTGGGGGTGCTCGCTACGGCCAAGGAGGAGCGGCTCCGCGACTACTACGACTTCCACGCGACCGGCATGGCCGACGCGCGGGCTCGTTCCATGAAGCGCGTGGTGATTTCTCCGACCGGGGATCCCAGCCGCGCCCTGCAGGTGGCCAGGCTACTGTCCCGGGGTGAGATCGAGGTGGTGCGCACCACCGCGCCATTCACCTCCCTCTCGGCGCACGACTATCTCGGCGGAGCCGCCGCGCGACGGACTTTCCCGGCGGGGAGTTACGTGATCGACATGGCGCAGCCGCAGGCCCGGCTCGCGATGACCATGCTCGAGCCGCGCGCGGCGCTCGACTCGGCCTTCGCCCGCCGCCAGCTCGACAAGTTCGAGCGCAATCGCCGGCGCGGAGAGGAGGCGAGCGGGGAAGAGTATGAGTTCTACGACATCACCGCCTGGTCGATGCCCTATTCGTACGGAGTGGATGCCGCCTGGACCGAGGATGTCGTCGCCGTCGCGGGGGAGGCCGTCACAGTCGAAACCATGCTCCCCGCTGGGACGGTGAGCGGCAGGGGCCAGTCCGGGTACGTCTTTGCGGGAGGGCAGGAGACCAGCACCCGTCTCGCACTCAATCTGCTGCGCGAAGGTTTCAGCGTCGCGGTCGCGAGCACGCCGGTGCGCGCGGACGGACGCTCCTGGCCGGTGGGGACCTACATCGTCCGGAGCCAGCGCAATCCGGCGACCCTGCACGAGAGGATCCAGGCGCTCGCGGGGCAGGTCCGGGCCCAGGTGGTCGCCGTGCAGTCGGCGTACGCCGAGAGCGGACTCGGAATCGGCAGCGAGACGGTGATGGCGCTCAAGGCGCCGAAGATCCTGCTTGCGGCCGGTGACAGCGTGGCGCAGACGTCCTTCGGCGGCATCTGGTACTACATCGAGAAGGAGCTGCAGCATCCCGTCGTGCCGGTGGACCTCGGCAACCTCGGCCGGGTGAATCTCGCTGACTACAACGTGCTGATTCTTCCCGACGGGTCGGGCGCCGCCATGCTCCGCCGCGTCGGTAACGCGGAGCGGATCAAGAACTGGGTGCGGGAGGGCGGCAGCATCATCGCGATCGGTGGGGCGAGCGCGTTCCTCACCGCCAAGGAGATGGGGCTGTCGACAGTTGGGGAAGTGGGGAAGGGGGAAGAGGGGAAGGGGGAAGTGGGGAAGGGGGAAGAGGGGAAGGAAGCAAAGGACGCGAAGGACGCGAAGACGCCCAGCGATACCACCCTGAGCTCGACCGCGCTGCCCGGTCCTCCTTTGGTTTCGCCGACCGCCGGTGGAGGGAAGAAGCCCGAATCGCTGCCTGGTCTCATCGCGCGCGCCACCCTCGATCGCACCCACTGGCTCACCTACGGATACCCCAGCGACCAGATCGGTGTCCTGGTGTCGGGCGGGACGTTCTTCACGCCGTCGAAAAAGGGCGACAATCCGGTCTCCTTCCTGGGGAAGGATCTGGTGCTCTCCGGCTTCAGCTGGCCCGGGAACACCGAACGGCTGCTCAACGGCGCCATCTGGGCCGCCGTGGAGAATGTGGGGCGGGGCAAGGTCATCCTTTTCGCCGACGATCCTCTGTACCGGGCCTTTTTCCGGGGAACGGCGGGGCTCTTCAATAATGCGCTGCTGATGGGGCCTGGGCGATGAACGACGTGAACGGTGAACAGTGAACAGTGAACGGGAACAGCTCCGGGTTGCAGTTCCCGTTCACCATTCACCGTTCACTGTTCACGCAGTTGTCTGGGTCTCGACGCCTGCGTAGATTCCACGCGCCCCAGGTCCGAAGGGTGCCGGCGCGCGAACCGCGTCAGGACCTTGCCGGTAGCAGCGCTAAGCGATGTCCGGTACAGCTTCGGGGAGCCTGGGGTACTTCTTTTGTTATCAGACGCGAGGACGCGAAGACGCGAAGTGGTTGACGCACCCTCCCTTCTCTGGTCGCCCGCTGTGCCTCGATCCGTCATCGCGTCTCCGCGTCTCCGCGTCTTCGCGTCTCCGCGCCCATGATTGCCCTCGCCCGCAAGTACCGTCCCCGCCGTTTTGCCGATCTGCTCGTGCAGGATCATGTCGCGACCGCGCTCCGCGGTGCGGTGGCCAAGGGGCGGGTCGGTCACGGCTATCTCCTGACCGGACCGCGCGGCACCGGCAAGACCACCGCCGCGCGCATTCTGGCGATGGCGCTCAACTGCGAGCGCCTCGATCCGAAGCATCCCACCGGGGAGCCCTGCGGCGCCTGTCCGAACTGCGAACGAGTCTGGAGCGGATTGGCCAATCTCGACGTGGTTGAAATCGACGCGGCGAGCAATCGCGGCGTCGACGATGCGCGCGACCTGCGGGAGCGGGCGATGTATGCCGCCTCGCAAGAGGGGCGTCACAAGGTCTACATCGTCGATGAAGCGCACATGCTCACCCGCGAAGCGTGGAACGCGCTGCTGAAGATCCTCGAGGAGCCGCCGCCGGGAGTCGTGTTCGTTTTCGCGACGACCGAGCCGCAGAAAATCGCCTCCACCGCCGCGCCGGTTCTCTCCCGCCTGCAGCGTTTCGATTTTCGCCGGATCGGCCCCGGCCCCATTCGCGAGCGGTTGCGGCAGGTGCTCGATCAGGAGAAGCTCTCCGCCGAGGATGATGCGCTCGCCCTGATCGCGCGGTACGCCGACGGCGGCATGCGGGATGCCCTCTCGGTGCTCGACCAGTGCCTGTCATTCGGCGAGGGACCCATCACCGCCGTGGCGGTGCGGGAGGTCCTCGGCCTGATCGGCGACGAGCAGTACGCCGAGGTCCTCCGGCTCGTGGCCGGGAAGGACACTGGCGCGGTCTTTCCTCTGGTGGATGGCCTGGTGAACGCCGGTGCCGACCTCGCCGAATTCATGACCGGCAGCGCCGACTTGCTGCGCGCGCTGCTCATGGTGCAGAGCGGTGCCATCCCCGACGGGCTCACCGAGGTCATGCGGTCGGCGATCGAGCGGGTGCGCGGGGTTCTGCTTCCGGCGGACATCGTCCGGATGCTCGCGCTTCTCGCCGAGGCGGAGGGCTCGATTCGCCGCTCCTCGAGTGCCAGGCTCGTCGTGGAGACGCTGCTCCTCCGCTGGACGCTGATGGATCGCGTGGTGGAGATCGAGGCGATGCTCAGGGGCAGCCCTCAGCCATCAGCCATCAGCCGTCAGCCATCGGCCCCCAACCCCCAATCCCCATCTCCCAACCCCCAGACTCTTTCTCTCCCAGCCCTCCTCGCCATCTGGCCCGAAGTCCTCGAGTCGGCCACCGAAAAGAGCCGTCTCCTCGGCCAGGCCCTCTCCGCGACCACACCCGTCGCCGCCGGTAACCGTGAGGTCCGGCTTTCGGCCACCGCGGACCAGGCGATGCTTACCGAAGGGGTGCAGCGTCAGATTGGCCTGGTCGAGGAGCTGCTGGCCTCCCGGTTCACCGGACCGATCAGGGTGCGGCTGGTCGTCGAGGCGCCGTCGGGCGCCGCCGAGCGGCCGAAACGCATGACCGATGAGGTCTTGCGCGCGGAGCGTCTGGAGCGGCTCCGGCGGGTCGATCCGGCCCTCGACACGGCGGCCAATGAGTTAGATTTGGAGATCGTAGACGAGGGGTAACATGGCCGATCTCCAGCAGCTGTTCCAGCTAGGGTCGCAGGTTCAGGGGCGTCTCCAGCAACTGCAGTCCGAGCTCGCCGACCGCACCATCGAAGCCACCGCCGGGGCAGGGCTGGTGCGCGTGCGGGTGGACGGGCGGGGTCTGCTGCGCGCCCTGACGATCGACCCCGAAGCCTTCGAGGGGCGTGATGCCGAGCTCCTGGCCGACCTGATCGTGGGCGCCATCGCAGAGGCGCAGCGCCGCGCCAGCGATCTGGTCCAAGCCGAGATGCGAAAGCTCTCCCCCAACCCGCTCGCGGCCCTCTGAGGCCGGTGGGCGTCATCGACGAGCTGGTGACCGAGCTCGCCCGGCTGCCCGGCATCGGCCAGAAGACGGCGCAGCGGCTGACCTTTCATCTCCTCCAGCAACCGCGCGAACGCGCCGACCGGCTTGCGGCGGCGCTCGCGGCAGTCGTCGCCCGGGTGCATCCCTGTCCGGAGTGCGGCAATTATACCGAGGACGAGCGCTGCCCGGTGTGCGCGGATCCGCGGCGTGATCCCTCGATCCTGTGTGTGGTGGAAGAGCCTTCGGCGGTGCCGGTGGTCGAGCGGGCGACGGCTTTCCGTGGCCGATACCTGGTGCTGGGCGGGCGACTCTCGCCTCTCGAAGGGGTGGGTCCGGAACAGCTCCGGCTCGACCTGCTCCGCCGGCGTCTCGCGGAGGGCGTCGTGCGCGAGGTGATCCTGGCGACCAACCCCTCTCTGGAGGGCGAGGCGACGGCCACCTACATTCAGCATCTGCTCGCGGGTAGCGGCGTGCGCATTACCCGTCTGGCCCGCGGGCTTCCGGTCGGCGGGGATCTTGAATACATCGATGGCGTCACTCTGAGTCACGCGCTCGACGCGCGCCAGGAGGTTTCGTGACCGCGCCCCGCACGCTCTTCGTCGCTATCGCGACGGCGGCTGGACTGCTGGGCGGCTGGATGCTGGCCCAGAAGTACCTCGGCGCCCACAAGGCGGCGCTCTTCAGCCCGAGCCTGCGGCGGCGCCATGCGGCGCTCGGATTCCTTGCCGGCCGGGCGGCGCCCGAGACAGTGCGGCTGCTGCGTGATTACCTGGCCTGGGAGCGCCACCCGGTGCTGCGGCGCCGGGGGCTCCGGGTGGTGCGGGAGCTGGAGCTGGCGCTGGGATGAGCGGCGCTTCGAGCTGGTCGTTCCGGGAAGAGGATGCCGCTCGGATCGGGGTGCTGCTGAACAGTCTGCTCCGCGACGCGAATGCGCGGACCGCGCTCCTGGTGGACCGGACCGGGCAGATGCTGGCGACGGTGGGTGAAGCGCCGACCTTCGATCCGGTCGCGTTCGCTTCGCTCACGGCAGCCGACTTCAGCGCCAACGACCAGCTGGCCCGGATGCTCGGCGAAAACGAATTCGGCGCGCTCTTCCACCAGGGCGAGAAGGACTCGCTGTACCTGGCGGACATCGCGCGGCGGGTCATTCTGGTGGTGCTCTTCGACAACCGCACCACGCTCGGGCTGGTGAAGCTCCGGGTCCGGGGTGTGGTCGGGTCGCTGTCCGCGCTCTTTATCGCCATGTTCGCCCGCGAGTCGGCGGGCGAGCGGCGGGTGGAGACCGGCTTCCTCGGCGAAGCCGAGGACGAAATCGACAAACTCTTCGGAAGCTGAGGCCGCGCCCGCATGTCGCTGATCAACTACGCGTCGCGCGAGATCAACTGCAAGCTCGTGTACTACGGGCCCGGGCTCGGCGGCAAGACGACCAACCTCGAGTACATCTACGAGAAGGTCGCCCCGGCGAGCAAAGGGAAGATGATCTCGCTCGCCACCGAGACCGAACGCACACTGTTCTTCGATTTTCTGCCGGTCGATCTCGGCACCATCCGCGGCTTCAAGACCCGGTTTCATCTCTACACCGTTCCAGGACAGGTGTACTACAACGCGTCGCGGAAGCTCATTCTGAAGGGCGTCGACGGGGTGGTGTTCGTGGCCGACAGCCAGATGGAGCGGATGGAAGCCAACATCGAGTCGATGCAGAATCTCTACGACAATATGGCGCAGCACGGCATCGATCTGACGCGGCTGCCATTCGTGGTTCAGTACAACAAGCGCGACCTGCCCAATGCGGCGCCGCTGGCGCAGCTGCAGGACGCGCTCAATCCCGGCTGGCCGGTGGAAGATCCCGCCCGGCAGCGGCCGCTGCCCGACCCGACGCGCCCCGGCGACATGCTGGTCCAGGAGATCGAGGGGACCTGGATCGAGCGGGTGCCCTACTTCGAGGCGGTGGCGCTGCGCGGCGACGGGGTGTTTGATACACTCAGAGCCATCTCCAAGCTCGTGCTGAAAACACTTGGATAGCGAATAGCGAAGCGCGAAGAGCGAAGCGGTTTTTCCCCTTCGCTCCTCACTCTTCGCGACTCCCTCGCACATGACCTGGACCCTCCCCAACATCCTGACCGTCGCGCGGATCGCGATTACGCCGGTGATCGCGCTGTTGCCGTTCATCGAGGGATATTGGCCCAAGATCATCTGCCTGGTCATCTTCATCGCCGCCGCCGTCACCGACATCATCGACGGCTGGCTGGCCCGCCGGAACAACCAGGTGACCGACCTGGGCAAGACGCTCGACCCCCTTGCCGACAAGCTGCTGTTGCTCGCCACCCTCGTTCCCATCTGGTGGATCTCCCGGCAGCGCCACGATCTCTACGACATTCCCGTCTGGGGCAGCATTCCGCTCTGGGTCTGCCTGCTGATGCTGGGGCGGGAGGTGGCAATGACGATCCTCCGCTGGTGGGCCAAGCGCCGGGGTGTAGTCATCTCGGCTCAGGGGCCTGGTAAGCTCAAGACCGTCATGCAGAGCATCTTCATCGGGGGGACCATCGCCTGGTTCGCCTTCAGGAGCGCGATCAAGCCGATGGGGTGGGAAAGGGAACGGGCCGCGCTCTGGTGGAATCAGTTTCACGGCGGGTTCGTGGCGGTGACGCTGGCGATCGCGGCGGTGCTGACGGTGTACTCGTTCGTCATCTACATCTACCGGTATCGGGCCCTGTTCAGCCAGCAGAGCCGGTGATCCCGCGGAGGGCCGGGAGCGCCGTTTGGTCACCCCGGTGACCCCTCCAGGTCCAGGTGCGCGGCGGCAGCTGCCAGGCGGCGATCGAGCGTCCAGAGCGGCAGGTGAGCGAGCGCCGCGGTGGCGAGCAGATGCACGTCGATCCAGCCAAGTCCACGACCCGCCAGGCGGCGCGAGTGCAAGAACCCCAGGGCCTCGTCGTGGGAGACCTCCGGCACTTGCGGAAGCCGCCCCAGGAGCGCGAGCAATTCCCTGCGGTTGTGTAGTACCCCGCACGCGAGCTCCCCTATCACGAAGGAATGGCAGGCAACTCGGGAGTTCTGGAGCAGGGCGGCCAGGGCGACGTTTCCGCGCCCCAAGTGGTCCAACCACACCGAGGTGTCGACCAGGATCATGCCGCTCGGCCGTGCTTTGAGCGCCGTCTCGGGGCGGACTTCAACCCCGGCTCACTCCCGCCCAGCGCGCTGAGGCGGCGAGCGCTCTCCCGGGCGATGAGGGCCTCCAGTCCCGCACGGACCAGGGCGGTCTTTTCCTCGATGCGGCTGAGCCGGCGCGCCTCGGCGAGGAGCTGGTCGTCAATATTGAGAGTAGTTTTCATATGTATCAATATGTATGAATTGACCATATCTGGCAAGCGGCCCCGAGGCGAGCCCGCCCCCGAGCCCGCGGAGAGACGCGAGGCTCATGGTGACACTAACTTTCCAGCATGAATCTCGAGCTCGTCACCATCGGAACCGAGCTGCTCCTCGGCTTCACCATCGACACCAATTCCGCATTCATCGGCCAGGCGCTTGCGGCCGCCGGAGTCCGGGTCGTTCGGCGCACCTCCGTCCCGGACGAGCCGGACGCCGTGCGCGATGCGGTGCGCGAAGCGCTCGGGCGCACCCGGCTCGTCCTCACCACCGGCGGGCTCGGACCGACCCGTGACGATCTCTCCAAGCATGCCGTAGCCGGCCTCTTCGATCTCCCCCTCGAATTCCATCAGGACATCTGGGACGATCTCGCCGCCCGCTGGGCCCGCATGGGCCGGAAAATCGGCGAGCGCAATCGCGGACAGGCCGAGGTGCCGCGCGGCGCTGTGGTGCTTCCCAACCGCTGGGGGACCGCTCCGGGTCTCTGGATTTCCGGTTCTCTCGGGGAAGTCATCATGCTCCCCGGAGTGCCGAGCGAGATGCGCGGTCTCGTCACCCACGAGGTCGTGCCCCGGCTCGCGGCACGGGCCGGCGCGCGGGTGGTGCGGTCGCGCGTGGTGCGGACGACCGGAATCCCCGAATCGACGCTCGCCGAACGGGTCAGCGATCTCGAGGACACGCTCGGGCCGCTCACCCTCGCGTATCTCCCGGGGCTCGAGGGAGTCGATCTGCGCCTGACCGCCTGGGATACCCTTCCCGACGCCGCCGACGCATCTCTCGCGGCCGCGGCAGCGAAACTCGAGGAGCGGCTCGGCGATCACGCCTACGGACGGGATGAGGAAGACCTCGCCGCCGTGCTGCTCGAGGCCTGCAAGGCGCGCGGACTCACGATCTCCGTGGCGGAGTCGTGCACCGGGGGCCTCGTCGGCGCCCGGCTCACCGAGGTACCGGGAAGCTCCTCGGTGTTCGTGGGCGGAATGATCTGTTACGCCGATTCGCTCAAGGAGGAGCTCGGGGTGCCCCGGCGAATCCTGCAGCAGCACGGCGCCGTAAGCGGGGAGACCGTGAGCGCAATGGCGACGGCGGCGCGGGAACGGTTCGGGACGTCGCTCGCCGCGGCGGTTTCGGGCATCGCGGGTCCGGATGGGGGCTCGGCGGAGAAGCCGGTGGGCACGGTGTGGTTTGCATTTGCGGACGCCCACGGCCTCGAGACCGCGCATTACGTCTTTCCCGGGTCCCGCCGCGACATCCGGGCCCGGGCGGCTCAGTTCGCCCTGCTCGGCATCCTCAGACGCAGCAGATTGGAGGGCGGCTGACCTCCCGGAGTGGCTAGATTACGAGACATATTCAGCCTCCGACCTGGACCATGGTACCAGACGATGCAAAAAGGATTTGAAGAAGACGCGCTCCCGGACCAGGCGCCCCCCGTCGGCACCGCTCCGGAAGTGCTGCCGGCCGAACTTCCTGAGGGCGCGGTCAGCCGGCTGGAAGATCAGCTGCGCGAGGCACAGGAGCGGCACCTGCGGCTCGCCGCCGAGTTCGACAATTTCCGGAAACGCATTGCCCGCGAGCGGATCGAGATCGCCGACCGCGCGCAGGCCGCGTTGGTGATGAAGTTGCTCGACATCCTGGACGACGTGGACCGTGTCGCCGCCAGCGATCCTGGTGTTCCGGCGGCGTCGCTGATGGAGGCGGTGCAGTTGGTCGACAAGAAGCTGCGCAAGGAGCTCGAGGCCGCCGGCATCGAGCGAATCGACCCCGCGGGTCAGCCGTTTGATCCCGCGTTTCACGAGGCGGTTTCGGCGCTGGCGCCGCCGACGCCGGAGCAGGATCATGTGGTGGCCGCGACCTTCCAGGTCGGCTACCGCTTCAAGGGATCGCTGGTCCGCCCCGCGCGGGTGCAGGTGTACTCCTCGGGAGGTCAGCACTAAGTGGCCTCGAAGGATTTCTACCAGCTCCTCGGCGTTTCCGAGAAGGCGACGCCGGAGGAGATCAAAAAGGCCTACCGCCGGCTCGCCAAGAAGCATCACCCCGATGCCAATCCCAACAATCCGCAGTCCGCGGAGCTGTTCAAGCAGATCTCCGAGGCGCACGGCGTGCTCTCCGACGCCGAGAAGCGCAAGAAGTACGACATGATGCGGCGGCTCGGCGCCTTCGATCCCACGGCCCGCAGGCCCGCTCCGCAGGGGGCCGGTGGCGGGGAGACGTTCGACTTCGGTGACTTCGGGTCGATGGGGCTGGGAGACATTTTCTCGTCGATCTTCGGCCGGGGCGGGAGACGCGAAGAGCCGAAGGGGGAGACGATCGAGGCGACGCTGGAGATCCCCTTCCGTACCGCGGCGCTGGGTGGGAAGGTTCCGATCTCCCTCTCCATGAACGACACCTGCGCCAGCTGCGGCGGGAACGGCACCGCGCCGGGGGCAACCCTCTCGCAGTGTCCCGAGTGCGGCGGGCGCGGCACGATCTCCTTCGGCCAGGGCGGCTTCGCGGTCAACCGGCCCTGCCCGATGTGCCGCGGCAGGGGAAAGATTCCCTCGGAAAAGTGCCCCACCTGCGGGGGCGCGGGCGAGACCCGCACCGAAAAGCGGGTCATGATCACGGTGCCTCCCGGCACCGAGACCGGGCTCAAGATTCGCCTCAAGGGGCAGGGAGAGCCGGGCGGCGGCGGGAAACCTCCGGGTGATCTCCTCGTCACCTTCCAGGTGCAGCCGGACAAATTCTTCCGTCGCGATGGCCTCGACCTGATCTGCGACGTCTCGATCAACCTGGCGCAAGCAGCGTTCGGCACCCGGCTCCGGGTCAAGACGCTGGACGGCCAGAAGGTGGTGCTCAAGATTCCCGCTGGCACCCAGCCGGGGCGGAAGTTCCGGATCAAAGCGCAGGGCATCGCCAAAGGCGAGCGCCGCGGCGACCTCCTCGTCACGGCGCAGGTGACGGTCCCCGAACAATTGAGCCCGGAGCAGGCCGAGCTACTCAAGAAGTTCGTCGAGGCGACAGGGATGCAGCACTAACTCCAGGCCCCGCAGTATTCTTTCGCAGCGTCCGCCAACATACCGGCCAGCACCACCACCGACTCGAGCTCCACCCATTCGACCGCGGCGTGGGCGCCGCCCCCCCTGGCGCCGATGACCACGGTCTCGATCCCCGCCTCCGCGATCAGCGCCGCATCCATCCAGTAGGCCGCCCCGGAAATCACCGGTGCGCGGCCGAGCCGCCGGCGCGCGGTAGCCAGCACGGCGCGAGCGATGGCGCTCTCCGGGGAGCCTTCGTACCAGGGCCGGGCGAGCAGCATCCGGGTTCGGGCCTCGAACGTGGCATCGGCCGCGCGGAGCGAGTCGAGCAGCGCGTCGATCTCCGCGAGAACGCCCTCCGGCGATTCCCCGGGGACCGTGCGGCGCTCGATCTGCAACACGCAGCTCGCGGCGTAGGTGCTGAGGCCGGTGCCGCCGCGCAGGACTGCGGCGTGCAGGCTGGGCGGTCCGAGCAGCGGGTGGGGATCCCTGGCCCGGAGCCGGCGCTCCAGTCCCTCCAGCTCGGCGAGGAAGCGGCCCATGCGGAGATTGGCGTCGATGCCCTCCTGGTAGCGGCTTCCGTGCGCGGCGCGGCCCAGCGTCGTGACCTCGATCCAGCAGAATCCCTTGTGCGCGATGTACACGTCGAGCTCGGTCGGCTCGGTGACGATGGCGGCGTCGGTATGGATCGCCTTCAGGAGATCCAGCATTCCCAGGCTCTCGGTTTCCTCGTCGGCGACGGCGCAAACCACCACGTCCCCCCGGAGCCGCGTGCGCGAGTCGCGCAACGTCTTGACCGCGGCGAGGCAGGCCGCGAGCCCGCATTTCATGTCGTAGGAGCCCCGTCCGTAGAGCCGTCCGTCCCGCACCTCGCCGCTGAATGGGTCCTCCATGCCTTCGACGCCGACGGTGTCGAGGTGCGCGTAGAGCATGAGCGATGGTCCGCCACCCACCCCCGGCAGCGTTCCCGCGATGCTGACGCGCCCGGGAAGGGGTTCCCGCCGGGTGATCGTGCAGCCCAGCCGGCTCAGTTCTTCCGCAACCCAATCGGCGAGCGGCGCCTCCCCCGGCGCGTCCGGCGCGAACGCCGGATTGATCGAATTGGTTTGCACCAGGTGAGCGAGGGTCTCTCGGACGTATCGAGCGCTGGACTCCGGCATGGGCACCCCCTTGCTCCCACGATAACGGGGTGATACTATAGAAGCAATGGATGATTCTACAGATTCATGGCTGCTCCTGATTCATCAACTGCCGCCTAAGCCGGACTATCTGCGCGTCAAGGTCCGGCGCCGGTTGCAGCGGCTCGGCGCGGTGCCACTGCGCGGCTCCGTCTATGTGCTCCCCGACACCGAGGAGTCGCGGGAGGACTTCCAATGGCTGCTCGGCGAGATCAAGGCCGAAGGGGGCGAGGCGATGCTCTGCCGCGCCGCATTTCTCGAGGGCATCAACGATGAGGAGCTCCGCGCAATGTTCGAATCGATTTCCGGCGCGAAGGCGGAGAGCGGGTCCGCCGATGCAGAGCAGCCCAAGCCCGGGCGCACCTGGGTCACCCGGCGCGATGTGCATGTCGATCGCATGGCGAGTGCCTGGCTCATCCTCCGCTTCATCGATCCGGAAGCGCGCTTCAAGCTCGTGGCCGCGCGCGGCCATCGGCCGGAGTCTGGAGAGCTCAGATTCGACATGTACCAGGCCGAGTATACCCACGAGGGGGAGCTCTGCACGTTTCAGGTCCTGCTCCGCCGCTTCGGCCTCACCGATCCCGCGCTCAACGCGATCGGCGAGATCGTCCGGGACATCGATTGCAAGGACTCCAAGTACGGGCGGGCCGAAACGGCGGGCATTGCGGCGCTGATCGGGGGCATTGCCGATGCGACGGCGGACGACACCGAGCGCCTGGCTCGCTCGGGTCCGGTCTTCGACGGGCTGCTGAAACACTTCAGCACGCGACGGATGTGACGGGCCCAGCGGCCGGCCGTCCGGCACTCGGATCCCTGACAAGCTACTTCCTTGGGCTTGGAAGCATCGGCTTCGGTGGGCCCATCGCGCTGGTGGGGTCGATGCAGCGCGACCTGGTCGAGCGGCGGCGTTGGTTTTCGCGCGACGAGTTCGCGCGTAGCCTGGCGCTCTCCCAGCTCGCGCCCGGCCCCCTGGCGGCGCAGGTCGCGTTCTGCCTCGGGTATCTGCACTCCAGGCTTCGCGGCGCGGTCGCGGTCGGCCTCGCCTTCATCCTGCCGTCGTTCCTGATGACGGTCGTACTGGGCGTCGTGTATGTGCGGTACGGCGGCATGCCCTGGCTCGCGGCCGCTTTCTACGGGGTCGGTGCGGTGGTGCTGGGAATCATCGTGGTTTCCGCCTTCCGCTTGGCGCGGACCACCGCGGCAACTGACCCGCTGCTTTGGGGCATCGCGCTGGTAGTGGGGGTGGCGACGGCCTGGCAAGCGCGGGAGCAGGTCTGGCTCATCGCGCTCGCCGGCTTGGTCGTGGTGCTTCGCACCGCCGCGCGAAAGCCCGGGGTGACCCTCTCGGTCTCGCTGCTTCCCTCTCTCTTCTGGTATTTCGCCCAGGCGGGGCTGTTCATCTTCGGCAGCGGGCTCGCCATCGTCCCTTTCCTGTACTCGGGAGTCGTGACGGAACGCGGCTGGCTGACCGAGCGGGAGTTCCTCGACGCCATCGCCGTGGCCATGATCACGCCGGGTCCGGTGGTGATCACCGCGGCATTCATCGGGTACCTCGTCGCCGGAACCGGCGGCGCGGTGGCGGCCACGCTGGGAGTATTCCTCCCGGCCTACCTCCTCTCGGTGCTGTTGCTGCCGGCATTCAATCGGTTCGCCGAGCGCCCGCTCGTGGTGGATTTCGTCCGTGGGGTCACGGCGGCGGCGGCGGGCGCGATTGCCGGCGCCTGCGTCGTGCTGGGTCGGCGCGCCATTCACGACCTGCCGACGCTGCTGCTCGCGCTCGCTGCGCTGGGCATCGTGGCGCGGACCCGGGTGCCGTCCGGGCTCGTGGTGCTGGGGGGCGCCGCGGCGGGACTCGCGCTGCGCGCAGGAGCCTGGAGTTGAGCGCGACCCTGCTCCTCACCGCAGCGGACGTGCGGGTCCTGCTGCCCCTCCGCGACTGTATCGGCGCCGTCGAGGCGGCCTTTCGGCGCCAGGCAGAGAGCCTGTCCCCGCAGGGCGTGCTCGGGATTCAGGTGGGCGCCGGAGGATTCCACGTCAAGGCAGCGGCGCTCCAGCTCGAGCGTCCTTACTTCGCGGCCAAGCTCAACGGCAACTTCCCTGAAAACCCGGCGCGTAACGGGCTCCCGACGATCCAGGGCGTGGTGGCGCTCTGCGATGCCGAGAACGGCCGCCTGCTCGCACTCATCGACTCCAGCGAAATCACCCGGCTGCGAACCGGGGCAGCCACCGCGGTCGCGGCCAAATACCTGGCGCGGCCAGACTCGGCCACTCTCACGCTGTTCGGGTGCGGCCGGCAGGGGAGGGCGCAGGTGGAGTCACTGGTCCAGATCCTTCCGCTCACCCGGATGTACCTGTACGACTTGGTTCCCCAGGCGGCCGACGCCCTGGCGGATTGGATCACGGTGCGCCTGGGTATCGAGGCGGTAGCGATGGCAGCCGCGAGTGCGCTGACCCAAGCCGGCGAGAGCGATGTCATCGTGACCTGCACGCCCTCCCGGCGGTTCTTCCTGACGCGGGCGATGGTAAGTCCCGGAACCTTCGTCGCCGGCGTCGGCGCGGACGACGCCGGAAAACAGGAGCTCGAGCCCGAGTTGCTCGCGGCGAGCCGGCTCGTGGCCGACGTCCTCGAGCAGTGCGCCACGATCGGTGACCTCCACCACGCGCTCGCCGCGGGAGTCATGCGCCGCGAGCAGGTGCACGGCGAGCTCGCGGACGTCGTCGCGGGGAGGAAACCGGGAAGGGTGGATCGGGAAGAGATCACCGTGTTCGACAGCACCGGCACTGCCCTCGAGGACGCTGCCGCCGCTGCGATGACCTACGAGCGGGCGCTCGCGCAGGGACGCGGAGTTTCGGTCTGCCTCGCGGGGGAATTCAATGCCACACAGGAGGCCATATGAAGTGGGTGACGAGAGAACGTCCGAAGATCGACCGCGTAGCCTGCCCCTGGCTGATCCGTCGCTTCATCGACCCGGACGCCGAGTTTCTGTTCGTTCCGCCCGATCAGGTCCGCGTGGTGGCGGAGACGTCCGGTGCCATCCCGTTCGACGTCGAAGGAGTGGAGCTGTCCCACGACGGCCCGCGCTGCAGCTTCGATTTGTTCCTCGAGCGCTACCATCTCACCGACCCGCATCTCCAGGAGCTGGCGACGATCGTCCGGGGCGCCGACACCGACCGGCTCGACCTGGCGCCGCAGTCCGCGGGGCTACTCGCCATCTCCCTTGGCCTCTCGCGCAATCATCCCGACGATCACGAGATGCTGAAGCACGGCTTCGTGATTTACGATGCGCTGTATTCGTGGAGCCGGTGGGTGCGGCAGGAACGGCACACCTGGAATCCCCAGCGGGGAGTGGTCGCTTGACGAAGACGCGAAGACGCGAAGACGCGAGGACGTTACTCACTTCTAACTGTTTTGTACCGCTCGATCATGGCCTTGTGCGTCGCGATCTCCCGTTCGCCCGGCCCGGGCGACCGCTGGGTCCAGGCGCCTTCGGGTGACAGATCCCACGCCTGCCGGTTGTCCTTCCACATGAGCTCCAGCAACTCGAGCACCGTGTCCCGATGCGCCGCCGTCTCGAGCGGCACCGCCGCTTCGATCCGCCGGTCGAGGTTTCTTGGCATCCAGTCCGCCGAGCCGATGTAGACCTCCGCAGCGCCCCCATTGCCGAAGTACCAGGCACGGGAGTGCTCCAGGAACCGGCCGATGATGCTCACCACCCGGATCCGCTCGCTCACCCGCGGCAGGCCGGGGCGGAGGCAGCAGATGCCACGAATCAGCAGGTCCACGGTGACGCCGGCGCGGCTCGCCTCATAGAGCAGCGCGATGATCTCGGAGTCCACCAGCGCGTTCATCTTGGCGAAGATTCGCGCCGGTCCCCCCGACTCCGCATGCTTGATTTCCCGCCGGATCATTTCCTTCAATTTTTTCCGCATTCCGCCCGGCGCGACGACCAGCTTCCGGTATCCCTGCGGGCTCGCAAACCCGGTAAGCACATTGAACAGATCGGAGAGGTCGGCGCCGAGGTCGGGGTCACAGGAGAACACTCCGAAATCGGTGTAGAGACGCGCCGTTCGCGGGGCGTAGTTGCCGGTGCCGATGTGCACGTAGCGGCGGATCTGGTCGCCTTCACGACGCACCACGAGAATGACTTTGGCGTGCGTCTTGAGGCCGGCCACGCCGTAGCTCACATGCACCCCCACATCCTCGAACCGCTGTGCCCACCTGATGTTGTTCTCCTCGTCGAAACGCGCCTGCAGCTCGATCAGCACCGCCACCTGCTTCCCTCGTTCGGCGCCCGTCACCAGCATCCGCGCGACGTGCGAATCACCGCCGGGGCGATAGAGCGTCATCTTGATCGCCAGCACGTCCGGATCTTCGGTGGCGGTCTGGATGAAGCGCTCGACGCTCGCCGCGAAGCTCTCGTACGGATGATGGACGAAGACATCCCCCTCGCGGATGACCTCGAACATGTTCTTGGCGCCCGCGAGCCGCGCCGGCGCGACCGGAAGGACCCCGGGGTCGCGTAGCTCGGGAATCTCCAGCGCGGCGATTGTCAGGAGGTCGGTCGCGTTGAGCAGCCCCGCCACTTCATACAGGTCGTCCGTCGAGAGCGGAACCCCGTCGTTGCCCTTGTCGTCGTTGAGCTCGGCCAGGAGCAGCCGTCGGAGCGATTCGGGCATCCCGGGGTGGACCTCGAGCCGCACGACCTCGCCGAAGCGCCGGTTGCGCACTTCTTCCTGGATCAGCTCCATGAGGTCGTCGGCCTCATCGGGATCGATTTCGAGGTCGGTATTCCGGGTGATCCGGAACGGGTAGCTCCCGAGTATTTCAATGCCCGGAAACAGCGCTTCGAGATTGACCGCGATCACCGTCTCCAGGGGGACGAAGCGATGCGTGCCCGGCAGCGGAATCCACCGCGGAAGAATTCTCGGAACCTTGAGCCGGGCAAATCGCTCGTCCCCACCGTCTCCGCGCAGCACGACCGCAAGCGAGAGGGAGAGATTCGAGATGTAGGGGAAGGGATGGGCCGGATCGACCGCGAGCGGGGTGAGAACGGGAAAGACGTTTTCGGTGAAGTACTGTCGAAGGTACTCGATGTCCTCGGCCGAGATTTTCTCCTGATCCATCACAAGCTCGATGCCGTGCACCGCCAGCGCGGGAATCAGGTCCTCGCAGAGGCACTTCCCGTGCTCGGCGAGCTGCCGGCGGACTTCCGCGGAGATCGTACGGAGCTGCATCTCGGGAAGCATGCCGTCGGGGGTGAGCTCGATGAGATGGGCCAGCACCTGCTCGCGGATGCAGGCCACCCGCACCTGGAAGAACTCGTCGAGATTGTTCGCAAAAATGGCGAGAAACTTCACCCGCTCGAGCAAGGGCGTACGCGAGTCCATCGCTTCGTGCAGGACCCGGCGGTTGAAGTCGAGCCAGGCGAGCTCGCGGTTGATGTACAATGCCGGACTGCGCAGGTCCGGCGGAGGTGGGGCAGGGGGGGGAGCGAGGCGTTCTTCGATCATCGCTGAAAGATACGTGGACCCCGGACGCCCGGTTCCACATACCCCCTGGGGGTAAGCGGTGACCAGTGAGCGGTCACATGACAGCACAAAGTAGTCACCAAAGCGATTCCCAACAGCCTCGAATGCCGCCGACGGCGTGCCAGGACCGGTCGCCCACAGATTTGCACCGATGCCACAGATTCGAAGCGGCTTGTCTGCGGAATCTGTGACATCTGTGGGCCCTTCGGCCCCGGAGCAGGGAGCGGTCTTTCTCGGTGCCTTGCCCCAAAGCCGTCGCCTTTGCAGTCGCGTGACTGACTACTTTATCCTGTCACTTGACCAGTGAGCGGTAAGCGGGAAGGGCCCTTCCCGCTTGCCGCGCACCGCTCACTGCTCACCGTTTAGGGCTGCACCCCAGGCCTCAGGTATTGATCCATCCAATCGAGCACCGTGCTCCACCACAGCCGCCGGTTTCTCGGCTTGAGCACCCAGTGCCCCTCGTCGGGGAAGTAGAGGAACTTCGCCGCCACACCCTTGACGCGCAGCGCGGTGAAGGCCTGCAGCCCTTCGGAGAGGTCGAGCCGGTAGTCGAGCTGGCCATGCGCCACCAGCATCGGCGTCTTCCACTGGTCGGCGAACATGTGCGGCGACCAGCGGTCGAGCATCGCGCGGGTCTCGGGGTTTGTGACGCCACCGGCACCGAACTCGTAGTTGGGAAACCAGAGCTCCTCGGTGGCGCCCTGCGCGCTGACGAGATTGAAGATGCCGTCGTGCGAGAACATCGCCTTGAACCGGCCGGTGTGCCCCTGCATCCAGTTGATCATGTAGCCGCCGTAGGACGCGCCGGCGGCTCCCATCCGGGTGCTGTCGACATAGGGCAGGGCCGCGATGACATCGAGTCCCTTCATCAGGTCCTCGAAGGGATAGTCGCCCCAGTGCTTCGAGATGCTGTTGACGAACTTCTGCCCCCACCCGGGCGAGCCGTGGAAGTTCACCGCGGCGACGACGTACCCCCGCGCGGCGAACATCTGATAGTTCCAGCGCGCGCTCCAGGCGTCGAGCATCGCCGCCTGAGGACCGCCGTGCACCACGTAAATGACCGGGTATTTCCGCTGCGGAGAGAAGGCAGGCGGCTTGAGGAGCCATGATTGGACCGAGTCGCCCATGGCGCCGACGAAACTGAAGCTCTCGAGCGGCGGCAGGTCGAGCTCCGCGAGGGCGGCCGAGTTGAGCGTGGTGAGCGGGCGGAGACCGGTGCCGTCCATCCGGACCACGAACACGGCGGGAGGCAGGGTAGCAGTTTGCCGGAGAAAGACGACCTGGTCGCCCTTGGGAAAAATACGGATGTCGGAGTTGACCCCTCCGCTCACGATCCGGGTTCGCTTTCCCGACGCCAGATCCATCCGATAGAGATTGTGATGGCCTCGCTCTTCGATTTCGAGCACCATGGCGCGTCCATCGGGTGTCCAGGCGAAGGCACGGACGTTTTGATCGACGTCGGCGGTGAGCGCGCGGTGCTGCCGGGATGCCCGGTCGTACAGCATGAGCTGCTGCCGGTCCGACTCGAACCCCGGCGTTTCCATGGAGATGAAGGCGATCTGCTTGCCATCCGGCGCGAAGGCCGGGGAGTAGTCGTTGCCCGTCCGGGTGGTGACCTGCTCGGCAGTGCCGCCGCCGCTTGCCAGCACGAAGACGTCGTTGTTGGTGCTCTGCGCAATGTCCGGGTCGGGGTTGTAGACGATCGCGAGCTCGCCGCCGGAGGTCGACACGGCGATGTCGGCTCCACCCAGCGCAATCGGCGGCACATCGCGGTCCACCGGCGTGAGATCCTTGACCGACTTGTCGGCCAGACCCACCCGCAAGAGGTGGGAGCGCTGTCCCACCCGCCACTCGTTCCAATGCCGGTACATCAGGTCGGTCCAGATCCTCGCCTGCGTCGGGAAGGCGCCGTTCCTTCGGTCGATCTCCTGTCCATCGGCGGGCCATTTGACGTCGGATACGACGTAGAGCGCGCTGCCGTCGGGTGACCAGAGAAAATCGTTGACGCCGCTTTCCAGAGTGGTGAGCTGGGCCGGCTCGCCTCCTGCCAGTGGAACACTCCACACCTGTGTCCCGTCCTTGCGCGTGGAGATAAACGCGATCGAGCGCCCATCCGGGGCCCACCGCGGCGAGAAATCGCTCCCCGGCCCCGCAGTGATCGCGCGCGCTGGGCCGCCCGCCAGCGGGACGGTCCAGACCCGGGAGATGTTCCGGTTCTCCTCGAGCGACGGCACCGAGACGCTGAATGCGACGGTGGTTCCATCGGGCGAGGGGCGCGGATCCCCGGCAATCTGCATGGCGACGAATTTCTCGAACGTCAGGGGCTGCTTGGCCTGAGCGAGGAGCGAAGAGCGAAGAGCGAAGAGGGACAGTGCGACCAGGGTCGCGCGTCTCAGGTGCTGCCTCATGAGATGACTCCTCCACCGAGGACTCTGCCCCCGGCGTCGTAGAGAACCCCCGACTGGCCCGGTGTCACGGCCCGCAGTGGGGTATCGCTTTCGAGTGTGAGCGCACCGTCGCCGGCCGCGGTGATGCGCGCGGGGACGGAGGCAGCACGATATCGAATCTGGACTTCGCAGCGGTCGCCTGCCCCGAGCGGATCGCCGAGCCAGTTGAGCTCCTCGAGCCGCACGTGATGGCTGCCGAGCTCTTCGGAGTTGCCGACGACCACCGCGCGATCCCCGGGCCGGATTTCGAGGACGTAGAGCGGCCGGGACATTCCCCCTGGGAGACCTCGGCGCTGCCCGACGGTGTAGCGGGCAAATCCCCGGTGCTCGCCGACGACGTCGCCCGCGCGGGTGACAAAGGGGCCCGGAGTGAGCGCCGGTGCGCCGGTGGGTAGGTGCTGCTCCAGGACGCCGACGTAATCATCGTTGGGGACGAAGCAGATCTCGACCGATTCGGGCTTGTCGGCGGTGGCGAGGCCGAGGCGGCGCGCGGCGGCCCGGGTTTCCGCCTTGGTGATCTCACCGACGGGCGTGAGCATCCGGGCCACGACGGCCCGGTCGATCCCCCAGAGGAAGTAGCTCTGGTCCTTCTCGCGGTCGCGGCCCCGATAGAGGGCGCCATCGCGGGCCACGGCGTAATGCCCTGTGGCGATGTGGTCGCATTCGAGCGAGTCGGCGTGGGCAAGGAGGTCGCGGAACTTGGTGAACGAGTTACAGCGGACGCAGGGAATCGGGGTGCGTCCGCGGCTGTATTCCTCGACGAAGTTCTCGATCACGTGCCGGGAAAAGCGGTCCTCGAGGTTCAGCACGTAGTGCGGAATGCCGAGCTTCGACGCGACGTCTCTGGCATCGTTGATCGAGTCGAGCGAGCAGCAGGGCCGGTCGGGAACGCTGTCGCCGTAACAGAAGAGCTTCATCGTCGCCCCGACGACATCGTAGCCCTGGCCGACCAGGACCGCGGCCGCGACCGAGCTATCGACGCCGCCGGACATCGCGACGAGGACGCGCGACGGCTGGACGGCTGGACGGCTGGACGGCTGGTTAAGCACGGCCGAGTACTACTGAGAGCTGACGCACCTTTTCCACCACCCGGGGGAAGACCTCGGCGGCCCGCTCGATGTCCGCGAGAACGCTCTCGTGGCCCAGGCTCAGCCGGATCGAGCCGAGCGCGAGGCCGCGGGGAACCCCCATGGCGGTGAGCACGTGTGAGGGCTCCATCGCGCCGGTCGAGCAGGCGGAGCCACCCGAGGCCGCGACGCCGGCCAGGTCGAGGTGCATCAGCAGCGCCTCGCTGTCGGTTCCGGGCACGCCGATGTTGAGGACGTGCGGCGCGCGCGGGGCCGCCTGCCCATGCACCACGATGTCGGGGACCGCGGCGCGCAGGCGTTCGATGAGGTTGTCGCGGAGCGCGGACAGGCGAGCGGCTTCGGCGGACTGTTCTCCGGCGGCGAGGGTGGCCGCCCGGCCGAGGGCCACGGCCCCGGCAACGTTCTCGGTGCCGGGCCGGATGCCGAACTGCTGTCCGCCGCCGTGGATGATCGCCTCGA
>CAZHSO010000044.1:0-29406 GCA_964535105.1 uncultured Gemmatimonas sp.
AAGTGCAGTATGATCTTGGATTTTTTCAGGCTACGCTGAATTGGGCGGTAGGGGCCGGGCTCGCTGACCGGAACCCGCTGCGAGGATTCCGAGTCGCAGCCAAGGCTGAGTCTCCGAGGCGGCCGCACATGACGACAGGCCACTACCGGGCGCTCCTTGCAGTTGCCGAACAGGTTTCGCCTGAAATGCCGCTCGCTCTGATTCTGGCGTATGAAACCGGGCATCGAATCGGGGCCATTCGTCAGTTGCGCTGGTCGGACATCAACTTCGAATCCAGAACGATTCGGTGGCGCAAAGAGAGCGACAAGGTGGGGTACGAGCACCATTCGCCCGCCTCCGAGCCCGCACTAGCGGCCCTGACCCAGGCCCGGAGGAGTCGTCCGAGAATCGGGGACGGATGGCTGTTCCCCGCTCCGGAAGATGCCAAGCAACCTGTTTCCCGGAATCTGGTGCGGGACTGGTGGGAGAGGGCGGAGAAGCTGGCAGGAGTGGGACACGAGCCAGGGCGCGGCTGGCACGGGCTGCGGAGGAAGTTTGCGACCGACCTGAAGCACATCCCGCTCAAGGATCTGTGCGCCCTGGGCGGCTGGAAGGACCCCCAAACGGTCCTGAAGTGCTACCAGCAGCCGGATGCAGTCACGATGCGCCGAGCCCTGGAGCTGCGGCAGGAGGTGGGCTAGGGGAAGCAACGGACACCACAACGGACACCATCCGCCCGCAGCACCCCCCAAACAAAAAGCCCCGCAGGGCCGCTAGGACCAAGCAGGGCACACAGTTCTCTCGAAATGGGCCTGGGTAGAGTTGAACTACCGACCTCACGCTTATCAGGCGTGCGCTCTAACCACCTGAGCTACAGGCCCCACTCTCGCAACCTAGCGCTCCTCGACCTCTTCATCGAGCTCGAAATCGTCGTCGAACTCTTCCTCGAGCTCGTCGTCGTCGTCGCCGAACTCATCATCGTCGCCGTCGGCGTCCTCGTCCTCTTCGTCCTCGCTGTCGTCGAACGCGAACCCGTCTTCGAACTCTTCCTCATCTTCATCGAACCGCCGACGGAGCTTCACGTCACGAATCGACGCCACCAGGGCCTGCATTGTCATCCTCCGAGGTTGATTGGAGCGCCGATCATGACGCGTCCGCGATCCGGGCCGCTGCCCGGGCTGCCTTCTTGCGATCGACCGCCGCGAGCATCCGCTTCCGCAGCCGAATGTTCTCCGGCGTGACCTCGATCAGCTCGTCTTCCTCGATATACTCCAGGCCGTACTCGAGCGTGATATCGCGCGGCGGCTCCAGCTGAATGTTGTCGTCGGTTGCCGTCGTGCGCATGTTGCTGAGCTTCTTCTCCTTGGTGACGTTCACGTCCATGTCGCCGGGCCGGGAATTCTCGCCCACCACCATCCCCTCGTACACATGCACCCCAGGCTCCACAAACATCTGGGCCCGCTCCTGCAGGTTGCCCAGGGCGAACCCGACCACCTGACCCTCGCGGTCGGCCACCAGCACCCCGCGCTTCCGCCCCGCCAGCGGCCCCGCCCACGGGCCGTAGGAGAGGAACCGGTGATGCATCGTCCCCGTCCCCCGGGTATCGGTCAGGAACTCCGATCGGTAACCGAAGAGCCCCCGGCTCGGGATCTTGAACACCAGCCGCACCAGCCCCATCCCGGGATTCCGCATTTCGGTCATCTCGGCGCGCCGGGGGCCCAGCTTTTCCATCACCGGTCCCATGTAATCCTCGGCCACGTCGATCATCAATTCCTCGTACGGCTCCAGCCGCTCACCGCTGTCACTCACCCGGGTGATCACGCGCGGCCGGGACACCTGGAACTCGAATCCTTCGCGGCGCATCGTCTCCATCAGAATGCCGAGGTGCAGCTCGCCGCGCCCGGAGACGGTATGGGTGTCCGGGGTGTCGGTCTCCTCGACCTTGAGGGCGACGTTTCGCTCCAGCTCCTTGTAGAGGCGGTCCTTCACCTGGCGGCTGGTTATGTACTTCCCCTCCCGGCCGGCGAAGGGAGCGTTGTTCACGATCACGTCCACCGAGATCGTCGGCTCCTCGACGGCGATGCCCAGCAGCCGCTCGCGGTGGCCCGGGTCGGTGAGCGTCTTGCCGATTTCGATGCCGTCGAACCCGGAGACGACGCAGATATCACCCGCTGGCACCTCCGAGACTTCGATCCGCGCGAGCCCGTCGAAGGTGTAGAGGCGGGTGATCCGGCTCTGATCGCCCACACCCTCTCCCACCCGCCCCGGCTCGCCCAGCGGGAGCACCGCGACCGATTCGCCGACCTTCGCCACGCCGCGCTCCACCCGCCCGATGCCCAGCCGCCCGAGGAAGGGGGAATGGTCGAGAGTGGAGATCAGCATCTGGAACGGCCCGGCCGGATCACCAGTGGGCGCCGGGACGTGATCGAGGATCGCCTGGAAGAGCGGCTCGAGATTGGTGCCCGGCGTGCCCATGTCGAGCGTCGCGGTGCCGTGCCGACTCGAGGTGTAGAGGAACGTCGCGTCGAGCTGGTCGTGGCTCGCCTCGAGGTCGATGAAGAGGCCGAGCACCTCGTCGTGGACCCGGAGCGGCTCGGCGTCGGAGCGATCGATCTTGTTGATCGCGACGATCGGTTGCAGCCCGAGCGCCAGCGCCTTGCGGGTGACGAAGCGGGTCTGCGGCATCGGTCCCTCGGCGGCGTCCACCAGGATCAGCACGCCGTCCACCATCCGGAGAATGCGCTCGACCTCGCCGCCGAAATCGGCATGGCCCGGCGTATCCACGATGTTGATCTTGACCCCGCCCCAGTGCACCGCGGTGTTCTTGGCGAGGATAGTGATGCCCCGCTCGCGCTCGAGGGGGTTGCTGTCCATCACCCGCTCCTCGACCTGCTGGTTGATGCGAAAGACCCCAGCCTGGCGGAGCATCTGGTCCACCAGCGTAGTTTTCCCGTGGTCGACGTGGGCGATGATTGCGATGTTACGGATTTCCACTTCGCTGCCTGCTTCCAAGTTGGATGCTGGACGCTGGATGCTGGTGTGCCCACCTACCGGTCCAGTACCCCGCCGCGCAGTACCCAGCATCCAGTAACCAGCATCCAGCCACCAGCTTGCGCCATAAATAAGACTCCACCCCCCTCCCCGCAACCCTTCATCAATGCCGGTGCCCCTGGTCCTCCCCGTGGTCGTGGGGATGCCCGTTATGTGCTGACCCGGCAATGGGTTCGAGGCAGTCCACCCCCTCGCACTCGTCCTCCACTTCGAGCTGGATCGTGGCGTGGCCGATCCCGAGGCCAGTCAGCGCCTCTTTCAGTCCGGCCAGCGCGGTGGGATGGGTGGCGAGATCGGGGACGACGGCGTGGCCGCTCATGGCCACGAAGCCGCTGGTAACGGTCCATACGTGGAGGTCGTGCACGGCGCGCACGCCGGTCACCGCCATCATCCGGAGCCGCACGTCGTCGAGGGAGATGTGTCCCGGCACCGCCTCGAGGAGAATGTCGGTGCTCTCTTTGAGGAGTCGCCACGCGCCGACCAGGATCAAAAGCGAGAGCAGGATAGACACAACCGGATCGGCTACGGTCCAGCCGGTCAGGGCAATGACCACCGCCGCGCCGAGGGCGCCGACCGAGCCGAGCGCGTCACCGAGGACGTGGAGGTAGGCGCCGCGGACGTTGATCGACCCGTGCCGCACCCCGTGGAGCAGCCAGAGCGACCCGAGATTCACGATCAACCCGAGCGCCGCCACGACCAGGAAGATCCCGGTCTCGACCGGCTGTGGATTCCGGATCCGGCCCAGCGCCTCGACCACCACCCAGGCGGCGATCCCGAAGAGGAGGGCGCCGTTGACCAGCGCGGCCAGGATTTCCCAGCGGAGGTAGCCATAGGTCCTCCGGGGGTCGGCCGGACGGCGGGAGAGCATGGCGGTGAAGAGCGAGAGAGCGAGTGCGCCGACATCGGTGAGCATGTGACCGGCGTCGGCAAGAAGAGCCAGCGCTCCGCTCACCCACCCGGCCACCGCCTCCACGACCATGAAGAGGGCGGTGACGACCAGGACGGCGCGGAGGCGGTTCGACACCGCCCCTCTTCCAAGCGCCTCGGGCCTGCTTACCTTGTCGGGTATGGAGCCTCCACAGCCAGGGGCGGCAGACGTCGCACTCCGGCTCGCCGCAGTATTTGCGCTGGTCCTGGCCAACGCCTTCTTCGTTGCCGCCGAATTTGCCCTGGTCAGCGCTCGACGGACCCGGCTCGATGAGCTTGCCAAAGCCGGTGACCGCAAAGCTATGCTCGCCGCGCGGGCCATTCAATCGCTTTCCCGCTACCTCGCCGCCAGCCAGCTCGGCATCACCCTCGCTTCCCTCGCGCTCGGATGGATCGGCGAGCCCACCCTGGCGCGAATGATCGACGGGTGGTTCACCTGGCTGCCGCCCGGCGGTCGCGCCGTGGCCACTCATTCGGTGGCCGTCGTCATCGCCTTCGGCATCATCACATCCCTGCACATCGTGCTGGGTGAGCAGGTGCCCAAGTCGATCGCCATTGTGTCTCCCGAGCAATCCAGTCGCTGGCTCGCCCCGCCGCTCATGGTCTTCACCTGGGTCATGGCCGGGCCCACCAAGCTGCTGAACAGCGCCTCGAACTGGACGCTTCGCCTCTTCGGTCTCCGGCCTCCGGGCGAGCAGGAGCGAGTCCATTCGCCCGAGGAGCTCCGGACGCTGGTCGAGCAGAGCCAGGAGTTCGGGACCCTCGACGCCCAGGATGCCCGGATGCTCGAGGGGGTCTTCGAATTCAGCGAGAAGACCGCCGAAGAGGTGATGACGCCCCGGACCGAGGTCATCGCGATCGCGGGCGACGCCACCGCGGACGCGGCGGCCGACGTGGTGGCCGAGGCGCGCCGGAGCCGCTATCCGGTGTACATCGAGACCCTCGACGAGATCAGCGGGATCGTGCACGCCAAGGACATCCTCCGCGCGGTGCGGCAGACCCCGGGTGAGAAAGTCAGCGCACTGAGCCGTCCCCCTCTTTTCGTGCCGGGCACCCGCGAGGTCGAAGACGTTCTGGCCGACATGAAGCGCCTCAAGACCCATATGGCGGTGGTGCTCGACGAATACGGCGGTACCGCCGGGGTGGTGACGATGGAGGACCTGCTGGAGGAGATCGTCGGTCAGATCGTGGACGAGTTCGACGCGGTCGAGCGACCGAAGCCCCCCGAGGGCGCGCCGCTCCTCGACGGCGCGATGACGATCTCGCGCTTCAACGCCGAGCACGACGAGTCGATCAGCGACATGGACTACACGACGATCGGCGGCTGGATCTTCGGGCAGCTGGGGCGGCTGCCGCGGGTGGGTGACCGCGTTCCCGCCGGGAAGCACGTCTTCGAGGTGGCCGAGATGGAGGGGAGGCGGGTCAAGGCGATCAAGCTGGCGCCCTCGCCGGAAAAGCGTGAACGGTCAACGGTGAACGGTGAACGGTGAACGCCGCCTTCCTCGCGATGTCTCACCCCCGGGCTTGAGTGGGACTCGCCCACGGGGGGCCCCACTCATCGCCCGGGTGACTTACGCGGAGAGACCGGCCCCTTTGCTTCGCTCAGTGTGACACTCGCTTGCCTGCCAGGTCCACAGCTAGCTCGAGCGCTTGCCTCATCGACGAGGCGTCCGCGACGCCCGTGCCGGCGATGTCGAACGCCGTGCCATGATCGGGCGACGTCCTGACGAACGGCAGCCCCAGCGTGATGTTCACCCCGCGACCGAAGGCCGCGACCTTGATGGCCGTCATCCCGACGTCGTGATAGGGCGCGAGCACCGCGTCGAACTCTCCCTTCAGTGCCCGCACGAACACCGTGTCCGCCGGCAGCGGACCGGTGATGCCCAGCGTCTCCACCGCCGGCGCCATGATGCGCGCCTCCTCGTCGCCGAAGAGTCCCTGCTCCCCCGCGTGCGGATTGAGCGCGCAGAGCGCGAGCCGGGGCTCCGCGATCCCGAACCACTCGATGAGCGCCTTCCGGGTCACCCTCCCCGCGCGCACGATCCGCTCGGTGGTGAGGAGCGCGGGAACATCACGCAGCGCGGCATGCGTCGTGACGAGCACCACGCGAAGCGTCCCCGCGGCGAGCATCATCGCCACGTCCACCCCCCCGGCGAGGGTGCCGAGCCATTCGGTCTGTCCGGGAAAGGGGAATCCTGCGGCGTGGAGGGCGTGCTTCTCGACCGGTCCGGTGACGATGGCGTCCACCTGCTGCTCCATCGCGAGGCGGACGGCGCGCTGGAGGGAGTGCCCGGCGATCTGCCCCGCGCGGAGCGCGCGCGCGCGGTCGGTCCCCTGCCCCGAGCCGCCTTTCCAGCTCCCGACGGAAATGCGCTGGTCGGCCGGGATGGCGCCGATCTGCTCTTCGGCGCCGATGAGGGTGAGGTGGGCGTCGAGCCCCGCGGCGAGCGCCCCTGCCGCCACCTCGGGTCCGACCCCTCGCGGGTCGCCCAGGGTCACGGCGAGGCGCGGCCGCCTGCTCATTTCGTTCGGACGTCGACCAGGGTGGCGCGGCGGAGCTTCTGGGTATAACGCTGCGTGGTGAGCTGCTCTCCTAACCCGCTGCGGATCGTTTCCTTCACATCCTCATAGCGCACGTCACCCGCCGGCGTGCGCTCGGTGATGAGCGCGATCACGTACTTCGAGCGGAGGAGATCGACCGGCGCGTCGAGACGGAAAACCGGCGCGAGCTTGCCGGCGGCAACACCCGCCATCGCCTGGCCGTAGGCCGGGGGGAGCTGTTCGAGCGGGAGCGCCGGAATCTCCCGCTCCTCGGCTTTGTCGTGCCAGGCCCGCTGCACCGAGTCGAACGGCGCGCCGGCCTCGAGCGCGGCATGCACCCGCCCGGCGACCCGCACGGCGCTGTCGGCGTCGGCGGTGTCGATCGCCGGCATGATGAGAATGTGACGCACCTGGACTTCGGCTGGCTGGGAGCGCTCCACCTGGATCACATGGAAGCCGAAGGAGGTTTCGACCGGATCGGAGACCACGCCCGGTCGCAGCGCGAACGCCACGTCCTCGAAGCGCTGATCGAGCCCCGTCCCGCGGCGAACCCAGCCTAACCCGCCACCGAGCTCCTTGCTGGCCGGATCCATCGAGAAGCGCCGCGCCGTGGTGGCGAAGTCGGCGCCCTTCCTGAGCTCGACGAGAATCGAATCGGCAAGCTGCCTGGCCCGCGCCATGGCCTCGGGCTTCGGGGTCGGCGCGACGACGAGCTGCCGGAAGGCGACCGTCTCGGGCCGCTTGGGGAACGAGTTTTTATACTTGTCGAAGTACTCCCGGATCTCGCGCTCGGTCGGGGAGACCGGCTTGAGCTTTCCGCTTCCTTTGAGGCTGCTGGTAAACTGGGTGATCTGAAGCCGCCTCCGCTGCTGCTCGGTGAGCCAGCTCCGGTATTCATCCACCGTTACGAACCCGGCGTCGCGGATGTCCTTGCGGTAGGCCTCTTCGGTGGAATAGCGGGCGCGGGTCGTCCGCATGAGCAGGTCCACCGACTTGGTGACGTCGTCGTCGAGCACCTTGATCGTGGTGTCGCGACTCGCCTCCTGCACCAGGAGCTCTTCGTCGATCAGCACCTGCAGCAAGTCCTCGCGCAGCTGCTTCAGCCCATCGGGAGTGGTCGGGAGATTCTTTCCCTGAGGATGCTCGAGCAGGATCCGCTCCTCGATGTTCGACTTGAGGATGGCCCGGGACCCCACCACCGCGACGATGCGGTCCACCACCGAATCGGTCGGAGCCGCCGGCTGCTGGGCGCCGAGCCGCACCCCGGCGGCGCTCCCGAGAAGGAGCGCCACGGCGAGCGGAATCGACACCCAGCGTCCGGTCATGGAGTCTTGGCGCTATCCGGCCGTGCCGCCTGTCCCGGAGGACCTCCCGGCGCCGGCTGGAATACCGGCTGCGGACCCTGCGGACCGGCGGCGGCGGCGGCCGAATCCTTGGTCCGCTGCGCGAGGATCAGTTCCTTGGCGCGCGCCACACCCTGCGGGAAGATCCGATAGTCACCCTCGCGGCGAAGCTCGGCCGAAAGAGTCGGCGGGATCTGCCGGAACTGCGCCTCGCCCTTGATCAGCTTGTCGAAGTACTCGTCCACCTTGGCGGCGGCAAGCTTGCGGCGCCCCGACTCCGGGGTCTTGGAGGAATCGGAGAATTCCGGCCCGTTGAGACCCATCGCCTCGCGCAGCCCGTCGATCGCCTGCTTGAACTGGGCCGACATCGAGTCGAAGCGCGCGGGATTCACCGTCACCTTGGCCGAATCCGCCTGCTTGAGGAGGATCTCGTTCTGCGCGAGCGAGCGGGCGAAGCCTTCGAGAATCGTGTCGTTGGCGGTCTTGATCTGGGCCGATGACTGGAGCGGCAGCGCCTCGAGCCAGGGCACGAGGTCCTTCACCTCGAAGGATCCGCCGTTGTAGGACACCAGCTCCTTTCCGGACCTCCGGCCGGCGGCCGGATCCGCCGCGGCGGTCCGAATGGCGGCCGCAGCGCCCGCCTTGACCTTGAGGTCGGCCCTGGAGGTCAGATCGGCCATGTACGCCGAATCGGCCTTCGCGATCTGGGTCTGCTTGTAGTAGGTCGTGAGACGGTCGTGCACTTCGGCGAGCGGCGGCCGGCGGATGATATGGAAGCCGAACTGCGACTTCACCACTCCGCTGACCCCGCCGGGAGCAAGCTCCCAGGCCGGGGTCTCGAACTCGGTCACGAACACCGGACGCTGCGGGGTGCCCTTGGGACCCGGCGGAAGATAGCCGTTGTCCGACTTGCTGCCGTCGCCGCTGTACTGCGCGGCCAGCTTGCCGAAATCTCCGGAGCGAGCCTGGGGAAGGACCCGGTCCGCCTGCGCCTTGGCGCGGACGGTGTCGGCCGAGGTCGGTCCGGCCGGCATGAAGAGGATGTGCTGGAAGAGCCGGATGCCCCCCGCGTTGTAGGCGCTGTCCACTTCGGCGGGGTTCATGCCGGTGCGGCGGGCAATCACCGAATCGTGCCATGCCTGGATCTTCGATTCGGTGATCTGCAGCCACATCAGCTTCACCATCGTGGCGGAGTCTTTTCCCAGGTTTCCCTGCGCCACGCGATCGGCGAACAGCGCCATGTCGACCCAGATGCCCGCGATCAGGTCGGCGGCCTGCGGATTGGCGGAGGGTCCGCCGAGCCGGGTGATGATCTCGGCCACCTTGGCCGACTCGAGCTCGCGCGAGTCGACGCGCGCCGCGGTTTCCGCGTGGGACGTAAAGACGTCCCGGAAGCTGCCGCAGCCGGCGACCATGATTCCAGCGGCTACTGTTGCCAATCCGATCCGACGCATGACGATCTCTTCTGTGAAAGTTTGGGTACGACGTTATGGCTACTGGGGGCTGGGGATTGGGAGCTGGGGGTTGGGGGTGACGTCCCCAATCCCCAACTCCTAACTCCCAACCCCCGAACTCCTACCGCTCACCGCGGACTGCCACCAGCGCTCTCACCAGCGCGGGAATGATCGCTTCTCCGCCCAACCGGGTGAGCCGCAACGAGAGCGGCACCGTCCGGCGGACGTCCGCCGCGAGCTGCACGTGGTCCAGAGCGGTGGTCAGCCGGGCCATTCTCGGCGAGGTCCCGGCGCGGAACGTGACCCGCGCTTCATCCCCCCGCACCAAGATGTGCTGGATGCCCAGCGCCCCGCCGAGCACCCTGAGCCGGGACAGATCGAGCAGCCGGTCAGCCTCCTCCGGGAGGGGTCCGAACCGTTCCCGCATTTCCTCCCGCAACTCATCAATTTCGCCAGACGAGACCCCCCGCGCCAGTCGGCGGTACAGATCGAGCTTGGTATCATCGTCCGCGATGTACTGGTCCGGGAGGTGGGCTGGTTTGTCGAACACCACCTCCGGTGGCTGGGGCAGACCCCCTTCCGCCGTTGCGCCTTTGCGCCCTTGCGCCCGAAGGACAGTCACGGTCTCCTCCAGCCAGCGCAAATACAGGTCGAATCCGACCGCGTGGGCGTGCCCCGACTGCTCCGCCCCCAGCAGGTTTCCCGCCCCCCGGATCTCCAGATCCTTGAGGGCGATCCGGTAGCCCGCGCCAAGATCGGTATGGTGCTCCAGCACCTTGAGACGCTCTTCGGCAACGGGGTCCATCAGGTCCGGGGCGAGCAGGTAGCAGTAGGCCCGCCGGTGGCTCCGCCCCACTCGTCCGCGGAGCTGGTAGAGCTGCGCCAGGCCGAGCCGATGGGCGTCGTGCACAACCATGGTGTTGGCATTCGGAACATCGAGCCCGGATTCCACGATCATGGTGGAGACGAGGATGTCGACTTCCCCGTTCACAAACCCGCGCATCACCTTCTCCAGCTCAAGCGTTGCCATCTGCCCGTGGGCCACGCCGATCCGCGCGCGGGGCGCCAGATATCGCACCCGCGCCGCGATGGTCTCGATCGTCTCGATCCGGTTGTGGACGAAAAACACCTGTCCGCCACGATCCAGCTCCCGCGCCATCGCCTCCTCGAGGAGGCCGTCGTCCCATGGTTCCACGAAGGTGAGGATGGGCGATCGGTCGCGGGGCGCGGTCTCGATCAGCGTCAGATCGCGGAGCCCGGCGAGCGACATGTGCAGCGTCCGCGGAATCGGCGTCGCGGTGAGCGTCAGCACATCGATTGTGAGCCGGAGCTCCTTGACCCGCTCCTTGTGCCGCACCCCGAAACGGTGCTCCTCGTCCACCACGAGGAGGCCGATCTCCCGGAAGAGCACATCCTTCGAAAGGAGTCGGTGGGTGCCGATGATGATGTCGGTCTTGCCTTCGATCAGCTCAGCCAGCGCCTGCTTCTGCTCCTTCGCGGTCCGGAACCGGGAGAGCACCTCCACCTTGACCGGATAGTCCGCCAGCCGCTCGGTGAAGGTGCGCCCGTGCTGGTCCGCCAGAATCGTGGTCGGGACGAGGATCGCCACCTGCTTCCCGCCCTGCACCGCCTTGAATGCCGCGCGCACCGCGACCTCGGTCTTGCCGTAGCCGACGTCGCCCACCAGCAGACGGTCCATGGGGACCGGGCGCTCCATGTCGCGCTTGACGTCCTCGGTGGCCTTCCGCTGGTCGGGGGTGTCTTCATAGAGGAAGGCGGACTCCAGCTCCCGCTGCCAGCGCGTATCCGGGGGAAAGGGGAAGCCCGCGCTCACGGTACGCCGCGCGTAGAGATCCAGCAGCTCCGCCGCCATCTGCTGGATCGCTTCACGGGTCTTCTCGCGCTGCTTCTTCCACCCGGTGCCGCCGAGGCGGTGCAGCTTCGGAGGTTCGGAGTCGCCGTCATCCCCGGCGGCGCGATACCGCTCGAGCTGGTCGAGGCGGTAGAGGGGGACGTTGAGCCGGTCGCCACCCTCGTATTCCACGATCGCGACTTCGATGGTGGATTCGCCCACCATGATCGTCTGGATGCCGCGATAAATTCCGATCCCGTGATCGAGATGGACGATGTAATCGCCGGCGGTGAGGGTCCCCGTCGCCAGCGAGGGCGCCGCCTGCCGGTAGCGGCGGGAGCGCCGGAGCCGGCGGGCTCGGCGAAAGATTTCGTGGTCAGTGAGCACGCGAAGCGTGCGCATGACGAAGCCGCCGTCGAGCGCGCCGACCACCAGCGTCGCCGCGGGGGTGCGGGTGTCGCCCTCATGCAGGAGCTCGTCGAGACGCTCGAGCTGTCCGGCGTTGTCGCAGAGGATGAGCGTCGGCACCCCGCCGACCAGGAGCGCGCGGAGCCGGCCGAGATTCCGGTCGACCGCTTCGGGCGGAAGGAATCCCGCTTGCAGATCGGGCTTCTCCTCGCGCAGGAGAATCCGCGGAAAGCGCGCCAGGCGCTCCGACCAGGCGGCGGGTTCGGCAAAGAGCTGGTCGCGTGAGGGCGGCACTTCGCCGAGCCGGCGCGCGATGTCGAGATGATGCTCCGCCTCCCGCCAGGCGCGGGAGACCTCTTCCGCGTTGGGGTGGGAGGCCTCCTCGATGACGAGGGTCTCCGACGGGAGGAGATCCAGCAGAGTCTGACGCACAGAGGCAAAGAGGCTCGGAGGCAAAGTGGCTTCTCCTTGCCTCTTTGCCTCCTTGCCTCCTTGCCCTCCGACCCCAATCGGCAGAACGGTTACGGACCCCTGCTCCTCCCCACTCCGCTGCGAGGTGAGATCGAACGATCGCAGCGAGCTGATCACGTCTCCCCACCACTCCAGCCGCATCGGCGCCGCCATGCCGAAGCCGTACAGATCCACGATGCCGCCGCGGACGCTGAACTCGGCGACCTCGGTCACCACCGGCACCCGCCGGTAGCCCATTCCCTCGAGGGCGCCCACCACCGAAGTGAGCGGGCGCGCCATCCCCACCGCCAGCTCGAGCCGTAGGCGGTCGAGCGCCTCGGGCACCAGCGTCTTCTCCGCGGTGGCGCGCGCGGTCGTGACCAGAATGCGAAGCCGGCCACGCAGCAGCGCCTCGAGCGTCTCGGCGCGCTCGCCGGCGATTTCGAAGTGGGGCTCTTCCTCGCCCAGCGCTTCGCGTTGCGGATAGAGCGCAGAAGGGAGCGGGGTGAGCGTCGCGAGATCCGCGAGCCAGCGTTCGGCGTCGGCCGGTGTCGCGGCGACGATGGTGAAGAGGCGCTGGGGGAACTGCTCCGCGAGCCAGGCCACCATCACCGCGCCACTCGAGCCCGGCAGCCCGCCGACCTTGAGCGCACCGCCGGCGCCCGGCACCCGCGGGATCAGCGCTTCCGCGAAGGCGGTGCGGGCGAAGGAGGGGAGAATCGGCTCGATCATGCGGCCCGCGCTCCGCGCCGGGCGCCAAGACCGGCGAGGGCAGCATCGGCCACGGCGAGCACCGCGGCGAGAATGAGGAACGGGCCGCGCAGATCGGCGAGCCCACCCGCGGCAAAGGCGACCGAGGCGGCGCGGTCGAGGGTCGCGGTCCGGGCGCCCGGCCACAGGCGGCGGACGTCGGCGTCGGTTGCGCGCTCGAGCAACGATTCACGCGGATCGGGGTTCACGCCGACCACCCCGATCGTGTCGCGTCCAGCCAGAATGAAATGCAGCCCCGTCTCGCGGGTGCGAAAGGGACTTCCTCCTTCGACCGGGCGGGGCACCCCTTCGCGAATCACCCCGGTGGCGGCATCGGGGAGGGTGACCGGATCGCCCGGCGCGGTGTCGAGCAACGCGAGCTCGCCACGGATCGCCCGGTTGGCAAGGAAATCCACGAAGGGAACGAACTCCGCCGAGAGCGGCAGCGCCGTCCACTCCGGCTCGAGGCGGCTGCCGAGGAGAATGGTGTTCCCCGAGCGCACGACCCAGGGAGCGCCGCCCGCGGTCACCAGCACGCCCCGGGCTGGAGTGTTCTTCCCCCCCGTCCCCTCCTTCCCCGCATTCCCCACGCGAGTAATCGCGTACCGACGAGAGACCAAGTGCCTTCCCACCACGGCACCGCTGTCTGTGACGGTGCTGCCGGGGACGACCTCACCGAATTTCCATCCCGCTCCGCGGGCGGCCAGCGCGCGATTGAGTGCGCCCTGCCCCGCCGGATCCGCTGGGGGCTGCACGATCGATGCGCCCTGGCCGAGGTTCCCGATCGAGAGGTCGCCGCCGCGGACGAGGCGTCGGTTTTGCAGCAGGACATCGGCCGCCGTCGCGAGAAAGCGGTCTTCGCTCCGCCACGCGGCGCGCGCGGCATCGGCCACCCGGACTGCCGTCTCCCGCACGTCATCAAGACGCAGCTCGTCGGGCTCGAGCTCGGCCCGGACCGGCCACCACCCGGCGGTGAGCGCTCCGCTCGCGAGGTTGACGACGGCTTTGGCGGTCGCGAGCTGACGGCGCGGAGGCCGGTCGCCGACGCGTAGCGAAATCGCGGCGCTCTTCCCGGCGGAGCCGCTTGCCTGTATCACCACCCGTCCCCCCTCAGGCCCCCATGGTTGCCGCCCCGGATCGAGTGAAGCGATTCCGAGATTGCCGACCGACTCGTCGGAGGGGGAGAGCACCACGACGGCGCCCCTGCCCGGCGCATCGGTGAGCGCACTCGCCTGCAGATCGCTCAGGATCACGACGCTCGAAGGGAGGCGTTCCGCGGCCATCGCCTCGCGCCCGATGCCGATGGCCGCGCCGAGATCGAGCCGGGCCGGCGAAGGCGCAATCCGGTCGATGATGCCGGTGAGCTCCGCCGCGCTTCCGCGCCGGGGAAGTCCCTCGGCGGTGATCAGCCAGAGCGCATCATCGGAGCGAGTGGCGCCGAGTATGGCGCGGGCCGCGTCCTTGAGGCGTTCCACCACAGGAGTCCCTGCGACGGTGGTGGCGCTGGAGAGCGAGTTGTCGAGCACCAGGGTGATCGCGGAGGGCGCGTGAGTCGCCGCCGATCCACCCGGGAGCGTGGGACCAGCGGCGGCGAGCGCGAGCGCCGCGATCAGCAGCGTCCGCACCAGCAACAGGAGCCAGTGCTGCAGTGTGAGCCTGCGATGATGCGCGCGCGCCGTCTCGGCGAGATAGCGCGTGGCGGGAAACACCACCGTCGGAGGCTCGCGCCGGGCAAAGAGATGAAGCAGGACAGGAATGGCGGCCGCGGCGAGTCCCAGGAGCGCCCACGGAGCGGTGAAGCCGATCACGCGAGCCTGGTGGAGCGAACCAGCGCCTGCCGCAGCGCCTGTCCGAACGGTGTGTCGGTCGTCACCCGCTCGTACGCGATGCCGCGGCGGCGACACGCGCTCCTCCACTCCGACACAGCCGCCTCTACCGTCCGGGCGTACGCCTGAGCCCAGTCCGCCGGGCGCAGCACCACCGCCTGGCCCGATTCGGGGTCTTCATAGCGGGCTTCCGCGGCGCCGCGGAGCTCGACCTCGTCGGGATCCATGATGTGCAATACGAGCACCTGGTGGCCGCGGTGACGGAGGAACCGCAGCGCGGTGAGGGCGAACGGCGGATCGAAGAGGAGATCGGAGATGAACACCACGAGACCGCGCCGGCGGAGCTGTTCCACCACCCGGCGGAGGGCGGGCTCCGCCGCGGTTCCACGGCCGGTAGTGGTCGACTGCAGCTCCCGAAGGAGCAGATGCCATTGGGTGTGCCGCGCGCGGGGTGGCACGAGGGTGCGCACCGCGTCGTCGAATGTGATGAGACCAGTCGCGTCGCGCTGCCGCAGGAGGACCAGGGCGAGGGCGGCGACCAGCCGCTCGGCATACTGACGCTTGGTGAGTCGCGAGGCCGGATCGCCCGACCAGTCCATCGAGCGGCTTCCGTCGAGGACCAGCATCGCCCGCAGATTGGTTTCTTCCTCGAATTGCTTCACGTAGAGCCGGTCGCTCCGGGCAAGGAGACGCCAGTCGAGGTAGCGCGGCTCGTCCCCGGGCTGGTACATCCGGTGCTCGGCGAATTCGACGGAAAAGCCGCGGCGGGGAGATCGGTGCAGGCCGGCCAGGAAGCCTTCGACGATGCCCTCGGTAATCACTTCGAGGCCGCCCAAGCGGGCGACTTCGGCCGGGTCGAGCAGATCGAGCCGGGGTGTGGCGGAGGGACCGACGGCGGAGGGCATGCCCCGCCCAACGTAGGGCCGTGTCACCAGTGAGTCAACGCGGCTCCGATTTGTCCGGCTGGGGGGACGACGGCGCGGGGCCGACTCTCGACCACCGTCGCCCAAGTGAATGTTGCACCGTCACTTCGTGAATTCGGTCGGGCTCGGGCGAGGCTGGCACCGGCTGTGCATTCCGGGGTCAGCATGTCTCTTTCGACAATCCTCCTGGGGCTCTCGCTGATTTCACCGTTGATGGCAGCCCCTGCCGATACGGTCAAGGCCCCGAAGCCGAAACCGGAAGCAGCCGCGCCGGCGCGGCCGGCAAGGCCCACGCCCAGGGTCGAGCCGCGGCGTGACCCTGTGGTCAAACCGTTGCCACTCGGAGAACCCAAACTCAAGCGCCGGAAGCTGCCACGTGTAGATTCCTCCTTCCCGTTGACTGTTGACCGTTGACCGTTGACCCTTCACGCTTTCAAAACATGACCCCTCGTTCAAGCATCATCCTCCTCGCCGCCCTCGGCGCGCCGCTCGCGGCCCGCGCGCAGGCTCCGGCGGTCACCCGCGCGGCGGCCTCGATCACCGAGGCGGATGTCCGCCGCCGGATCAGCCTCATCTCGGATGACTCGATGGGGGGACGGAACACTCCGAGTCCCGGCCTCACCAAGACAGCGCGCTACATCGCGGGCGAATTCAAGCGTCTCGGACTCAAGCCCGGCGGTGACGCCGGCAGCTACCTGATGCAGTATCCGATCCGGCAGAAGAAGTTGCTGGCGGATCGCTCGGCGCTCACCTTCACGAGGACAGAGGGCGGGCAAGCCGTGAGCCTGCCGTTCGGGGGCGACGTGGCGCTGGCCGGCCGCGGCCTTTCGGTGTCGTCGGCCAGGGGCGGGATCGTCCTGGTGGGTGGCGCGGGACGGCTTGACAGCATTCCCGCCGCGGACTTGCGCAACCGCGTAGTCCTCTTCGTGGCCGATTGGACCCAGCTCGGCGCGGCGTCGCGGTTCCAGCAACTCGGGCGGTTCGCGAGCAACGCCGGGGCCCGCGGGATCATGGCGGTGGTGAATTCCGACAGCGCCTTCACCGAGCGCTATGGGACGGCCAACAGCAGGGTCTACGAGGTGGTCGGGACGCCGAGCGGATTCTTCAATGTGGCGGTGCGAGAGGCGGCCTTGACCTCCCGGTCTCCCGAGGCGGCGGAGCAGTTCATCGCCCTGCGGCAGGCAGCGACAGTGGTGGTGCAGCAGGTGACCCAGTGGGAAGCGGAGGTGGCAATCCAGGATACCGCCATCGCCACGGCCTACGCGCCGAACGTGGTGGGGATTCTCGAAGGCAGCGATCCGGCGCTCAAGAACGAGTACCTGGTGTACTCGGCGCACATGGATCATGTGGGGACGACCGGGCAGCCAGGGGCGAGGTGCGGCCCGCTGGGCGCCGACAGCATCTGCAACGGCGCCGATGACGACGCCTCGGGCACCGCCGGGGTGCTGGAGCTGGCCGAGGCGTATGCACAGCGCGGCGCTCGGCCCAACCGGTCGGTGATTTTCCTCACTGTGAGCGGGGAGGAGCACGGGCTCTGGGGGAGCGAGTGGTTCGTGAACCACCCGCCGGTGCCGCTACCGCAGATCGTCGCGGACATCAACGCCGATATGATCGGGCGGAACTGGACCGACACCATCGTCGCCATCGGGAAGGAGCACTCCGACCTCGGCGCCACGCTCAACCGGGTCAACGCGGCGCATCCCGAGCTCAAGATGAGCGCGATCGACGACCGGTGGCCGGAACAGAACTTCTACAGCCGGTCGGACCACTACAACTTCGCGAAGAAGGGCGTGCCGATTCTGTTCTTCTTCAACGGGGTGCATCCCGAGTACCACCGGCCGAGCGATTCGGTAGAGAAGATCGACGCGGAGAAGGAAGCCCGGATCGTGCAGCTGCTTTTCTTCGTGGGGCAGGATGTGGCGAATGCGAAGATGCGGCCGCAGTGGGCGCCGATGAGCTACAAATCCATTGTTACTCCGTGATTCCTGCCTGAACAGCGTGAACGGTCACCGGTGAACGGTGAACGGGAACAGCCTCGCTGAGTTTCGAGCGTTCCGCGAACGGACGAACGACATCATCCTGAACGCGGGCAACCTGACCGTCAACCGGTTCTTCGCGCTCGACAGCCGAGCCTACGAGGCCGAGGCGCTCGGGGTCAAGACGAAAGAGATGCTCGGGCTGGTGGCCTCCCTGGTGCTTCGCTGCGACGACTGTGTCACCTATCACGTCGTCCGGTGCAAGGAGGAAGGGGTGACCGACGAGGAAATGCTGGAGGTCTTCGCGGTGGGGCTGGTGGTGGGTGGGAGCATCGTGATACCGCATCTGAGGCAGGCGATGGCGAGGCTGGAGGAACTGCGAACCGCGTGAACAGTCAACGGTCAACGGGACCTGCCTCGCGAGCGGCTTTTCCCGTCGACCGTTGACCGTTGACCGTTGACGCAGTTACCGCGAGCACAACCCCACCGAGAACCAGCGCCACTCCGAGATACTGGGGGGCCGTCGGCACCTCACGCAGCGTCACCCACGCGACCGCCATCGCTACCAGCGGTGTGAGGCAGTTGTAGAGCGCGGTACGGCCGCTGCCGATGCCCTGGACCGCCCGATTGTAGAGCGGATAGGAGAGCACCAGCGCGAAGATCGTGGCATAGGCGACCGCGCCCCAGGTCTTGAGCGTCACCGCACCCCAATCTTCCCGCATAAGCGCAGGCCCCCCGACCAGGAGCAGCCCCGCCGCGCCGGCCGCGATGGTGATGCTGGTGATCTGCATGGGATTCACCCCCTTGCCGACGCGTCGGATCCCCACGGTATAGACGGCCCAGCAAAGCGTCGCGAAGAGCACCAGGAGATCTCCCCCCACGCTCGCCGCGCTCCAGCTCACCCCCTTGGCGCTCACGACCAGCGCCACGCCGGCGGAGCCCAGGATCACGCCGAGCCACATCGCCGGCGTCGCCCGCTCGATGCCGAAGAGCGCGCCAAGAAGTACCACGATCACCGGAAGAAACGCGACGATCATCGCGCTGTTGGTGGCGGTGGTGACCCGGAGCCCGGTCATGAAGGCCGTTTGATAGAGCGTATTGCCGATCAGACCGAGGATGATGAGCCAGAGGAGCGTCCGTCGTGGAATGGGACGCGAGGCGCCCATGCCGCGGGCGGCCGCGACCAGGAGGCCGCTGGCAAGAGTAAAACGAAAGGCGCTGAAGGAGAGCGGCGAGATCTGCTGGAGGGCGAATTTGCTGATGGCAAAGTTCCCGCCCCAGAAGAGCGAGACCAGCACCATGCCGACATCGTGCGAGGTAAAACGGCGGGGGGCGGTGGACACCGGGGGAAAATAGTGCAGCGAGGAGCGAAGAGCGAAGCGCGAAGAGGAAGGGCCTTTTCCTCCCCGCTCTTCGCTACTCGCTACTTCCTAGTCAACTATATTGCCCCCATGTCGCAGGCACACATTCGCAATTTCTGTATTGTCGCTCATATCGACCACGGCAAGTCCACCCTGGCCGACCGGCTGATCGAGGCGACCGGAACGCTGGACAAGCGCCAGATGCGCGAGCAGGTCCTCGACACGATGGACCTGGAGCGCGAGCGCGGGATCACGATCAAGCTCAACGCCGTCCGCATGCAGTACACCGCGAAGGACGGCGTCGACTACGAGCTCAACCTGATCGACACCCCGGGCCACGTCGATTTCACCTACGAGGTGTCGCGCTCGCTGGCGGCCTGCGAGGGGGCGATCCTCGTGGTGGACGCCTCCCAGGGTGTGCAGGCGCAGACCCTCTCCAATCTCTTCCTCGCGATGGACGCGGGCCTCGAGATCATCCCGGTCCTCAACAAGATCGATCTTCCCGGCGCCGAGCCGGAAAAGCGGGCGCAGGAGGTGATGGATCTCATCGGCGCCAGGCGCGAGGAGATCCTGGCGGTCTCCGCCAAGGAAGGCATCGGGGTGCCGGAGCTGCTGGAGGCGATCGTCGCCCGGGTTCCGCCGCCGCGGGGCGACGCCGACGCACCGCTCCGGGCGCTGGTCTTCGACTGTCACTTCGACCGCTACCGCGGCGCGGTGCCCAGCGTGCGCGTGGTGGACGGCGAAGTGCGCAAGGGCATGGAAATCCGCTTCGGCTCCCACCCCGAGGATTCCTACCAGGTGGACGAGGTCGGCATCCTGCAACTGGGTCAACGGGAGTGCGACGCGCTCTCGGCGGGAGAGGTCGGCTACCTGGTGGCCAGTCTGCGCGGCGTCCGAGACGCGCGCGCGGGCGACACCATCCTCGACGACAGCCGTCCCGCCACGCATCTTCTCCCGGGGTATCGCGACGTCAAGCCGATGGTCTTCGCCGGCATCTACCCCACGACCACCGACCAGTACGAGTCTCTGCGCGACGCGCTGGAGCGGCTGCAGCTCAACGACGCCTCGCTCCACTACGAGCCGGAGACCTCCACCGCGCTCGGCTTCGGCTTCCGCTGCGGATTCCTCGGCCTCCTCCACATGGAGATCGTCCAGGAGCGGCTGGAGCGCGAATTCGATCTCGACCTGATCACCACCGTCCCTACGGTGGAGTACCACGTCTACCGGACCGACGGCGAGATGCAGCTGGTGGAGAATCCCTCGCACATGCCCGACCCCGCCAACATCGACCGGATCGAGGAGCCGTTCGTCGAGGCGCGGATCATGTCGCCGGCCGAGTACATCGGCGGCATCATGAAGCTCGGCCAGGACCGGCGCGGGGTGTACAACGGGATGCATTACCTCGACACCGAGCGCGTCGAGTTCCACTGGGAGTTTCCGCTCGGCGAAATCGTGCTCGATTTCTACGACCGGCTCAAGTCGCTCTCCCGCGGCTACGCATCGCTCGACTACGAGCTCGGCGGCTACCGCGCGAGCGAGCTGGTGAAGCTGGACATGCTCATCAACAACGAACAGATTGACGCCTTCAGCGTCATCATCCATCGCGACAAAGCCTACGAATGGGGCCGCAAGGTGGCGGAGAAGCTCAAGGAGCTGATTCCGCGCCAGCTCTTCCAGGTCATCGTACAGGCGGCGATCGGCCAGAAGATCATCGCCAGGGAGACGATTTCCGCGCTCCGGAAGGACGTGCTGGCCAAGTGCTACGGCGGCGACGTTACCCGGAAGCGGAAGCTTCTGGAGAAGCAGAAGGAGGGCAAGAAGCGGATGAAGCTGGTGGGCGCGGTGGAAATTCCGCAGGAAGCGTTTTTGGCAGTCCTGCAGGTCGACTGACGGTGAGCGGTAAGCGGTGAGCGGTGAGCGGGACACACCGCGCGGGGGCACGCTCGTCGTCCAGACGGCTTTCCTGGGCGACGTCGTCCTTACCACCGGCCTCCTCTCGTATTTGGCGGAGCGGCACGGCCCGGTGGACGTGGTTACCACCCGCGCGGCGGCGGCGCTGCTGGAGACGCACCCCGCGGTGAGACGGGTGCTGGTGTACGACAAGCGTGGCGCCGAGCGGGGCATCGGCGGATTTCTGAAAAAAGCGGGCGAGCTCCGCAGACAGGGGTATGTGCGCGCGTATCTCCCCCATCGCTCGCTGCGCTCGGCGGCGCTCGCGTTGGCCGCCCGGATTCTGGAACGGATCGGATTTGCGGGGAGCCCGGGGGCATTTACGTACACCCGTCTGGTCCCGCGGCCTGGTGCGGGACACGAGGCGGAGCGGATCCTGGCGCTCGCCGAGCCACCAAGTGGGGTCAGCGCGAGGCTCTCGCTCGGACTCACCGATGAGGACCGGGCGCAGGCCGCAGCGTGGCTCGAGGCGCATCGGGTGCCGGAGCCGTTCATCGCCGTGGCGCCGGGCTCCATCTGGGGCACCAAGCTGTGGCCGGGTTATGCGGAGCTCGTCTCACGGCTCGAGCACCCGGTCGTGGTCGTGGGCGGCCCCGAGGACAGGGCGCTGGCGGAGAGCGTCGCGCAGTCGGCGCCGGGACGGATCCATGTGGCGGCGGGCGCCCTCCCGCTTCGCGCCTCGGCGGCGCTGCTCGCGCGGGCCTCGCTCCTGGTGACCAACGACTCGGCCCCGCTGCATCTCGCCTCGGCGGTCGGAACACGGGTCGTGGCGATCTTCGGTCCCACGATTCCGGCGTTCGGCTTCGGTCCGAGGGGCGAGGCAGACCGGATCGTCGAGCTGGCGGGGCTCGCGTGCAGGCCCTGCTCGTCGCATGGGCCGTCGGTGTGCCCGCTGGGGCACCATCGGTGTATGCAGGATCTTGGTGTGGAGGAGGTATTGGAAGTGGTGAAGGGGGAAGGGGGAAGGGGGAAGGGGAAAGGGGATAGGGGGAAGGGGGAACGGGGAGTGGGGAAAGGGAGGTAAGGTAGGGGGCGCGATCTGTCCCCTTCCCCCTTCCCCATGTTTTCCCCCTTCCCCATACCATGGGAGCTCGCTTGAAATACGTACTTGGTGTCGACATCGGCGGAACCAACCTCGTCGTCGGCGCGGTGACGGAGGACGGCACCCGTGTGCTCGGCCTCCGCTCCGAGCCGACCGGCGTGCCCGATGGCCCCGACATCGTGCTCGAGCGGATCGTGCGCATGGCCGGCGAGACGATCACCGCGACGAAGAAGGAAGACGCCGGGGCGACGATCCTCGGCGTCGGGATCGGCTCGCCCGGCCCGCTCGACCGGAAGCGCGGGCTTGTGATCTTCACTCCGAATCTTCGCTGGACGAACATGCCGGTGCGGGACCGTATCGGCGACGCCCTCGGCCTCCGCGCCGCGCTCGACAACGACGCGAACTGCGCCATGCTCGGAGAGCACTGGGTCGGCGCGGCGAAAGGCGCGAGCAACGCGGTCTGCTTCACCATCGGCACCGGAATCGGCGGCGGCATCGTGGTGGACGGGAAGCTGGTCCACGGCGCCTCGGACGCGGCGGCGGAGATCGGACACATCACCATCGACGTCAATGGGCGGCGCTGCGGGTGCGGCAACGACGGGTGCCTCGAGGCATACGCCTCGGGCCCCGCGATCGCCCGGCGCGCCTGCGAAGCGATCGAGGCCGGCGCGGTGTCCGAGATCCTGGGCATGGCGGGCAACGATCCGGCGGCGATTACGGCGCAAACGGTTTTCGACGCCGCCGCCCGGGGCGATGCCCTCGCCGACGAGCTGGTGCGTGACACCGCACGCTACCTCGGCGTGGGCATCGCCAACATGCTGAACATCATGAATCCCGAGGTGGTGGTCATCTGCGGCGGCGTCACCCAGGCGGGCGACCACCTCTTTGTTCCCCTTCGGCGCGAGGTGATGCGCCGGGCCTTCAAGCCGGCCGTCGAAGCCTGCCGCATCGTGCCGGGCGCGCTGCCCGGCACCGCGGGAGTGGTCGGCGCGGCCCGCGCCTGGATCGATCAGCATGCCTAAAGTCGGGGTCATCGGCTCGTTGGTGTGGGACGAGATCCACGGCCGCGATCCCGCGGCGGGCGTGGTCGAGGAGTGGGGCGGCATCGCCTACGCGCTCGCCGGTCTCGACGCGCACCTCCCCGAAAATTGGGAGATCGTGCCCCTGATCAAGGTGGGGTTCGACCTGGCCGACCAGGCGCGCGAATTCCTGGCGACGCTCAAGCGCCTCGCGCCCGGCGCGCGCTGCATCGAAGTGCCGGTCCCGAACAACCGTGTTGTGCTCTACTATCAATCGGCGGAGCGGCGCTGCGAGCGCATGGCGGGCGGGGTGCCGGCCTGGAACTGGTCCGAGCTCGGTCCCATGGTGCGCGATCTCGATGCCCTCTATGTGAATTTCCTCTCCGGCTTCGAGCTGTGCCTCGGCACGGCCGAGTCGCTCCGTCGCGGGTTTGCGGGACCGATCTATGGAGATCTCCATTCGCTGCTGCTGGGCATGCAGGGGGACGGGGTGCGAGTGCTGCAGCCCCTGCCCAACGCGCCAAGCTGGTTCGGCTGCTTCGACGTGATCCAGGTGAACGAGGATGAGATGAATCAGCTCGGACCCGATCCGATGTCGCTCGCGGCCGGGATGCTCGGCGCGGGGGCGTCGGCGTTGATCGTGACGCTGGGACCGAGGGGTGCAGTGTATGTGGCGGCGGGTGATTGGGCGGCAGGGCGGTTGGGCGGCAGGGGGGTCGTCGCCTCCGATCCCGCCCTCCCGCCCTCCCGCCCTATCTCCACCGCCCTCATCCCCACCGAGAGCATTTCCGACGCCACCGACCCCACCGGCTGTGGCGACGTCTTCGGCGCCGCGGTCTTTGCCCGCCTCCTTGCCGGGGAGTCGCTCCCATCCGCGATCGCGGCGGGAAACCGGGCCGGCGCGCGCAACGTGACCTTTCGCGGCGCCTCAGGGCTGGCGCAGCATCTCCGCGGCGAGCTGGTGGCGCCCTGATGCGGGTCGTCACCGTCCCGAGCTCGCTCGACGACCGCACGGTGGACACCCTCGCCCAGGGCATCGGCGACTGGCCGCCGACCGAGGGGATTCTGCTCGACGCCCGGGCCACGCACTGGGCCTCGCCGTACGGGCTCACCGCGATCCTCACGCTGGGTCAGGCGATGGCGGAGGCCGGTCTCCCCACCCCGCGCCTCACCGTGCCGGACAGCGAAGACGTGCGGAGTTACTGGGGCCGGGCCGGTTTCTTTCTCGCCGCCGCCGAATGCTTCGAGCTGGTGGGGAAGCTGCCCCGAAAAAACAGCGACGCGCCCTCCGATGTCCTCCTCCCCGTGACACCGGTGCGGGCCGCGGAGGACGTGCATCACGTCGTGGGCCGGATCCAGGAGCGCGCCCAGCGTATCCTCTCCTCCGAGCTCAACCTCGAGCCCAAGGCCACGATGGGGTTTGCCATGGCGCTGTCGGAGGCATGCCAGAATATCGTGGAGCACGCCGGCACCGGGGGCTGGGTGGCGGTGCAGACCTACAACTGGCGCAAACGGCTGGGGCGGAAGGTCGTGGTGATCGCGGTGAGCGACTCGGGGATCGGCTTCCGGCGCTCGCTGGAGCCGACCGAGGCCAAGAAAGTGGGCGACCGGTGGGGCGACGGCGCCGCCCTCGAGCTGGCGCTGCTGCACAACGTGAGCCGTTTCCGCGATCCGGGCCGGGGGCAAGGATTAGCGGGCATTCGTCGTTACCTTGGACGGTGGCAGGGGAAGATCTCGGTCCGGAGCGGCACGGCGCGGTTGGCCGTGGTGCCCCCCTGGGACGATGATGTGCCCCTGGCCGAGCATCTCCCATTCTTCCCGGGCTCCCAAGTCCAGATCACCATTCCAGCCCAGGAGGCCATCACGCGATGATGCAGCGAATTGACCTGGCCCCACTGCTTCGCGAGACCGTCGCCACCCCCTATTCCGATATGGTCACCCGTTCGACCGGTGCCGCATTGCGGGACCGGATCGAGCGGACCATCGCGGGGGCGACCCATCGGACCACCCAGCTCGACTTCACCGCGGTGGGGCTGCTCGACTTCAGTTGCGCCGACGAGGTCGTTGCCAAGCTGCTGCTCCGGGTGGCGGATGAGGACGAGCACTACGTGGTCCTCTCCGGCATCACCGACAGCCACCTCGACGCAATCGACCACGTGCTGGAGCGGCACGGGCTCTCCGTCGCCGCCCTCACCGAGGGAGAGGCCACGCCCCGCGTGCTCGGCGTCGCCACCCCCGACGCCGTCACCGCCTTCCAGACCATCCAGCGGCTCGGCGCGGGCGACGCAAACCGGCTCGCCGATGCGCTGACCTGGACGGTGGAGCGTGCCGCCGATGCGCTGCAGTCGCTGGCGCTCCGCCGCCTGATCCAGGCCGCCGGCGGGACGTATCGCCCCCTCAGCCTGATATGAGCGCCCCCAGGCTCGGCCGTTCGACCGTCTCCGTCCACGGCCTCCCTGCGCTCCACCGGGAAAACGAGCCGGTGGTCGCGCCGATCATGCAGTCTTCCACCTTCGTCAACGCCGTCGGATCCGAGCGCGAGATCCTCTACACCAGGTACGGCAACAACCCGAACCAGCAGAGCCTCGCGCGGAAGTACGCGCTTCTCGAAGGCGCGGAGGATTCACTCTTCGTGGCGAGCGGGATGGCCGCGACCGCGCTGGCGCATCTCGCGGTACTCCGCCCCGGCGATCACCTTCTGGCCAGCCGCTGGATCTACGGCGGCACCCAGAAACTCTTCGACGAAGAGTTCGGCCGCCTCGGGATCACCGTCACCTACGTCGATCCGACGACGCCCCGAGTCTGGCGCAAGTCGATCAGGAAGAACACCCGGGCGATGTTCATCGAATCGCCGGTCAATCCGACCATCCGGGTGCTGGATCTCGCGCCGATGGCGGGGATCGCCAAGGAGTTCGGTGTCGCCCTGCTGGTGGACTCCACCTTCGCGAGCCCCATCAACTTCCGCCCGCTGGAGCACGGCGCCGATGTCGTCATCACCAGCGCCACCAAGTATCTCAACGGGCACAGCGACATCATCGCCGGCGCTATCGCGGGGACCCGCTCGGTCATCGAGGAAATCGCCCGGCTGATGCGCGTCTGGGGCCCCGCCATCGATCCGCACGCCGCCTGGCTGCTGGAGCGGGGGATGAAGACGCTCGCCATCCGCATGTCGCGTCACAACGCCAACGGGCTCGCGGTGGGAACCTTTCTCGCCGGGCATCCGCGCGTCGCTTCGGTCTCCTACCCCGGACTGGTGTCGCATCCCGACCATGAGATCGCCGCCCGCACCCTCGACGGATTCGGCGGAATGGTGGGCGCGACGATCAAGGGCGGGACCGCGGCCACGGAGCGATTCCTGAAGCGGCTCCGGCTGTTCGTGCATGCGCCGAGTCTGGCCGGAGTGGAAAGCCTCGTCTCCGAGCCGAGGCTGACGTCGCACAAGGGGCACAGCGCCGAGGCGCTCGTCGCGGCGGGGATCGGGGAGGGCTTCGTGCGACTCTCCTGCGGCATCGAGGATGCCGAAGACCTCATCGCCGATTTGGAACAGGCGCTTAGCCGCTAGGAGAGAGGATTGAGAACGAACGGCCTCGAGAGCCGCCGATGACGTGTCTGGACCGGTCGCCCACAGATTTGCACCGATGACACTGATTTGTAGCAGCGCGTCTGCGGAATCTGTGAAATCTGTGGGCCCACCGGCCAAGCAGCAGGGAGCGCAGCCCCTCACTCCTCACTCAATGTACATTTGACTTCGTGATCCGATTCTCCCACGTCTCCAAGACCTACCCCAATGGGGTGCAGGGGCTCCGCGACGTCTCGTTCCACATTCCGAAGGGGCAATTCATCTTCCTCACCGGCCACTCCGGCGCGGGGAAGTCGTCTATTCTCTCGCTCATCATAGGCGAGCAGAAACCGACATCGGGCGACGTGCGGGTCTCCGGATTTCCGCTCGGCAAGCTCACGCCCAAGGATGTCCCCCGGCTCCGCCGCAAGCTCGGCATCGTCTTCCAGGATTTCCGGCTGCTGGAGTACCGCACCATCGAGGAGAACGTCGGCTTCGCGCTGGAGGTGACCGGGGCGCGCCGGGAATCGATTCCGGGCCGGGTGATCCGGGTGCTCACCCAGGTCGGGCTCGCCTCCAAGGCCAAGGTGTATCCGAAAGAGCTCTCGGGAGGCGAGCAGCAGCGGGTCGCGATCGCCCGGGCGCTGGTCAACGATCCGCCGGTGCTGATCGCCGACGAGCCCACCGGAAACCTCGATGAGCGTGCGGCCCGCGGAATCTTCCAGCTCCTCCAGCAGATCAACGGCGGCGGCACCGTCGTCGTCATGGCGACCCACAACCTCGCGCTGGTCCGGGACAAGGGCTACCGGGTGATCGAGCTCAAGGGCGGTGCGATCGTCTACGATTCCGGCCTCGAAGCGGCGTCGGAGGCTCCGGCATGAGGCTCCCCGGCCTGGGGCGGGAAGCGCTCCGCACCTTTCGCCGCACCCCGCTCCTCTCTGCGCTCTCGATCGCCTCGATCGGCTTTTCGCTCTTCACCATAGGTCTCTTCGGACTGGTGGCGCTGAATTTCCGCCAGACGCTGCAGGGGATCGCCGAGCGGGTCGAGGTGGTGGCCTTCGTGCTCCGCGGAACCCCCACCGAAGCGGTGACGGCGGCGAGCCAGGATATCCAGGCGTTTCCCGAGGTGCTGGAGGTCCGCTACGTGAGCGCGGAGCAGGCGCTCGACCGCGCCCGCAACGAGCTGGTCGAGTTCCAGGAGGCGTACCGTGACCTGGAGACCAATCCTCTGCCCGCGTCGATCGAGATCCGGCTCAAGCCGGAGTTCCGCGACGCGACCAGCGCGCAGCGCGTCGCCGAGCGGCTCCGCGCCTTTTCCTTCGTGGACGACGTGCGCTACGGGCGCGACTGGGTGGAGCGCCTCGACCGTCTCCGCGACATGGCGGGGGTCATCGGTCTGGTGATCGGGCTGGCTTTTGCCGTCGTGGCGATCGTGATCATCGGGGTGACGATCCGAATCACCGTGCTGCAGCGCGCCGGCGAGATCTCCATCATGCGCCTCGTCGGCGCGACCAATACGTACATTCGGGGTCCTTTCCTCATCGAGGGGGCGATCAAGGGTGTATTGGGCGGCATCCTCGCCGTGATCATGTGCTGGGCCAGCTTCGCACTTTTCCGAAAGAGCACCGACGAGCTGGGCACCAGCCTGGTCTTCTTCGAATCGGTGCATCTGGGGCTGATCGTGCTGTTTGGAACCTTGATTGGCCTCATGGGCAGTCTGCTGAGCGTCGGGCGGCATTTGCGGCATGTTTAGGCTCCGAGCGCTCCTCCTCGTTGGGGGATTGGGAGTTGGGAGTTGGGGGTTGGGGACTGCCTCGCTACAAGCTCAAACTCCGCAACCCGACTTCGAAGCCGCGCGCCGCCGGCTGGAAGATATCCGCGCCGAGCGAGACCGCCTGCGGCGGGAGCAGCAGCAGCTGGAGAGCCAGGTGCGGGATGCGGGGGCCGAGCTCCGCAACATCGAGCGGCAGCGGGAAGTCACCAACCGCCTGGTCAACGAGCTGGAGCGCCAGATGCGCGGGTTAGGAGACCAGCTCCTCAATTCGAGCCAGGAGCTGGCGTTCGCGCAGGACAACCTCGCCGACCGGCGCGCGGTGCTGGAGCGCCGGCTGGTGGACATCTACAAGCGCGGCCGGCTCTACACCTTCCAGGCGCTCCTCACCGCCGAATCGTTCAGCGACCTGCTCTCCCGCTACAAGTATCTCTATCTCCAGAACCGGCAAGACCGCTCGCTGGTCAACGACATCGGCCGTCTGGAGACCCGGAACCGGCAACAGCGGGGCGAGCTGGTCAACGTGCGGGAAGATCTCGATCGCCGGCGCGAAGAGCGCGCCAGCGAGCTCAAGAGTTACCAAGCGCTCGCCGAGGAGCGGTCGGCCAAGCTCGGGCGGCTGCGCAAGTCGAGCGAAACGACCCGGCAGCGGATCTCCGTGCTGGAACGCGACGAGGCCCGGCTCAACGAAGTGCTGGCCGGGCTGGAGCGAGCGCGCCGGGCGCCCCGCCCTGGAGTGGCGCGTCCCAGCGCTCCGGGCGCCGGCGATCTGACCACCGCCGATCTCGGCTCCCTCGACTGGCCGGTCTCGGGGAGGATCCTGTTCCGGTTCGGGCGGGACACGCTGCCCAGCGGTGCTGTCATCCGGCGCAACGGGATCGGCATCGCCGCGCCGGCGGGGACTGCGGTAAGGGCGGTGTCATCGGGACATGTGGCGCTGGTGCAGCGACTGGGAACCTACGGACTCACCGTGGTGTTGGCGCACGGCAACGGGTATTTCTCGCTGTACATGCAGCTGGGAACGTCGGCGGTCGCGGTCGGGGAGACGGTCCAGAAGGGTGAATCGGTCGGCACCGTGGGCGGCAGCAACACCGACCAGGGACCGCACCTGTATTTCGAGATCAGGGGGGAAAACCAGATCGCCTTGGATCCGGCGGATTGGCTGAGGAGACGGTAAGCGGTGAGCAGTAAGCGGTGAGCGGTGAGCGGTGAGCGGTGAGCGGT
>CAZHSO010000045.1:0-19873 GCA_964535105.1 uncultured Gemmatimonas sp.
CTTCCTCGATACGCCGGGCCACGAGGCGTTCACCGCCATGCGCGCCCGCGGCGCCCAGGTCACCGACATCGTCGTCCTCGTCATTGCGGCCGACGACCAGGTCATGCCCCAGACCGTCGAGGCCATCAGCCACGCGAAGAACGCCGGGGTGCCGCTGGTAGTGGCCATCAACAAGATCGATCTCCCGACCGCCAACGTGCCGAAGGTCAAGCAGGATCTCCTGCAGCACAACGTCGTGCTGGAGGAGTTCGGCGGCAACATTCTCTCGACCCAGATCTCGGCCAAGAAAGGCACCGGCATCGACGAGCTCCTGGAGAAGGTGCTGTTGCAGGCCGAGCTGCTCGATCTCAAGGCCAACGCCGCGGGTTCGGCCCACGGGACGGTGCTGGAGGCGACACTCGATTCGGGCAAGGGGCCGCTGGCGACCGTGCTGGTCCAGCGGGGCACCCTCCGCCAGGGCGACAACTTCATCTGCGGCAAGTTTTCCGGCCGCGTCCGTGCGATGAGCGACGAGCGCGGCAAGCCGATCAAGGTCGTCGGCCCGTCGATGCCGGTGCAGATTCTCGGCTTCGAAGGCGTGCCGGCGGCGGGCGACACCTTCCTCGTCGTGGCCGATGCGAACGAGGCGCGGGAGATCGCGCAGAAGCGGCAGCGGCTCGAGCGCGAAGCGCAGAACCGCCGCGGCGCGCGGGGCGGCACCCTGGAAGACTTCAGCCGGGCTCTCAAGGAAGGCCAGGTCACCCAGCTCAAGATCATCATCAAGGCCGATCAGGGCGGTCCGGCGGAAGCACTCGCCGACGCACTGGCGCAGCTCAGCACCGCCGAAGTGCGGGTCGAGGTCGTGCACCGCGGCGTCGGCGCGATCACCGAGAGCGACGTCATGCTCGGCAAGGCGTCGGGGGCCATCATTCTCGGCTTCCACGTCCGGCCCGATGCCAACGCCCGGACCACCGCCGAGCGCGAAGGCGTGGACGTGCGCACCTACCGCATCATTTACGAAGCGGTGGAAGACGTGCGCGCGGCGCTGGAGGGGCTGCTCAAGCCCGAACAGCGCGAATCGGTGCTCGGCGATGCCGAAGTGCTGCAGGTCTTCAAGGTGAGCAAGGTCGGCACGATCGCCGGCTGCACGGTGCGCACCGGCACCATCGCGCGCACCGCAAAGGTGCGGGTGGTGCGCGACGGCACGCTGATCTACACCGGCGCGATCTCAAGCCTCAAGCGGTTCAAGGACGACGTGAAGGAAGTGCGCGAAGGCCTGGAGTGCGGTATCGGGGTGGAGAACTTCAACGACCTCAAGGTCGGCGACCGGATTGAAGCGTTCCGGATCGAGGAGATCAAGCGGACACTGCAGCCCGCCGCCAGCGCGGCGATCTGAGGCGGGCGCCATGGGCAAGAGCCCGAAACGCCGGCCCGGACAGGTCGCCGAGATCGTCCGTCAGGTGCTGGCGGAGGCGCTCGCTCGCGAGATTCGCGACCCCCGCGTCGGGCTGGTAACGCTCACGCGGGTGGATGTCAGCGGCGATCTCTCCCACGCGAAGGTGTACGTCATGGTGAATGGGGAAGCGGGGAAGGGGGAAGCGGGGAAGGGGGAAGGGGGAACAGGGGAAGAGGGGAAGGGGGAACGGGCGCTGGAAGGATTGCGCAGCGCCGCGGGATTTCTCCGGACCAGGGTCGCGAAGGAGCTCTCAACCCGCACCATTCCCGAGCTCCACTTCGAACTCGACCGCGGACTCGAGCACGCGACGCGGATCAACGCCGTGCTGGCGGATCTGAAGCGGGAGGGGGAGGACTGATCGGGGCGCTGCTCGTGGACAAGCCGGAGGGCCCGACCTCGCACGATGTGGTGGCCCGCGCCCGGCGGCTCTTTCGCACCCGCGCGGTGGGTCACACCGGAACGCTTGACCCATTCGCGACCGGTCTCCTCATCCTCGTCTTCGGCGGGGCGACCCGCCTCGCGCGCTGGGTGGAGCGGCATTCGAAGACGTACCGCGCGGTGATCCGGCTGGGCCGGACGACCGACACCGATGACAGGACCGGAGCCACGATCGCCGAGTGTGCGCCCCGGGAGTGGCCGTCGGTCGCCGAAGTGGAAGAGGCGCTTGACCGGCTTCGCGGCACCCAGCTTCAGCGCCCTCCCGCCTACTCGGCGCGGCGGGTGGACGGCGAGCGGAGCCATCGTCTGGCGCGACGCGGCGCCAAGCCGGAGCCGGCGCCTGCGGAAGTGACCGTCTCGCAGCTGCGTCTCCTGGCATACGAGGCGCCGCTCGTGACCATCGAGGCGGAGGTGAGCGCGGGGACCTACATCCGGGCGCTCGCCCGCGATCTCGGTGAATTGCTCGGAACGGGTGCCTGCACCGACGGCCTGCGACGGGAGCGGATCGGTCCCTGGAGCGTGGGTGACGCGGCCCCGCTGGCGAATCTCACCGGGCGGGAAGCGCTCCTCCCGCCCCTCGCGCTCCTCGCCGGGCTGCCCGAGGTGCCGCTCAGCGCCGATGAGCTGCCGGCGGTGAGGGTCGGCCGGGATGTGGCCCGGCCCGGCCCGACCGAGGGAGAGGCGGCGCTCCTCGACGAGGGAAGGCTGGTGGCCGTTGGGCGCGCGGTGCCGATCGGCTGGCACCCCGCGGTGGTGCTCCCGCCGGAGGAGGACGCGTGACCACGGAGCTGCCTCCACTCCGTGAGGGCAGCGTGGTGACCGTCGGCTCTTTTGACGGGATGCACCTCGGGCACCGGGCGGTGGTGGAAGAGTTGCTTCGCCGCGCCCGCGGGAGCGGCCGGGCCGCGGTGCTGGTGACCTTCGAGCCCCACCCAGGGTGGGTCCTCGACCGCGAAGGCTCGCCGCCCCGGCTCACGGTGGGGCCGGAGCGGACGGAGCTGCTGGCCGAGCTCGGGCTGGATTATGCGATGATCCTGCGCTTTGATCGCGGCCTCGCCGCGATGAGCGCGGAGGAATTCGTCCGGGATGTACTTCGGACGCGGTGCGACATGCGGGAGCTGGTGCTCGGCCAGGACAATAGTTTCGGCCACGGCCGCGGCGGCGACCGGCTGAGTCTTCCCGCGCTGGGTGAGCGGCTCGGATTCGGTGTGACGGTTGTCCCGCCGCTGGGCGACCGGAAGGGTGAGCCGATCTCGAGCACCAGAATTCGGAGCGCCCTCGCCGCGGGGGAGCTGGAGCGAGTCGAAGCCTGGCTGGGCCGGCCGTATCGCATCACCGCGCGGGTGGTGCCGGGGGCGGGACGCGGGCGGACGATCGGCATGCCGACGATCAACCTCGAAGGCGCGCTCGCCGGCAAGGCGCTCCCGCCCGACGGCGTGTGGGCGGCGCGGGTCGAATGGGGCGGGGGGACCGCCGGCGCGATGCTCAACCAGGGGCCCCGGCCCACGGTGGGCGACGCGACCCGGTCTCTCGAAGCGCATCTCTTCGGCGTAGACCAAGACCTCTACGGCCGCATTGTGCGGATCGAGTGGGTCAAGCGGCTGCGGGATATCCAAAAATTTCCTTCCCTCGATGCGCTCCGCGCGCAGCTCGGGCAGGACCGGGAACAGGCCCTGGCGATTCTCGCCCACGGCCCGTGGACCTCAACGGCGCGTCCGACCGGGACGCGATGAGCCAGCAATGTTCGGAACGATTCGAAACCGGCTGATCCTGATCGCGGTGCTGGTCGCCGCCTCGATCTTCTATCTTTTCCCGCGCGACATCACCGTCCGGGAGCGGCGGGCCGACGGCGTGATGCGCGACACCTCGATGACCCGGGTGCCGATCAAGCTGGGTCTCGACCTCCGGGGCGGGATGCACCTGGCCCTCGAGCTCGACCAGTCGAACAAGGTCTCCGCCAATCCGAAGGCCGATATTGAGAGAGCGCTGCAGGTGCTGCGCAAGCGGGTCGACGAGTTTGGCGTGAGCGAGCCGCTGGTCCAGCGTGTCGGGAATGACCGGATCGTGGTCGAGCTCGCCGGGATTGCCGATCCGGCGCGGGCCAAATCCATCGTGCAGAAGAGCGCGTTTCTCGAGTTCCGGATCACCGACAAGACGGGCGCGCTGGAGCGGGCGCTGCCATCCTTCGAGCGGGCACTCCGCACCTTGGGCGTGAACGCCCCGGCGGGAACTCGGGCGACGCCCTCCGCGGTCGAGCAGCTCCTGGGCGGCGATTCGGCCAAGGCGGCGACCGATTCCACCGACATCACCGGCGGCGTGCTGAGCACGCTGATCCAGCCGGCCGCGACAGCGGGCCTCCAGGCGTCGCTGGGCGAGTTCGTCGTGTCCGAAGCTTCATTTCCCCGGGTGGACAGCCTGCTGAACATCCCGCAGGTCAAGGCGCTGTGGCCCCGGAACATTGAATTCCTCTGGTCCGGTGCGCCGGTCAGCGCCGGGGTCAACCAGTACCGGCTGCTCTATGCCGTGGATGAGAAGCCGATCATCAGCGGTGAGAATCTGGTGGATGCCACCGCCGCGATCGATCCGCTGACCAACGGCCCCATCGTCCGGTTCGAGCTGGACCGCGCCGGAGGCAGAAAGTTCGGCGGGGAGACCGCGCGCCACATCGGCGATTTCATGGCGATCGTGCTCGACCGCCGGGTGCAGGGCCGTCCCCCGGTCATCCAGGGCCGGATCGACCGGAGCGGGCAGATCACCCTCGGCAATCGGTCGTTGCAGGAAGCCCAGGATCTGGCGCTCACCCTCCGGGCCGGCGCGCTCCCGGTGCCGCTCAAGATCGTGGAGGAGCGCCAGGTGGGTGCGAGCCTCGGGAAGGACTCGATCAAGGGCGGCATCGTCGCCGGCATCGTCGGCACCGCGCTGGTCATTCTCATCATGCTCGGCTACTACGCGCTGAGCGGCGCGCTGGCGGTCGCGGCGCTCGTCTTCTACTTCCTCTTTACGCTGGCAGGCCTCTCGATCTTCGGGGCCACGCTCACCTTGCCCGGCCTCGCGGGACTGGTCCTGTCGGTCGGTATCGCGGTGGACGCGAACGTGCTGATTTTCGAGCGGATCCGGGAGGAGCTCGACCGCGGCAAGACCGTCCGTCTCGCGGTGGACGAAGGCTTCAAGCATGCCCTCCCGGCGATCATCGACTCCAGCCTCGCGACGGTGCTCACAGCATGGTTCCTCTTCCAGTTCGGCACCGGACCGGTCAAGGGCTTCGCGATCACGCTCATCATGGGCATTTTCGCCTCGCTCTTCACTGCGATCTTCGTCAGCAAGACGATGTACCTGCTGTGGCTCCGGCGGAAGCCGGACATGACCTCGCTGAGCGTGGGCAAGATCCGCTGGTTCAAGGACGCCAGGTACGACTTCATCGGGTACCGGAAGTATGCCTACGGCATCACCGCGGCAATGCTCGCGATCGGCCTGCTTTTCCTGGTGGGACGCGGGGTGAAGTACAGCGTGGAATTCACCGGCGGCACGCTGCTGCAGGTGCAGGCCTCGGCCCAGGTGGATGACGCGAAGATCCGGAACGCGCTGGCCACCGCGGGACTCAGCGGGGCGGAGATCCAGCCCTTCGGGTCGCCCCGGGAGTTCCTGATCCGCGCCCGGGCCACAGAAGCGGCGGGCGCCGCGGACCCCAACAACACCGAGCTCACCGCCGCCAAAGTGAAGCAGGCGCTCGACGGAGTGCTCGGTGCGGGGAATTACCATGTGGTCCGCACCGAAGCGGTCGGTCCCAAGGTGGGCGGCGAGCTCCGGCAGCGGGCGTTCCTCGCGATCCTCCTCTCCTTCGTCGCGGTGCTCGCGTACCTGGCGTACCGCTTCGAATGGCGCTTCGGCCTGGCGGCCATCGCCGCGACGGCGCACGACATCCTGGCGACCCTGGGCTTCATCGCGGTGATGAATCTCGAGGTCAGCCTCGTCGTGGTGGCGGGCATCCTCACGATGGTCGGGTATTCGCTCAACGATACGATCATCATCTTCGATCGGGCCCGTGAAAACCTGAAGAAGCATCCCAAGGAGTCGTTCCACGACATTTTGAACCGGTCGGTCAACGAAACCCTGCCGCGAAGCATCCTGACCCACGGGACGACGCTCTCCACGCTGTTCGCGCTCGCGATCTTCGGCGGCGAAGTGATCCGCCCCTTCGCGCTGGTCATGTTCTTCGGCGTCTTCACCGGCACCTTCTCATCGATCTACATCGCCTCGCCGGTGCTGCTGTATATCGAGCAGCGCTGGCCGGGCGCGCATGCCCGGGGCCTCCGGCACCTGGCCCAGCCGGCGCCGGCTCCGGGAGGACGGAAGCCGCAGCCGGCTCGCTGATCTGACCCCGGTGCTGGTCGATACCCACTGCCACCTCGGTGACGCCGCGTTTGCCGCGGATGTCGCCGGGGTGGTTGCGCGAGCGGCCGCCGCGGGCGTGGGACATCTGGTCGTGATCGGAGAATCGCGGGAGGCGGCCGACCGTGCCCTCGCGCTCGCGGTCGGCGACGCGCGGCTTTCCGCCACGGCGGGCGTGCACCCCCACGTCGCATCGGAGTGGGACGCCGGCACGGCGGCGTGGCTCGCCGAAGCGCTCGAGGATCCGCACGTCGTGGCCGCCGGAGAGATGGGGCTCGACTACCACTACGACCATTCGCCCCGCGAGCGGCAGCGGAGCGCCTTCGAGGCCCAGCTCACGCTCGCGCGACTCGCGGGAAAGCCGGCGGTGATCCACGCTCGGGAGGCCGACGACGATGTCGCCGCCATCCTCGGTAATCATCCCGGCACCGTCGCCATCCTGCATTCCTGGAGCAGCGGCCCCGCGCTGCTCGCGGCCGGGCTCGCCCTGGGCCACTATTTCTCATTCAGTGGCATGGTCACGTTCCGGAGCTGGACGGACGACGCCGCAATCCGGCGCATCCCCGCCGAGCGGCTGCTGGTCGAGACCGATGCGCCGTACCTGGCGCCGGTTCCGCACCGCGGGAGACGGAACGAGCCGGCGTACGTCAACGAAGTGGCCAGGCGCATCGCAACGGTGCGAGGGGTTGAATTCGAAGAGATCTGTGCCATGACGACTGCCAACGCCGCGCGGGTGTTCGGGGCCAGAATAGCGAAAAGCGAGTAGTTACCGCTTCGCTCTGCGTTGCTCCCTCAACGAGGAGTCTGACCGTGGCAACGGTGCCAAGTGACATCGAAATTGCGCAAGCGGCGAAACCGCGACCCATCGCCGTGGTGGCCGCCGAGCTGGGCCTCGGGCCCGACGAGATCCTGCTTTATGGGCACAGCAAGGCCAAGATCACCATGGCGGCGATCCGCGCCCGGGAGCCCAAGGGCAAGCTCGTTCTGGTGACGGGGATCACCCCCACACCGGCCGGCGAGGGCAAATCGACCCTGACCGTCGGCGTGAGCCAGGCGCTCCGCCGCCTCGGAAAGAAGGCCGTGGTCTGTATCCGGGAGCCCTCGCTCGGCCCCGTCTTCGGCGTGAAGGGCGGCGCGGCGGGAGGCGGCTACGCGCAGCTGATCCCGATGGACGAGATCAACCTGCATTTCACCGGCGATTTCCACGCGATCACCTCGGCGCACAATCTCCTCTCCGCCATGCTGGACAACCACGTCCATCACGGCAACGCGCTCGGTCTCGACAGCCGCCGGATCTCCTGGCCCCGCACCATCGACATGAACGACCGCGCGCTCCGGCAGATCATCGTCGGGCTCGGCGGGCTGAACGGCGGACCGTCCCGCGAAGACCGGTTCGTGATCGTACCCGGCAGTGAAATCATGGCGATCCTCTGCCTGGCGTCGGATCTGCAGGACCTGGAGACTCGGCTCGGCCGCATCATCGTCGGGCTCACCCGGGACAAGAAGCCGGTGACCGCCGCCGACCTCAAAGCGTCGGGGGCGATGACACTGCTCCTGCGCGACGCAATCCTCCCCAATCTGGTCCAGACGCTCGAGGGCGGCCCCGCCCTGGTCCATGGCGGTCCCTTTGGGAACATCGCGCACGGCTGCAACTCGCTGATGGCGACGCGGCTCGGGCTCTCGCTCGGCGAGATCGTGATGACCGAGGCCGGCTTCGGTGCCGATCTCGGCGCCGAGAAGTTCTTCGACATCAAGTGCCGGCTCGGCGGGCTCAACCCCGAGGCGGCGGTCGTAGTCGCGACGGTGCGCGCGCTCAAGATGCACGGCGGGGTGCGCAAGGACGCGCTCGGCACGCCGGACGTGGCGGCGCTCTCCCGCGGCATGTCGAATCTCGAGGCGCACGTCCGAAACCTGCAGAAGTTCGGTCTGCCGGTGATTGTCGCCATCAACCGGTTCGTGTCGGACACCCGGGAGGAGCTCGATGCCGTGCTGAGCGCGGCCAAGGGGTGGGGGGTACGCGCCGCGTTGAGCGACGTCTGGGCAACGGGCGGGGAAGGCGGCGAGGCGGTGGCAAAAGAGATCCTTGCGGTCCTCGGCGAGGGCAAGGCGAAATTCACTCCGCTCTATGACGCGGCACTTCCGATCAAACACAAGATCGAAGCGATCGCGACCGGGATCTACGGGGCCGCCGGCGTCGACTACAGCCCCATTGCGGACAAGTCGATCGCCCAGTGCGAAGCGATGGGGCTCGGGGGCACGCCGGTCTGCATCGCCAAGACCCAGTACTCCTTCAGCGACGACCCGACCAAGCTCGGCCGGCCCACCGGGTTCCGCATCACCATCCGGGACGTCTATCCTTCGGCAGGCGCGGGGTTCGTGGTCGCGCTCGCCGGCGATATCATGACCATGCCGGGCCTCTCCAAGACCCCAGCCGCGGAGGCGATCCGGGTCCATTCCGATGGACGGATCGAGGGATTGTTCTAATGAAACTGAGCTTCGTCGCCACCAACGATGCCCCCAAGGCGATCGGCCCTTACAGCCAGGCCGTGACCGTGGGCGATTTCATCTTCACTGCCGGCCAGATCGCCCTCGACCCCGCCACGATGGAAATCGCGGCCGAAGGGATCGTGGAGCAGACCGAGCAGGTGCTGAGCAACCTGGGGGCGGTCCTCTCCGCCGCGGGCGCCGATCTCTCCCGAGTGGTCAAGACGACCGTCTTCCTCCAGACGATGTCCGACTTTGCCGCGATGAACGAGGTCTACGCCCGGCGCTTCGGCTCGCACCGGCCGGCCCGGAGCACCGTCGCGGCGGCGGGGCTGCCGCGGAATGTCCTGGTGGAAATTGAAGTCATTGCCGTCAAAGGTGAGCGGTAAGCGGTGAGCGGTAAGCGGGAAGGGCCGATCGAGGAGCGCCCCGCTCACTGCTCACCGCTCACCGCTTACCGGAGTAGGGGGGCGGATCGGGCCTGGTGGTCCGGCCGGTCTTCAAAACCGCGATGGAGACGCCTTCGGCTGCTCCGGTGGGTTCGATTCCCACACGCTCCCGCCAGCTGGGTGTTGGGGGTTGGGTTGTTGGGGACTGGGGCAAGCCTTGCAGCCCAGGCCCCGGCGCCACGGCCCGACTCGGCACGCCCCAACCCCCAACTCCCAGCTCCCAATCCCCAGCTTCGCCCCCTCCCCGCCTTCTTTCATTCCCTCCTCATCCCCGGCTGGGCCCAGTCGAAGCTCGACCGGAAGCTCACCGCGGCGCTGTTCGTCGCCTGGGAAGGGCTCACGCTGGGCATGGCGGTCAAGGCCGATGGCGAGGTGAAATACCTGCGCCGAACCTATTCCGATTCGTCTTCCCGGGTGATCGACAAGAAAAAGGAGCGCCAGGACTGGCTCATTCTCCTGGCGTTCAACCATCTCTTCTCGGGGCTCGAGGCGTTCGTGGGGAGCCAGCTTCAGGACTTCCCCGCCGACGTGAAGATCCGCGCCGCACCCCGCGGGATCGGGGTGCAGGCGGTCGTCCCCTTCCGTCTGCCGTGAATCACGCGCCAATTGGAGAGCTGTTGACAGGGGTCGAGGTGGTTACCCTCGAAAGCGCTTGAGCTCGACCGACGAGCTCGTGGCGGTTGCGTAACAGAGCCCGTCCATCCAGGCGCCGGGGTTGACGTACCATCGCCCGGGAGAAACTTCCGCGAGGGCGGGGCGGTGGGTATGTCCCATGATGAGCAGCGTTATGTCGGGGGCGCGCTTGAGCCGTTCTTCGGCCCAGGTACGCTGTCGGGCCGCCGCGGCATCGAGCACTGCGCGATCGCGCGTCGAGTCGGCCAGCCGGCCTGCAAAGCGCTCGACCAGCCAGAATCCCACGTCGGGGTGAAGCAACCGGTAGATACCGCTGGTGACCGGATGTTTGAAGACCCTGTGAATCAGGCGTCCGGACCAACGCGCTTCGGCGACCCCGTCACCGTGCACGGCGAGGGCGGTCCCACCGCCGAGTTGAAGACGGAGCTCACCGGGGCTGAACCGGATGCCGAGATCGCGCTCCCAGATAGTGTCGCCCCAGCGGTCGTGGTTCCCGCCGGTCATCGCGACCGGAATGGTGCGGGCCAGCGCCGCCAGGCGTGAGAGCACGCGGACCCCGGCGCGCGGAATGGCGCGGCGGTAGGCGAACCAGAAGGCAAACAGGTCGCCGTTGACGAGCAGCCCGTCGCCGAGCGAAGGCACCGCGTCGAGGAACTCGATGAAGGCATCTTCCACGTCGGCGGACGCGCCGCCGAGGTGGGCGTCCGCGACGATGACGAGGCGTTCGATAGCCATCGGACGAAGATAGCGAGGGCCATGACCGGAGAGCTGCCGCTGGTATCGGAGACGTTTGCCCGGGTCAATTACAGCGAGACCGATCAGATGGGTGTGGTCTACCACGCCCGTTATCTCGTCTGGCTCGACATCGCGCGGACCGATCACTTCCGTCGCACCGGGACGACCTACGCCGACCTCGAACGGCGCGGGCTGCGCCTCGCCGTGGGCGAGCTCCGGATCCGCTATCGGCAACCGGCCCGCTACGACGATCTCGTCCGGGTGCGCTGCTGGGTTCGGGAATGCGTGCCCCGCCGGGTCACCTTCGGCTACGCGCTCGATCTCCCGGAACGGGGCGTCCTGGTCGCCACGGCAGAGACAGCGATGATGGTCCTCGGGGCGAAGTTCCAATGGTCGCGCCTCCCCCCCGATGTGAAGGATCTCCTCCCCGTCTCCCAAGATCCGGTCCGGCTCTTTTGATCCGGCCGACCCCGCTATCATGAATGCCATGGAACGCCTCCGGCACCGCATCTTGCCATGCGCCACCATCCTGGCCGCCGGGTGTGGCGGGGGTCTGGCACCGCTTCCGATCCCGGTTGGTCTGGCGCCGGCGCCGGTCGAGGAGGCCACCCAGTGGGCCGTGTCGACCCGTCCCGCCGAGAATCGGGAGATGCGCTTCCGGGTGAGCTTCCAGGACGAGCAGGGGGCTGCTGGAGGCCGTGGCCGCGCCCGGCTGGCCCTTCCCGATTCCATCCGCTTCGATGTGGTGGGGCCGCTCGGCAGCGGTCGCGCCGCGGCGTTTGTGACCGGTGATACGGCAATCTGGACCGAACCGGAGGAGGATGTCCGGAAGCTGGTCCCCAACTATCCCCTCTTCTGGGCGATGCTGGGAATTGCACGCGCACCCCTCCCGGGGAGCACCGTTCGAAAAGTTGCAGACGGCATTATGACTGCTTGGCAATTTGTCTCGTCCGGGGATACTGTGGAGTACATTCGGGAGGCCGGGCCGATGGGCCGCTTGATCGCCGAGGTCCGGCAGAGTGGCAGGCGCATCGGCCGGGTGGAGACCAAATTCGGCGCGGACGGCCTCCCGATGAGCTCGCGCCTGGTGGTGACCGAGCGTCCCGCCAAGCTCGACCTCACCTTCATTCAAAATCAAAAGGCGAATGCATTTGCGCCGGATACCTGGACTCGTCCCGCTCCTCCTGGGTAGCGCCCTCCTCTTGGGCGGATGCCTGTACAAGTTCACCGGGGGCGGCCTCCCGGCGGGGATACGCACGGTCGCGGTCCTGCCGTTCGACAACCTGACCCCCGAGCCGACCCTCACCCAGGAGATCAGCAGGGCGGTGCGGGAAGCGGTCGAGAGCAGGCTGGGATTGCGTCCCGCGGGCGAGGCGCAGGCCGATGCCGTTGTGACCGGCTCGATCCAGCGCTACGATCCCGATCTACCGCTCTCCTTTACCGGACAGACTCCGACCGGAGTGACCGAGGTCACCAAGCGGATGGTGCAAATCACGGTCAACGTTCAGATCATGGACCAGAAGGAGAACAAGATCCTCTGGGAGAAACGCGGGCTATTGGTGCAGGGGGAATACAATCCGGGCCGGGAAATCGATGGACGGAAAGAAGCGCTGAAAAAGCTCATCAACGACATTGTGGACGGAGCACAATCGCAATGGTAGCGCGAAGCAGGAGCGTCCACGGCGCGAGCACACTGGGCTGCCTCTTCACCATCATGCTCCTGATGGCGGTTCTCTACTACGGCCTCGATGCCGGCAGGATGTACTGGGATTTCTACAAGTTCCAGGACGAGATGGAGACCAGCGCGCGGTTCGCGTCGACCCAGTCCGACGACCAGATCCGGCAGCATCTCAAGGGAGTGGCGCAGGACCTGGGCCTTCCCGTCCAAGCGCAGCGCGTCGAGATCCGGCGCACCAAGCATCCCCCCGTGATCATCATCCAGAGCCAGTACACCGTCGAGCTCGTGCTGCCGTTCACGCACAAGGAGATCACACTCCGGCCAAGCGCGGAAGTCCGTCAGTTCTAGGAATGGCATCCACCGCGGCGAAACTGATGTCCCTCGACGCGGCACTGGCCTGGCGGAAGTCCCTTGCCGGGTCTCTCGTTTTCACCAACGGCGTTTTCGATCTGCTGCATCCGGGGCACGTGGAGTACCTCGAGGCGGCCCGCGGGCTCGGCGGCCATCTCCTTGTGGCGGTCAATTCCGACCGGTCGGTGCGCGCGCTCCCGAACGGTAGCGGCCGCCCCATTGCGGAGGAGCGGGCCCGGGCGCGCGTCCTCGCCGCCCTCACGGCGGTCGACGCCGTGGTTATCTTCGACGCGCCGACTCCGCTCGGCCTCATCACGGCACTCGCGCCCGACGTACTCGTGAAGGGAGGCGACTACACCCGGGAGACCATCGTCGGCGCCGATGAAGTCGAAGCGGCGGGTGGCCTGGTCGTCGCCATCCCGTTCGTCGCCGGATACTCTACCACCGCCCTCGTGGAGCGCTGCCGTGCCACGACCTGACGGCCGAACCGCCGATCAACTGCGTCCCGTCGCCCTCGAGCGGGGCGCCAATCCGTACGCCGAAGGGTCCTGCCTGGTGCGATTCGGCGGGACGCTGGTGCACTGCACCGCCAGCGTCGAGACGGGAGCGCCCCCCTTCAAGAAAGGCTCGGGCGAGGGGTGGGTCACCGCCGAGTACTCGATGCTGCCGCGCGCGACCCTCGAGCGAACCCCGCGGGAGCGCAATGGCCCCGGGGGGAGGAGCCAGGAAATCCAGCGCCTGATCGGGCGCTCGCTGCGCGCCGCGATGAAGACGATGGCGTTCGGGGAATACACCATCCGGGTGGATTGCGACGTGCTCCAGGCCGACGGCGGCACGCGGACCGCTGCCATCACCGGCGGCTGCGTGGCGCTCGCCGATGCCTGCACCTGGGTGGCGGATCGCACCGGGCAGCCGTCGCCCTTCGGCGCGCTGGTCGCCGCGGTGTCGGTCGGGATCGTGGACGGCGCCGTCCTCCTCGATCTGGCGTATGCCGAGGACAAGGACGCCGGCGTGGACGCCAACGTGGTGATGCTCGCTCCTGATGCCTTCGTGGAGGTGCAGGGGACCGGGGAGCACGGGACCTTTTCCCGGGCCGAGCTCGACCAGGTAGTGGACAGCGCGCATCGCGGCATCACCGTGCTCTTTGATCTGCAGCGGAAGGCGCTCGGCTGGTGAAGCTCCTGGTGGCCACCCGGAGCGCCGGCAAGCAGCGGGAAGCCCGGCGGCTTCTCGCCGGGAGCGGATTCGAGGTCGTGTTCCCCGATGAAGCCGGCGTGGCGAACTCGCAGGAGGAGGACCGTCTCGAGCTGGGCGATTCCTTCGCGGCCAACGCCCGCGCCAAGGCGGAGTACTTCGCGAAACAGACCGGGCTGCCGACGCTGGCCGACGACAGCGGTCTCGAGGTGTTTGCCCTCGGGGGAGATCCGGGAGTGCGCTCCCGGCGGTGGGCCGGGGCGGAGGGCACCGAGCAGGAAGTCGCCGCGGCCAACAACGCGTTGCTGCTGCGCCGGCTTTCCGGCGCACCGGAGAAGAAGCGGCGCGCCCGATACCGGTGTGTGCTGGTGCTCTACCGGAAGCCGAAGGGTTTTCCCGAGACGTTCGAGGGCGCCTGTGCCGGGCGGATTCTCGAGGCCCCCGCCGGAACGTCGGGGTTCGGCTACGATCCGCTCTTCTGGAGCGATGATCTGCAGAAGTCGTTCGGGGAGGCGACGGAGGAAGAGAAGGATGCGGTGAGCCACAGAGCGCGCGCATACAAGGAACTGCTATCAGCTATCGGCTAAGGAGCCACATTGCCCGATTCCATCGTTCCCCCCAACCGTCTCCGTGAGCGCCTCGCCCAGGGCAAGCTGGTCATCGGAACAATGCTCGTTGAAATCCGGCAGCCGTCGGTCATGACCATGCTGGCGAACGCCGGTTTCGACTTCGTGCTGATCGACACCGAGCACGGCCCCTTCTCGGTGGAAACCATCGCCGACCTGAGCCGTGCCGCGCGGGACGCCGGCGTCACCCCGATCGTCCGCATTCCCGAGCTCACCTATTCGCACGTCGCGCAGGCGCTCGACGGAGGCGCCCAGGGCATCATGCTGCCCCGGGTCACCACGCGAGCCCAGGTGGAGGAATGCGTGCGGTTCATGAAGTATCCGCCGCTCGGCCGCCGGGGCGCGGTGCTCGCGCGCGGGCACACCGCGTTCAAGGCCGGCCCGCTGGCGGACGCCCTCGCTGCGTCCAATCGCGAGACCTTTCTCATCGTCCAGATCGAGACCGCGGAGGCAGTCGAGCGCCTCGACGAGATTGCGGCGGTCGAGGGAGTGGACGCCCTCCTGATCGGGCCGACCGATTTATCCCTCGCCCTCGGCGTGCCGGGCAAAATGGAGGATCCGAAGCTTGTGTCCGCCATCGAGCGCACCATGGCGGCGTGCGCCACGCACGGAGTGACTCCCGCCATTCACACCAATGACGTCGGTATGACCTCGAGCTGGGCCCGAAGAGGGATGCGGCTGGTGAGCATCAACAGCGAGGTGGGCCATCTGGTGACCGGAGCACGTGCGGCGGTGGCTGCCATCAGCGCAGGGCCTTCCTGAGTCTCCCTCCAATTCCCGCCTTCCTGGTCTCGTAGTACCCTGATTCCTGAGGTGCCTTCGCGCTACGAAGCGTTATGCATCGTCAATAAAACGTGCGATCGGTCCTACACCTGTGGCACGCGCCCGGCTCGAAAAGCGGTCCAGGTGGGCTGAAGAAGCAGGTAGGTGAACTTGCTAAACTATTGTTGTACAATACTTTACAGTTGCAAGTTTGTATCCTTTGTGAATGACGCTGTCGAGGAACATGATATGCAACGTTCTTCGACACTCGAATCAGTGCGGTACCACGATGCCTGAACCACCCACTCGAATCGGAGGGATGTATATGTTCGTGTCTCGTTCGCGGCTGTTTGCCGGCTGCACCGCTCTGCTCCTGGCCGCTACGCTCGCGGCCTGCAGCGAGAGCGGCCAGAGCCCCGTGTCGCCCACGTTCAAGCAGCAGGGCGGGTCGGTCGTGCCCTTCCTGACGACCAGCGCGCTCTGGGACTTCGCGGCCATCATCCCGGGCGTCCTCGATCCCGAGGATCTGGGCATCACCGAAACGATCTCGCTGGCGGGGAACGGATCGATCGCCGCATCGACCGGCGCCGCCAATCAGCACATCACGGTCAAGGGCAGAAGCCTCCCAGTGGGTGACACCGAGCGCGGACTCGGCCTCTGCCACAGCGCCAGTCCGACCTGCACATTCCCCGCAGATGGCGACGAAGTCGGCGACGGAGGTCCCGGCGCCCTTCTTCTCAACTTCAACGGTGTGCTCCCCGCAGGCTCGACGCTGGCCAGCATTGACCTTGGCTCCGTCCAGGTGAACGAAGGGTACAAGATTTCGATTTCAACCAACGGCGGCGCCACCTTCCCCGACGTGACCACCGCCTACGGCGGCGATGCGTTCGACAATGTGACGGTGGTCATCGACCTCCCGACTGCCGGCCTGGTGCTGAAGCTGGAAAAGGCTCCGGACCTGGCGGGCATCACGAATGACAACGACTACACCGTCAGGTCAGTGACCACCTCGTTCACCACCGACGAGAACCTCGAAGGCCGGATGACCGGTGGCGGCGTCAAGGCGACCGGCGACGACGATGAAGTCGTCACCTTTGGGCTGACACTGCACTGCGACATCCTGCTCTCGAACAACCTCGAGGTCAACTGGAAGGGTCACCAGTGGCACCTGGCCAAGCCGATCGTCAAGTCCAGCTGCAGCGACGACCCCGCTATCGCCCCGCCGCCACCAGTCGCGCCGATCGACACCTTCGAGGGCACCGCGTTCGGGCGGCTCGACGGAGTCGGGAACTCGTTCATCACGTTCAAGTTCCAGGACGCCGGGGAGCCGGGCACGGACGACACGGTCGAATTGACCATCTACGAGCCGGGCAGCCTGGTGAACGTGGCGCTCCACGTCTCATTCCAGAAACTGAGCGTGGGTAACTGGCAGATGCATTACGACCAGCCGCACGGCCAGAAGCCGTGAGCTGAGTCGTCGCGCCGAACCTTCGCGCCCTCCGGCACCCGCCGGGGGGCGCGTTGCGTTGGGAGGTCCGAAGATCCGCCCGCGTCGCGATCTTACGGGGAGTCCGGGGCGTAACTCAGTCCGGTAGAGCCCCTGCTTTGGAAGCAGGAAGTCGTCGGTTCAAATCCCGGCGTCCTTCTCGTCGCCTGCGGTTCTCTGAGCGCCCAGCAACCCATCGACTCCGCCTCCCGACACGGCGTGTTCCCGGCGATTCACACCAACGACGTCTTGCAGCACCCTGATTCCTGAGGTACCTGTGCGCGACGAAGCGTTATGCCTCGTCAATGAAGTGTGCTATAGGTTCTACACCTGTGGGTCGGTTTCGCGGCCACACCCGTTTCGCGGTGGATACTGCGGACCATGACCAGCGGCGTAAGGCATTGATTGATAGTCATTTAGGGTGCGAATCCGAAGGCTACGTTCAGGTCGGGTGTCGAGGAATGTGATATGCATGGAGATTTGGCGTCCCGGTCAGCCGCAGAGCCCTATGGCTGACTCACCCGTTCCCTTCGGAGGTATGCGCATGTCCGTGTCACGTTCACGCCGGCTCACCGGCACTAGCTCTCTTTTCCTTCTCGCCATCGTAGCGGGATGCAGCGAGAGCGGTCAGACTCCGTTGGCTCCGTCCGACAAGCCGCAACTCGATATTCAGGCGCTGGTCGTCACCACTACCGGTTGGGATTTCACCGCACTCATCGGAACCGCGGCTGGGTGCCAGGGCTGGGGCCTGAGCAAGCTGGTCTCGCAGGGCGCCTTCGGCTCCATTAACCTCACCACCGGCAACGCAACCACCCTGCTCACCAGCAAGGGGCTTGAGCTTGCTGTCGGCGCCACCGAGCGGGGCCTGGGTCTGGCCCTTACCAGCGCGTGCAACGGCGATGAAGTCGGCGACGGTGGCCAGGGCTCCCTGTTCATGAATTTCAACGGCGTGTTGGCGGCCGGTTCGACGCTCACGCAGGTTGACTTGGGATCGGTGCAGGGAAGCGCCACCGTATCGACCCAGGAAGGTTGGGAAATCTGGTACTCCACCACCGGCCTGGGCGATGGGACCACCGGCTATGCCCTCCTGAGCTCGGGATTCGGCAACGGCGTCAACAATGCCGGCGACAACATCACCCTCACGGGCGCCCCCCTTCCCCTCGCGACGGCAAACCTCGTGCTGCGATTCCAGAAGTACCTCGCGGCACCGGGGAACGCGACGACCGACAACGACTACGTCGTCAAGTCGGTCACCACCGCCTTCGAGGAAGCAGAGGGCTGCACCTTCACTTGGGGCTATTGGAAGACCCATGCGGGCACCAAGAGACAGGCCGATGCCTGGCCGGCGGGCGCGACCGCAACGGGCCTGACCCTGGGCACGGTTGTCTACACCAAGGCTCAGTTGCTGTCCATCATGAACACACCGCCTGCCGGAAACGGCCTCATTTCCCTGGCGCACCAGCTCATCGCCGCCAAGCTCAACGTCTACCCTGGGACGACCGCCGACATCACCGCTGCCGATCTGCTCATCGGCGCCCTGATCGTTCCGCCGGTCGGCTCGGGTTTCCTCGATCCCAGCGTCACCAGCACGCTCAACGACGCGCTGACCGCCTTCAACGAGGGCAGGACCGGCCCCGGCCATTGCGACGACGTCGAGGTGCTGCGTCTGTAATCGCTGGGCTCTGTACAACGTACGCTAGGTAGTGAGAGCGCGCGTCCACCCCACGGTGGACGCGCGCTTTCGCGTACGGCGATCTTTGTTAGCCGAATCCATATACAACGGGGCGTAGCTCAGTCCGGTAGAGCGCCTGCCAGGCGCTTCAGCCTGCGAATGACCCCCGCGACAGTTGGCATCTGGCCGAATCGCCACCGCCGTTTGACCTTCGCCAGAAGAGAAGGGTGGAGCCAACTTCGAGTGAGCGCGACTGCGCGCTTGGCACCTGCCGCTTCCGATGGTGGTCCGTGCCAGCCCGCGATCACGATGATGACGTCAAGCTCTGCGTCGCTATAGGTGCCGAGCCTGGATGCTGATTCCAGCACATGGAGACCGCGGTGGATGAACAGACTTCGAAATGATTCGAGTGAGAAGAAGTTGATGTGGGTCACCGGGTCAGTACTGATGTTGAGGTCCTCCCATAGATCGCAGGGCACTTCGCCATACAGGACGCCCTTTTCCGCCAATCGTGCGCCCAGCCGCGACACGACATTCCCAGGGTTACCGACATGTTCCAGGACGTGGCTGCAGATGATCGCGTCATAGCAACGTCCGGAAGTATCTTCTTCGAGAGTGTCCGCGATCTTCCTGACCCCAGGCAATGGTTTCAGAGAGTAGTCGATCAGGTCGCAGTCATGTCCCTGTTCTAGAAATGGTGCCAGGAGCTTTCCATTGCCGCCCCCAAGGTCGAGTACGCGGAGGCGAGGCTTCTGGACGTGGCGTGTAATCACGCCGAAAATCCGCTCGGCGCGGCCGCGATCCATGGTCTGTTCACGTGGGGTGCCTTTTTGCCCACCAATGTCGATCTCCGTCGCCTGGAGAAATCGATACTTGGCGGCAACATCCGCCTCGGTCGGACGAGGCGTGTAGCTGACGAAGCCACATTGCCCGCAGCAAACAGTCGTCAGCGTGATTTCCTCCTGCCCGGGCAGCCACACCTCAAACAGCACGTGTCGACGCAGTGCGACAGCTGGCTCACTCGAGATTGGTGCGTCTCGCCGGACGGAGGCCCGGTCCAGTATTGTCCACTCTACCGCCCCGCACACGGCGCACTCCGGCGATTCGTTCAAAGCAATACCTCGACCATGGCGAGAGTCTCCTCGTATCGTTAGCCATCCGGCCCTCAATTGACAAGCGGGCATTCTCCTCTTCCGCTGACCCCCGGGTGGTTCGCTCCTCCGCCCGATTTGCCGATATGGTGGGTGGGCACCGAGCAGGGAAGGGATTATGTTTTCACTCTTCCGGGGCGTAGCTCAGTTCGGTAGAGCGCCTGCTTTGGGAGCGTTCGGGACAAAGTGCGGATTTCGCCCAAGCGGTGACGGTTCGGGGAGTTATGCGGAAAAGGTGCGAAACCTCGCGTTGAGGCGTCGCACCGTTTCCGTGTCGCGCCTTGCACAAAAACTGACACGTTTTCGCCGCGCGGGCTTGAGCGAAGCGGGCAGGATTCGGGAGGGCGGCGAAAACTCGTTGTTGTTTTTTTGCCGGGCGCTCGCTACATT
>CAZHSO010000045.1:19922-22401 GCA_964535105.1 uncultured Gemmatimonas sp.
GCCTTGATGAAAGGACCGAGCAGATGAAAAGATTCGTCGTCGATTTGGCCATCGAGCACCAGCTCAACTATCGGCAGTGTTATGACCGGTTATTGGCCGGGAAATTCGGCCCTGTCGAGCGCGAGAATGGCCGGCTGTTTGTCGTCGTACCAGATGACGCGGCATCACCCGAGCCGGCCGCCACCGCCGAGCCCGTGACCGGCCACACCACTTAACCCGCAATTTTCCTGAGGAGGTTGTATGGCAGTCGTCGCACTTCGCACCGATAGGCGCGGACAATATCTCGCGGACCAGCCGAGCGATTCGCCGGCGTCGAGAGGCCTTGAAACGACGATCGAGCTCGGCAATGCGAAGAAATTCGCGGACCAAACGGCGATAAATAATTGGGTCACGTCGATGGGCGGCACCACGTCGATGTGGACCGCGATGACCGTACCGTGATGTCGAGGCCCGGCCGTCGGCTTGTCGAAGCGGGTGAATTAGAGGGCACTCGTGGGGGCGGTCCGGGCACTCCGGCCTAACAACGAAGCCCCCGGGGCAGGCTCCCGGAGGCTTCGCTTCCCACAGCCGCGTGGAGGCGCGGACCGATGAAACGTACTCAGCACCTTCCGAATCGCAACCCGGGCGACATCCCGCCGGAGTTGTATGCCCCGCTCTCGTGGCGTCCCGCCGAGCTCGCGACGCTGGCGGCCCGCGTGCGGGGGTTGGTGGCCGCCGGGCATCCGCGCTCCGTCGCCTCTCAAGTCGCGTTCGGGGAGTTGACAACCAACCGCGCCATCGAGCGGGCTCGAGCCGAGGCTACGGTACCAATCGGTACCGATGGTCTCCCCCAGCCACCGGAGGCCGAGACATCGTACCCAATTGGGCACGATCTCCCCCAGCCGCCGGAGTCGGCCGCATGACGGACCTTCTCGCGGCGGCGCTCGCCTACGCCACTCGCGGCACTGTGATTATCCCTTGTGCTGGGAAAATCCCGATTGGTGCCAATTGGCAGCATCGGGTGTCGAACGATCCCGAGCAGGTGCGCCGGTGGTGGCGGGAGTATCCCAACGCGAACATCGGCCTGATCCCGCTCTCGGCCGGCCTCATCGCCCTGGACATCGATAGCGAGGCGGCGGAAGCTGTCGCCATGCGGCTGGGCGCGTTCAGTGAGCCCGCGCCCACGGTGGCCACCGGGCGCCGGGCCCTGCCGTCCTCCGATCCCAAGTACTTCCCCCGGGCCCAGCACCGCTACTTTCGCGCGCCGGCTGGCTTGGAGTTTACGCGGGTCCTGCTCGACACCGTGCTCGACGTGAGGCGGACGGGCTGTCAGAACCTGCTCCCACCGAGCGTGCATCCCGACAGCGGGATGATCTACACCTGGGAGGACAAGTCACCGGCGGGTGAGCTTCCACCGGCGCTCCTAGATGCCATTCGCGCCGCGGTGGCGCCACGCATATCTAGCCCTCCGCGGGAACCGATCGCCGACAAGATCTTGGAAGGCTCGCGAGACCAAGTTTTGACAAGCCTGGCTGGTGCGCTCCGGCGGGTGGGAGCGACAGCAAGCCACATCCGCACCGCGCTCGATGCCTTGAACCGCGAGCACGTCCAACCGCCCCTCGCCGACCGAGACCTCGATCGCATCGCATTGTCGGTCGGGCGGTATCCGCCGGCAGTTCCGACGAGCGCTCCCACAACCGAAATGCCGACGCCCGTCATGGCCCGGCCTCTCCGTGAGTCGCGCCGTGGAGGGCTGGGCGTGTGACGGCGACCCGATTCCGACTCGAAACCCTGGCCGACCTCGAGGCCGCGGACCCTCCCATTGATGTGGTGGACGGATTTCTCGGTGTGGACGCGCTCGCCGCCCTCTATGGAGCAACCGGCGTCGGGAAATCATTCTCGGCGGTCTGGCTTGCCGTCTGTATCTCGGAGGGCATCCCGTTCTTTGGCCATCGGGTGAAGGCGGGGCCCGTCATCATCGTGGTTATGGAGGGTGGGCGCCGGTATCGCTACCGACTCCGCGCTGCCTGTGACGCGCTCGATATCCAATTTCCCGGTCAACTCTATGTCACCCGGCAACCACTCTACCCCCACATGGCGGAGTCGGTGCTGGAGTACATCGAGGCGATCCGGGTCCAACGCGACGGAGCACCGGTGTCGCTCACGATCCTCGACACCCTCGCCCGGGCCTCCGCCGGCAGCAACGAAAACAGCAACGCAGACCGGGAGCTCACGATCGACGGGCTCCGGGCCATCCAGCGGGAGACCGGCGGCGCCGTGCTGGTCATCGCTCACCCTGGATGGAACGAAACCCGGCTCCGCGGTGGGTACACGCTCCTCGCGGCAATGGACAGCATCTTCCGGCTCTTTCAGGATGAATCGGCTGGCGGACTGATCCTCGAGGTTGAAAAACAACGTGACGGTGAGAGCGGCCAACGGTACTCGGCCTGTCTCACACCCGCCGGCGACTCCATGGTCTTCGGCCCGCGCGATGCCATGG
>CAZHSO010000045.1:22411-27733 GCA_964535105.1 uncultured Gemmatimonas sp.
ACCCGCATGCCGGGCCCAAACAACTCAGCCCGGCGGCCCGCAAGGCTCTCGAAACCCTGTCGGCTACCGCGCTCTCGGACGGGATCTCCGCCGCGGTGTGGGAGCGAGCGGCTGGCCTTCCAGCCTCCACATTCTTCCGCGTCAAGAAGGACCTGATACTCGCGGACCTGGTGCAGGTTATCGCCAAAGGCCGTCACGTCGTTTCACTCAACGGAAGGCCGCTACTCCCATGAGACTCCCACGGCACTCCCATGGGAGCGTGGGAGTACTACTACCACTCTCACCACCCTTTAGGGTGGGAGTAATGGTAGTAACCCGGGAGTGCTGGCAGGGCGGGAGAAATGACCGCCCCCAGCCCGCCGCCCCCCCGCTGCGCTCACACACCGGGAAGGCGCAGCCCGTTGACCCCGCGCATGAATTGCCGCTGTGGGGCTGGGAACCGCTGGTGGTTGCTCATTCACTGGCACACCTCACCAGCGTAGCGCGCCCCCGCAACGACTTACGGGGTACGGTGCCTGCTCATGTGGCAAGGCACTTCGAGCCATGACGCACCCCGACGCGCTTCCCGCACGCTGGCGCGAGCTGGCCGACGCATTTGCCCGCTACGGGCAACTGGCACCGGCGGAGCTTCTCCGGTCCGTCGCCGGTGAACTCGAGGCCGCACGCGTTACTGAGGCCTTGGAAGGGCTATCCCTGCAAGAGGCCGCCCAGGCGAGCGGCTTGTCGTACTCCGGGATTGAGAAGGCTGTCCGCGCCGGACGTATCCCGAACGCCGGAGAGCCCGGCAAGCCTCGGATCTTGCGGCGGGACTTGCCACGGAAGATTGCCCGGCCAAGCGGGCCGAGCCTTGCTGAACAAGTGACCGCGGCGGGGCTCAGGGGCCTCCCGAAAGCGAGTCGGGGATGACCGACGCCGCACGCGAGCCGCGCGCCTGCAACGCCTTCAACCTGGAGGGCGAGCGATGCGGACAAAACACCGTCGGGGAAAATCGCCTGTGCATCTGGCACGACCCGGATCGGGTGGCCGAGGCGGCCGAGGCGCGCCGGCTCGGCCAGGAGCGATACCGGGAGGTACGAGCCGAGGAAGCCCAACGCGCGGCCGTTGCGGCGGACGACCTGCCCCCGGACCTCGAGCTCAGCATCCCCGGACTGCTGCGCAGGCTCGCGTGGCTTCACCAAGCGGTGGCGGCCGGGCGCATCGAGCCGGACACGGCGCGCGAGCTTCGGGCCACCATCACACAGATGCGCATGCTGGTGCGCGATCGCGACGTTGAGGACCGGTTGCGCGCGGCCCTGAGCGAAGTCAGGGAGCTGAAGCGAAAGCACGGCGCCAGGAGGGCCCCATGACAGACGGCCGGATGCCACGGCAACTCCTCGAGCTCGAGGCGAACATCGGCCAGCTCCTCGAGGCGCACGCGGGGCGCGAGGCGGTGGACCTTCGGAAGTGGCGGGGCCCCCTGACGGTGGGGCTCGTCTGTGCCTTCGCCATGGAGCGCTGTCGGCTGGTGCTCACAGGCCAGCAGCAGCAGATCGTTGAGTTGTACGTGCGCGGTGGCTGGGCTGCGGTGAGAAGTGCGGTGGGCATCGGGAAAACAACCGTGTGCGCGGTGCTCCTGGTGTTTCACGTCTACGCGCGGGGCGGTCGCGTGGTGTCGCTGGCGGCCTCGGATCGACAGATCAAACAACTGCTTTGGGGAGAAGTGCGGCGACTCTGGAGCGGCTCGGGGCTCCCGGGGGATCTCTATCAGCAGGCTCTGGTGATCGACGGCGTAACCCGCGCCATCGGTTTTGTGACGACGGACGAGTCGAAGCTTCGGGGCTGGCACGACCGGAAACTTCTGGTGCTGGTAGACGAGAGCCAAGGCGTGGCTCCGTGGGTGTGGGACAGTGTCGCGGCGCTCTGCACCGGCGAGGAGAACCAGGTCCTGGCGATCGGCAATCCGGGTCCGTGCGTTGGGGCGTGGTACAACATCCACCAGAATCCCCGCTGGGCCCGGCTGGCGCTCTCCAGCCTCGATCATCCAAACATCGTTGAGGGACGGGAGATTATTCCGGGTGGGCCGTCGCGCGGTTGGGTCGAACATCTTCGCCGCGAGTATGGTGACGAGTCCGCGTACTTTCGCAGCGTGGTGCTGGGCGAGTTTTCCGAGACGGTCGGCGAAGGGCTCATCGAGCGAAGCTGGATCGATGCCGCGGTGGCGCGGTGGCAGTCCGGCGCCCTGGAGGCGGAGGCCCTCGCGGGTGAGTATGTCGCCTCTCTGGACGTAGCGAGGTTCGGCAGTGACGCGAACGTCCTGATGTTGAGACGCGGCCCGGTGGTCCGTGAGATTGCCACCTGGAAAAAGTGTGATCTCATGGAAACGGTCGATCGAATGGTTGCGGCGCTGGCGGGGTGGGCCGTCCGCATTTGGCCCTATCAGCCGCCGGTGCTGGGGTGTATTCCCGCTAACGAGATGGGGCGGTACGTGCCGCCCAATCCGGCGAACACTGAGCTCGCGCGGTTCGGCCGGCTGCCCACCTGCACGTTGACGATCGACGCAGTGGGGATGGGCGCGGGCGTGTACGATGCCTGCAACCGGCGCGGGTTTTATGTGCGGGAATTTATTGCCAGCCACGCGGCGGCGGTGACGGAATCGCACAAGTTTCTGAATAGACGAAGTGAGGCGGCGTTTGGATTGATGCGAAAGTTTCAGGACGGCCGGATCGCGATTCCGCCGCATGAGCAACTCATCGAAGAGCTCATGGGGCAAACTTGGTTTCAGAATCCGAGCGGAAAAATACAGTTGGTGAGCAAAGACGAAACCCGGCTCCTGCTCGGGAGGAGCCCGGACTTTTTTGATGCGCTGATGATGCTGATGGACGAGTCGCACCGCGGCGTCTCGTTCGAGCCGGTCCGCGTCCGGATGGGATAGGCGAGTTAGGCGGGTTAACGAGGTTCACAATTAGAGGAGGAAGTCATCATGATGCCGAATCACGTTTACGTTTTTCCGTTCGAGTCGCAAATTCCCGAGCTCCGGGACGCGTTGAGCGTCCTGCAAACCGTGGGCCTGCGGACGGTGATCCTCGGGGAAAACGACCCGCGGCCCAAGGGCGCGCACGCAGTCATTCCCGCCGAGATCATGTCCGAGGCGCGGGTCTGCACCGCGGCGCTGTACGTGGAGGAGCGGTTGGGTATTCCGATCCGGGCCTCCACGGAAAAGCCGGGCGGTTTCGGCTCGGGCCCCGAGGCCGTCGCGAAGGCGCGCGCCAGAGGATTTGACGATGACGCAATCCGGGAGGCGCTGTACCCCGGGGATAGAAGGACGATCGACCTAAACGAGCTGGCGGTGGAGACGGCTCAGGCGGCGCTGAAGCAGGTGCAAAAAGACTTGGTGGCCGCGCGCGCGCGGGCGGACGCTCCGCTGGATGATCTCTCGCGCTATGATCCTTACCCCGAAGCCTGACCGAGATGGGCCCGGGTTGACGAGTATCGCTAGACGCGGTACATTTACCGGCATGACTAAACTCGCTACGTCGTTCCGACTGAGCCCGGAGGCCCTGCGCCTCCTGGCCGGCCTCGCCAAGCGGCTCGGCCTGTCGCAGGCCGCCGTGCTGGAGCTCGCCATCCGTCAGCTCGCTCGAAAGGAGGCACGCTAACTCATGGCCAAGACCACGAAAGGCCCGGCGATTCTGCTCGCCGCGGTTGTGCTCGCCGCTCCGGCCGTCGCGCAGAGCCCGACGACGCCGACCGAGTGGCCCAAGCTGCGCGGCCCTTGGGTCCTCGTGCTTCCCGACAAGCACATCTTTATCAACCCCGACAGCCTCGTCCGGCTCCGCGGCGATACGATCAGCGTCCTGGAGCGGATCGACAGCTCCGACGACCACACCACCACCAGCCGCTACCTCCTTGCCTGCGCGACACACTCGACCAACGACCGCTGGATGAAGTTCTACTTCAAAGGCAAGAAGGCCAGCTTTGAGAACATGGTGGGCACGCTCCCGGAATGGGAACGTGAGTCGGGCAACGGAGAGGTAGTTGGCGGCGGCAAGTCGACGCCCTGGCGCAAAGAGACGGCGATCTGCCAGCTGGCGGGGCAGCGCTGAGGACCACGAACGCACGCCGCCGCGGCACAAATCAGCCCGAAACGGGAGGGCACCTAATGACACGCACTACGACACGCTGGCGCTTCTCGGCCGGAACCTCCGGCGCGCGGGTGACGGTCTATGAGCGGGAGCTCGGCGGGCCGCTCTGGGCGCGGTGCTGGGATGCGTCGCTCCGGCAAGGGCGGGGCGCGATGCGTCGGATCACGCTGGGCCACCGGGACAAGGCGGCCGCGAAAACCTACGCGATCCAAGAGGCGGCGAAGCTCTCCAGCCGCACGTCCGACTTTCACGCTTCCCGAACGACGCTCGCCCACCTGTTTGCGCTCTATCTCGCGCACCACAGCCCGCGGAAGTCTGTTGACCAGCAGCAGGAGGACCGGCGGCGCGCGGGGATGTGGACGCGGCGCCTCGGCGCGGACCGGGACCCGCACAAAATCCTCCGCCGCGAGCTGGAGGATTTTGTTCAAGAGCGGCGGAGCGGGGCGATCGACTCACACGGAGGGCCGCGGAGCGGGGCGGTAGACTCCCAGGGGGCGCCGGTGGCCGAGGAGGCCCGGCGGCCCGTCCGGGCGCGCCCGGTGGAGGCGGATGTCAAATGGCTGCGCTGGTGCTGCAATTGGGGGATGGCCTGGCAGGACGAAAGCGGCCGGCCCCTGCTCCGGGAAAACCCGGTGAGGGGGTTCGCGGCCCCGACCGAGAAGAACGTCCGCCGGCCCGTCGCGTCCACCGATCGGTATGAGAGGGTGCGCGCCGTCTCCGACCGCGTGACCATGGAGGATCGCACCAGTGGGCATCGGACGGCCCGGCGCTCCTACCTCTCGGAGCTGATCGACCTGGCTCACGGCACCGGGCGCCGCATCGCGGCGATCTGCCAGCTCCGGGTTGAGGACGTGCGGCTCGAGGCGTCCACCGCGGGGCCGTTCGGCGCGATCCGTTGGCCGGCCACAACCGACAAGCAGGGGCGGGAAAGCACCGTCCCCATGTCCCCGCCGGTGAGAGCGGCCCTACTGCGTGCGCTGGCGGAGCGGGGGGCCACAGCGGGCTACCTGTTCCCGAGTCAGTCGAACCCGGAGAGGCCGGTGGACGTGAACCGGGCCCGATTGTGGCTCCGGGCGGCGGAGACGCTGGCGGGACTGGAACCCCAGGAACAAGGGTGCTGGCATCCCTACCGGCGCGGGTTCGCCACCGCGAGGAAGCACCTGCCGCTCACCGAACTGGCGGCGGATGGGGGGGGGAAGGG
>CAZHSO010000046.1:0-27094 GCA_964535105.1 uncultured Gemmatimonas sp.
CCCGCTGGGGTGGCGAAACTGGCAAACGCAAGGGACTTAAAATCCCTTGGGCTTCGGCCCTTGCGGGTTCGATCCCCGCCCCCAGCATTCCGGGATCAAAGCGTCAGCGCGAACGACGTCACCAGGGTGGTATTGGTGCGGCTGGCGGTGCTCCCCTCGGCTCGCGGAAAGACTCGCTCCGACGCCCGGAAGCCGCGCAACTCGGTCCGCCAGAGCAACCCCTCCGGAAGAACGGCGTCAAATCCGATCGAGCGGCCGGTTGCGGTGAGTCCGGCATTCATGCCCGTCGGGGCCACGACCTGATCAGGGTCCGCGAATCGCTCCACCCGTACCGCAATCGCAAAACGCCGCTCCAGCGAGAGTCGGGCAATCGCGACCGCTCCCCATCAGTCCGCACGTTCCTCGGGGCCGCGCTGCCGGCCGACGTCCACTTGACCCTGCAGTAGAACATCAGGTCCGGGGTTGGCCTTCACCATGATCTGATTGAAGAACCGTGTTGACCGAGGCGCGTCGCGAGGCTGCTCGTTGCCCAGGAAGCTCGCGGCGGCCACCGTTACGCCGGTCGCCACCACGAAGTCCACCCGCACGCTTGCCGACTTCGCGTCATTGTCTTCGGAGATCTTCTGCCATCCGTTCATCAGATGGCCCTGAACCAGCAGGCGCGGCCCGGCCTCCCAGACGATTCGTACCCCACTTTCGTAATACGGAGAAAACTCTGCCACCAGGGACCTGGTGTATGTGGGGTTATCGCGCGAGATCCAGCCTTCCCAGCCGAGGGAGCCGAGCGAGATGCCGGCGTCGAGCCAGACGCGTTTGGCGAGTCGGATCCCGGCGTAGGCCTCCTGAATGTGACGGCTCAAGTGGGGACCACTCGTTGGGCCCAGGCCGGGCTCCCCTGCATAGTTCGATTGCACGGACGTGCCGGCCTGGATCGTCAGCCGGCCGCGGACTCGTCCACGCTCGAGCGCGAGCGTGGCAGCGGCGAGATTCAGGTTGGCTTCGTTGTGGCGAACCGCCTGGGTCGTGAACGCCCGGTCCCGGAGGGCGGGGCGGCCAAAATCGTAGGCATAATAGACATCGACGAAACCGCTCACCGTGAGGGCCGGGATTGGCGTCGAATCCGGAGCCCACGCCGGTCCGGAGACGGGCAGCGCTGCGCTACCGGCCGCGAACAGACAGAGGAACACGAGAATCTCCCGGGTTACGCCGGCCGCTCGCTCTCCCGAAGCCGGTATCCGATCCCCGGCTCGGTGAGCAGCAATCGTGGCCTGGTCGGATCCTTCTCCAGCTTGTGCCGGAGCTGCGCCATGTAGACCCGCAGATAATGGGTCTGCTCCACGTAGTTGGCGCCCCAGACCTCGTGGAGAAGCTGGCGATGGGTGATCACCCGGCCCGCCTGGCGGATCAGCGTCGCGAGCAACTTGTATTCGGTGGGTGTGAGGTGGATCTCCAAGCCATCGCGGTGCACCGCGCGGGCGGACAGGTCCACCCGAAGCTGCTCGGCCTCGTACACTCCGGCGGTCGAGCTCCCCGCCGGCAGCATCGCGTGACGGAGCGCAACCCGGATTCTCGCGAGGAGCTCCCCCATTCCGAACGGCTTGGTGAGATAGTCGTCCGCCCCGAGATCCAGGACGGTCACCTTGTCATGCTCCTGCCCGCGCGCCGAGAGCACGATGATCTGTGCGCGGGTGGTGCGCCGAAGCTCACTGGCGACGTCGCGTCCGTCTCCATCGGGAAGCCCCAGATCGAGCAGAATCACCTCGGGATTTCGCCCGGCAGCCTGGGCAAGTCCTTCGCGCGCGGTGGCGGCTTCGATGACCTGGAAGCCGTTGGCGCGAAGTGACGCCCGAAGGAATCGCCGCATGTGGGGCTCATCCTCGATGATCAGCACGACCGGAAGGGGTGTCACCACCTCAGGCCGCGCCATTGATTTCCGCCGGATCGGCAGGGAGGGCCTGCATCGGAGGGCCGTCGAGGGGAAGGGTGAAACGGAAGACCGCTCCACCGCCGGGCCGGGAGTCGCACCAGATCCGGCCGCCGTGTGCTCCGATGATCCCGCGGCAAATGGTCAGACCGAGCCCCGAACCGGCGCCCCCTCCCGTTTCTGCGGTCGAAGTGCGGTAGAACCTCCCGAAAATTGCTTCCTCCAGGCCGGCGGGAATGCCGGGACCCCGATCGGCCACTTCGACGACGACGGCGCCGCCCTCGGGCCATGCCACGATGGAAATCGGCGTCCCGGGGGGAGTGTACCGGGCGGCGTTCTCCAGCAGGTTGATGAACACTTGCTCGATGAGGAGCCCGTCGATCGGCACCAGAGGGAGGTCGCTCGGTAGCCGGGTCGTGACGGGATGCGCGCTCAGACGCTGCTCGAGGCGCAGCAGAGCGACGCCCAGCGCCTCCTCCAGGGGCTGCCATTCCTTGCTGACGATGAGGGCGCCGGTCTCGACCCGGATCATGTCGAGCAGATTCGTCACCAGGCTCGACATCCGGCGGGATTCCTCGAGAATCGCCTCCACCAATTCACGCCGCACGTCCTCCGGCAGCGCTCCGGCCTCCTGCAGGAGACTACTCGCCGCGCCCTCGATGCTCCCGAGCGGGGTCCGGAGATCGTGCGAGAGTGAGCTAAGCAGGGCAGTGCGCAGCTTTTCGCCTTCGACTTCCTTCCGTGCCTGCTCGCTCCTCTCGGAGAGGATGGCCCGCTCCAGGGCGGCAGCCGTGAGATCGGTGAGTGCCACCACGGTCTCCCGGTCCGCCTCGGACAGGTCGCGGCTCGAGTCACCCGGATCGATGACCACGACTCCGTGAATTCCCGAAGCCGTCCGGAGGGGCACCGCGAGCGCTTCGGCTTCGGCGCAGCGCGGCATCCCCCAACCCGCCGCTTCCCCGTGCTCGAATGCCCAGGCGGCCGCGACCCGCACCGAAGGACTCTCGAATGCGGTGGTGGAGGGCCAAGGGGGCAGCCCCGGCTCCGGGCTCGCAGGATCGGCCGCGAGCACCACGGCTATCCCCTCAACGGCGCCGCCGAGATGCCGGGACGCGATCGCCAGCAACTCGCCCGTGTCACCTGCCACAGCCAGCTCCCGATCGAGGGCATAGAGTGCGGCGGTCCGGTGCTCCCGCTCGCGGGATGCATCCGCGTCCTCCCGGATGCGGGCGGTCAACCCACTCATGATCAGCGCCACCACCAGCATTACGATGAAGGTCAGGAAATAGGCGGTATCATGGACGTCGAAGGTGTAGTAGGGAGGGACGAAGACAAAATCAAAGACCGCAATGGAGAGCGCCGAGGCGACAAGCGCGGGTCCCCGGCGGTACCGCGAGGCGACCAGCACCACCGCGAGGAGCAGGGCCATCGCCACGTCGATGGTCGCGAGGTGAGATCGCAGCCCCAGGCAGACGAGCGATGCGGCGAGCACGACGAGCAGCGCGTACGCGTACTCGCGAAGGCGAGGCATGGGTCAAACCTAGTCCGGTCCCGCATCAAGGTTCTATCAAGATTGTCGCCGGGGGGATGACGCCGCGGGGGCCTCACGGCAGTATTGCCCGCCATGCGAACCCCTCCACCGCCCGTCCTGGGCTCCTTCGGGCAGCGGGTCCGGCGTCTTCTGGTCGGTCGGCCTCGCGACTTGCAGGACCGCCGTCTCTTCCACCGTCTCTCATTGATCCCGTTTCTCGCCTGGGTCGGCCTCGGCGCGGACGGGCTCTCCTCATCGGCATACGGCCCCGAGGAGGCCTTCAAGCAGCTTGGCGAGCACCGATATCTCGCCGTCGCCCTCGCTGCCCTGATGGCCACCACGGTTCTGCTGATCTCAGCTGCCTACCGGAGAATCATCGAAGAGTTCCCGACCGGGGGTGGCGGCTACGTCGTCGCGACAAAACTGCTGGGCGACCGGGCCGGCGTCATTTCCGGCTCCGCCCTGCTGGTGGATTACGTGCTGACGATCACCATTTCGATCGCGGCGGCGGGCGATGCGCTGTTCAGCGTCCTGCCGGAAACCTGGGCCGGCGCCAAACTTCCGCTGGAGATCGTGCTGATCCTGCTCCTGACCACCCTCAACGTCCGGGGAGTGAAGGAGTCGGTCCTGGCGCTGCTCCCGGTCTTCGTGCTCTTTCTCGTCACCCATGCGCTGGTCATCGGAGGCGGGATCCTGGGCCATCTCCCGGAGCTGCCCGCCACGGCGCACGAGGTCCGCTCGGGGTTCCGGGAGGGCCTCTCCACGCTCGGCCTCGGCGGACTGCTGCTGATCTTCCTGCGCGCCTTCTCCCTGGGAGGCGGCACCTACACCGGCATCGAGGCGGTATCCAACGGGATTCCCATCATGCGAGAGCCCAAGGTGGAGACCGGAAAGCGCACGATGATCTACATGGGCGTCTCGCTGGCGGTGACCGCCTCCGGTCTCCTGCTCTGTTATCTCCTGCTGGATCTGCCGGTCATCGCCGGCAAGACCATGAACGCCGTCCTGGTGGAACGGCTCGCCGCAGGGTTTCCACTGGCATCCACCTTCGTGGTGCTCTTCCTCTTCTCGGAGGCGATGCTGCTCGTCGTGGCGGCACAGGCGGGCTTCCTGGACGGCCCCCGGGTCCTGGCCAACATGGCTGTCGACTCATGGGTGCCACACCGCTTTGCCGGGCTCTCCGAGCGCCTGACCACGCAGAACGGCATCGTCCTGATGGGGGCCGCGGCCCTCGCCGCCTTGCTGTACACCGGAGGCAGCGTGGGCCACCTCGTCGTGATGTACAGTATCAACGTGTTTCTGACCTTCTCCCTGTCCCTGTTCGCGATGACGCGCTTCTGGCTCCGTCACCGCCGGACCCGGCCGGAATGGCGGTCCCGTTTCCTGCTCTTCGCGAGCGCGCTGGTGCTCTGTGTGACGATTCTGGCCGTCACGGTGTTCGAGAAGTTCACCGAGGGAGGCTGGGTGACCGTCGCGATCACCGGACTGCTGGTGGGACTCTGCACGATCATCCGCCGGCATTACCGGTCGTCCGCGCGGAAAGTCGACCAGCTTTACCGGGAGCTGGGCGATTTGCCGCTCAGGTCGCGCCCCGCTGGTGAGGTCCCGGCCGAGGTGGACTCGCGGCAGCCTGTGGCGGCGATCCTGGTGGAACACTACGGCGGAGTCGGGATTCACACGGTGCTGAATCTCCTGCGGGCGTTCCCGGGACATTTCCGGAGTCTCGTTTTCCTGTCGGTGGGCGTCGTGGACTCCGGCGAGTTCAAGGGAGAAGACGCGGTCGAGCATCTCAGGCAACGGACCGAAGAGATGCTCGCGCGCTATCACAGCCTTGCGGCGGGCCTCGGGCTGCCCGCCACCTTACGCCTCCGCATCGGCACCGAGGTCGTGGCCGAGGCCGAGACGCTCTGTCTCGACGTCGCGCGGGAGTTTCCCCGGGTCACTTTCTTCACCGGGAAACTGATCTTTCAGCGGGAGCGGTGGTGGCATCGCCTCCTGCACAACGAAACCGCCATGGCGATCCAGCAGCGCCTGCAGTGGGCGGGAAAGACGCTGGTGACCCTGCCCATCCGGGTGCGCGAAAGCGTCGAAACCTCTACCATTCCGGGGTGACCAACCCCCCCACCGACGATCTTCCCAAGGTCGCGCCGCCCGCCGTCCCGTGGGCGCTGGCCGCGAGCGACAAACACGAGCGCGCCTTCCTCACCGGGCCCGCATCCCGGCTTCAGGAGCTCGCCCGGGTGTTTCGCATCGCCGCGGAATGCATTCGAGGATTCCGCCACCTCCACTTCGTCGGGCCCTGCGTCACCGTGTTCGGCTCGGCGCGGTTTGGAGAGGATCATCCCTACTACACCCTCGCGCGGGAAGTCGGTGGCCGGCTCGCCAAGATCGGCGCGACGGTGATGACCGGCGGTGGCCCCGGCATCATGGAGGCCGCCAACCGGGGAGCCCGGGAGCAGGGGGGCTATTCCGTCGGGTGCAATATTCGGCTTCCCGTGGAACAGCGGCCCAATCCCTATCTCGACCGCTGGGTGACGTTCCGGTACTTCTTCATTCGGAAGATGATGCTCGTCAAATACAGCTATGCGTTCGTGGTCCTCCCCGGAGGGTTCGGCACGCTCGACGAGCTGTTCGAGGCGGTGACGCTGGTGCAGACGAAGAAAATCGAATCGTTTCCCGTGATCCTGATGGGGACCGGCTACTGGGCGCCGCTCATCGCCTTTATGCGGGAGACTCTGGTCCGCTCCGGTACCGTGGAACCCCACGACCCCGATCTCATCACCATCACCGATTCCCCGGAAGTCATGGAGACGATGGTGCGGAAGGCGCTCTACGAAAGCCGCCTCGCCATCGCGACTCGGCCCCGGCGTATTCGGTTGCTGGCGGAGAGTTGAATGGCCCCGCTTACCGCTCACCGCGTATGAGCCTGCTCTCTCCGCATCCACAAGGTGTCCGCCCCGATCTCGCGGATGCGCTCGCCTCCCCGCCGCCGGGCCTTCCCGACAAAAAGGAGCTCGAGGTCCGCTTCGATGCCCTCAGGAAGCGTCTCGAGGACCTCCAGGGCGCGCTCGGCGCGGAGGGAACTCGCTCGCTGCTCGTCGTGCTGCAAGGCAGGGACGCCTCGGGGAAGGACGGCACCATCAAGCGGGTCTTCGGGGGACTCAACCCCGCGCTGATGCGCATCACCAGCACCAAACGGCCGACAACGACGGAGCTCGACCACGACTACCTGTGGCGAATCCACCAGAGCCTCCCCCCGCGCGGCAGCATCGGGATCTTCAACCGGTCGCACTACGAAGACGTCCTCCCGGTGCGGGTGCACCAGCTTGTTCCGGAAAAAGTCTGGCGCCGCCGGTACGAACACATCAACGCCTTCGAAAGGATGCTGACCGATGAGGGCACGGTTGTCCGGAAGTTCTTCCTTCACATCTCCAAGACGGAACAGCTGGAGCGCCTCAACGAACGCCTCGACGACCCGAGCAAGAACTGGAAATTCGAGCTGGGAGATCTGAAGGAGCGGGGAGTCTGGGACGAGTATACCGCGGCGTACGAGGAGATGCTGGAGCGGTGCAGCACCGCGGAGGCGCCGTGGTACATCGTTCCCGCCGACCAGAACAAGCCGAGGGACTTTCTGGTGGCGGAGGTGATTGTGGAGGCGCTGGAGGCGATGAATCCGAGGTACCCGGCAGCGGATCCGGAGGTGCTGGCGCTAAGAGGGACACTTGCGTAGACCCGTCAGCCATCAGCCATCAGACCCGACTGAAGGCTGATAGCTCCTAGAACACTCCCCCTGGCCCGGAAATGAGATATGTCATCTTGCTCCCCGACACGAAGAACGGTGACTGGGTACCCAGGTACTTGACGAATTTCGCGAAGAGCTTCGGATCGCCGCTGGTCACCGAGACGCCGATCATCAGGTCCGGGCCGCCGGAACCGAAATTCTCGTAGTCGAGCATGTACTGGCCCCGGTCCAGCGAGGGGGCAAGCTGTCCCGGGAGAAGCTGGGCGAGTCCTGCCGGGACGGCACCTGGGCCCGTTTCGGTGGGCCACCCCTCGGTGTCAGCGTGATAGTTCAGCACCGCGACGTGGATGGCTCGAAGCTCCTGGGACATCTGCGCCGCCAGGGCATGGTTCCGCAGGTCCAGGTACCTGAGCAGCGCGATGGACGCGAGGATGCCGAGCAGCAGCGTGACCACCAGGAGCTCGATCAGCGTGAATCCGCGACGGGTTCTCATGGCCGCCCCCGGTGCTTGATTTCACTCAGGCTGTTGCCGAGGAAATGCGACATCGAGTCGGTCGAGCGCAACACCAGCAGGGAATCGCCCGCCTGCGCGAAGAGGCGGAAGTGCTGCTCCGGCAGCGCCTCGAAGCCGATCCCGGGAGCGGTGCTCCCCGCTTCGGCCAGTGACGTCGGGAGTCGGCCATTCTGCTTGGCGAAGTCGGCCACCCGCTGCCGCTCGCGCAGCATCGAAAGCCTGAGCGAGGCCTCGACGATCGCCGGCGATTCGGCCGGTGGCGCCTTCGGGCCGGCCAGCCACGCCGGCCGCACCAGGAGCAGGACCACACCCACCAGGCTCAGCAACGACAGAAAACCAACCCGCCGCCGTACCCCCGGATGCATCCGCGCTGAAGCACGCTGCGCGGCCTGTTCCTGCCGCTCCTGGACCACCGCGCGCGCAGCGTCGAGGAGATCGGTCTTGCTGTCGTGCGCAGGCGGCGTGCTGGTTCGAATCACCGTGGCTCCCTCGATTGGTTCGGCTCGCCGGCAAGCACCCTGGCGACCTGATCGGGAAAGGTCGCGATATCGATGGGCTTCGTGATGTAGTCATCGAAGCCCGCTGGCCGCGCCCGGTCCCGGTCGCCCGTCATCGCATGGGCGGTGAGGGCGACCACCCGCAATGCGGCATGCGGCGAGGTGCGGATTTCTGCAAGGAGGGCAAAGCCATCCTTTCCGGGGAGCTGGATGTCCATAAGCACCAGATCCGGCCGGTTTTGGGTGAGCGCCTCGTGTAGACCGTCCCCGCTTTGCAGAGCCGTGATTTCATGTCCATTGAGCGTCAAGAGAGCCCGGAACAGTTTCATGTTGTCCGGGTTATCCTCCACTATCAAGATTCGGGCCATCGAACTCCTCGGGTCTTCCTGGCGCGGCGCAGGACCGCCTTAAACCGTGCTTGCAGGGACTGGGCCGGAACCGGCTTGGTGAGAAAATCCTGAACTCCGAGATTGAGCACCCGCGCCTCGGTCACCTGGAGCTGGGAGATGCCGGGAAGGTCGTACTCGACCGGATCCTCGACCGTGATGATGTTCACCTTGCCGGTCTTGAGCTCGTTCACCACGGCGTAGAGCGTGGTCGTCTTGCCGCTGAATGTCACTCGCCACTTCGCGGACTCCGTCGGCGATCATCGCGTCGACCAGCCGCGCCATCGGTGCGTCGAGCGCGGGATCGCGCGGCGTGCCGGCAGCCGTCTCCTCGATCGTCTCGATCGCCGGCGTATCCAGCCCGTCGGGCAGGCGGTTGATCGCCCGCGCCGGCTGATGGGTCTCCTCGACGCGCGAGGCGGTCTGCGACGGGGACGCGACGTGGAAGGCGACGCGCCGTCCCGGGACGAAGCGCGGCGTTTCCTCCAGCTCGAGGTCGTGCGGGTTGGCGGTGGCGAGGGTGATGGTGCGACCGTCGGCGGCTCAAGTCACCTCGGGAAAGCGGTCTGGGTTTGGTGCCGGGCTGCTCTATAACTACAATTCCCGCAACGAAGTAGCAACCCCATCCGCCTTTCCGAGTGCGGCATGAATTCGCGCCAATGGTGGTAGACGGCACCGTCAGGGTTCCTGGCGACAAGAGCATCACCCACCGGCTTCTGCTCCTGGCGGGACTGTCCCCGGGACGCTCCCGGCTGCGGGGCGCCCTCACGTCGCTCGATGCCCGCTCGACCGCCGGTCTCCTCCGCGCGATGGGGGTCGAGGTCTCTCCGCTTCGGTCCGGAGCCGAGCTCGTCGTCGTGGGGCGCAAGCGTCTCCGCCGTCCCGGGCGGGTCCTCGACTGCGGAAATTCCGGCACCAGCGCCCGTCTATCGCTCGGCATTCTTGCCGCGCATTCGTTTCGCGCTTCCCTCACCGGGGATGCCTCGCTCCGCCGCCGTCCGATGCGGCGGGTGACCGAGCCGCTCGCACTCATGGGGGCGCGGTTCGAAGGCGATGATCCCGACCGGCTTCCCTTGACCGTACGGGGCGGCGCGCTCTCTCCACTCGAGTGGCAGCTTCCGGTTTCGAGCGCCCAGATCAAGGGATGTCTCCTGTTCGCCGGAGTCGCATCATCGCAACCAGTGGCGCTGCACGAGCCGAACGGCCGCTCGCGGGACCACTCGGAGCGCCTGCTCCGCTCGTTCGGCTATCAGATCCTCGAGGATTCCGCCGGCTGGATTCGCTTTGCTCCGACCGGCGAGCTCCGCCCCTTCGACCTCGCGGTTCCCGGCGATGCCTCGTCCGCGGCGTTTCTGGTCGGCGCGGCGCTCCTAGCGGAGGGCGGAGCGCTCCGGATCAGCGGCGTCGGGCTCAACCCGACCCGGACGGGGTTTCTGCGTGTGCTGGACCGCATGGGGGCGACGGTCGTATCGGAGAATCCCTCCGAGCAGGCGGGCGAACCGGTGGGAGATCTCATCGCCGCCCCGGCGAGTCTCCGCGGGACCACCGTGACCGCGGACGAGATCCCCGCGCTCATCGATGAGATTCCCCTGCTGGCGGTGGTGGCCTCCCGCGCCACGGGCGTGACCCGGTTCTACGACGTGGGCGAGCTTCGGGTCAAGGAAAGCGACCGGCTGAGTCTCCTCGCCGCCAATCTCCGGGCGGTGGGAGTCGAGGCGGCCGCGGAGGGTGACACGCTCACGGTGGCGGGCACCGACGCGCCTCCGGCCGGGCGGGTGCGCACGGAGGGCGACCACCGCCTCGCGATGGCCTTCGCGGTGCTGGGCACCGTCAAGGGCGCGAGGATCCGCGTGGATGACATGGAGTGCGCCGCGGTGAGCTTTCCAGGATTCGACGCGACGCTTCGGAGCATTGATTCCCGCGGGAAAGGCAGGACCCTCTGACCGCTCACCGCTCACCGCTCACCCCTCTGGTCATTGCCATCGATGGTCCGTCGGCGAGCGGAAAGTCCAGCACCGCGGCGGCAGTGGCCCGCGCCATCGGCGCGCTGCATCTGGATTCGGGCGCGCTCTACCGCGCGCTGACCGCGGTGGCGCGCGATCTCCCCGAGCGAACCGGGGAGGCGGTGGTGCGTGTCGCGGAGGCGCGCGACCTCGAGCTCCGCGAAGTCGGCGGTGAGCTGGTGCCGTTCCTGGACGGACGCGACGCCGAGCCGCTGCTGCGGACGCCGGAGGTGACCGCCCTGGTGTCCGAGGTGAGCGCCATGGCGGTAGTGCGGGACTGGGTCAACGCGCGGCTCCGAGCAGCGGTGCGCACCGCCCGCCCGGTAGTCCTCGACGGGCGGGACATCGGGACCGTCGTGTTTCCGCGGGCGCCGGTCAAGATCTTTCTCACGGCGACCCCGGAGGCGCGCGCCCGCCGCCGCCTCCTCCAAGGAGGGCAGGACCCCGATCCCGGCAAGGTGTCTCGTGAGGCGGCCCGGCTCGCGGAACGGGACCGCCTGGACAGCACCAGGGACATTGCACCCCTCGCCCCGGCGTCCGACGCGGTGCTCCTCGAGACGACCCAGCTCGGATTCGACGAGCAGATCGGCCGGATCGTGCGCCTCATCCGCGAAAGGACCGACCTGCCGCCCACCGCGTAACCTCTTTGCCTCTTTGCCACCGTGCCTCTATCTTTCATGGCTTCCCCGGGGCACCTCAGCGCCGTGGGAAATCAACCCTGCAGCCCGGCGGCGCTCCAGGCCCCGGTCCGAAAGCGACCCTCGGTTATGGCCAACCTCACCACCCCGGAATCCTTCTCCACTCCGACGGGCCTCAGGGTCCGCGAGGACCTCATCGACGAGAATTATTCGTCGGAAGATTACGAGAAGATGCTCTCGATGTACGAGGGCACGATGGCGTCCATCGCCGAGGGCGAGATCGTCAAGTCCAAGGTGCTCCGGGTCACCGACAATGCGGTGATTCTGGACGTCGGGTTCAAGTCGGAAGGCTCGGTGCCGCTCGACGAGTTCAAGGACATCCCCAAGGAGGGCGACGAGGTCGAGGTCTTTCTCGAGCATCTCGAGGACCAGGAGGGTGCAGTCGTCCTGTCAAAGAAGAAGGCCGACTTCATGCGGGTCTGGGAAAAGATCCGGATCGCCCACGAGAGCGACCAGCCCGTCGAGGGCACGCTCATGAAGAAGATCAAGGGTGGCGTGGTCGTGAACGTGATGGGCGTGGATGCGTTCCTGCCCGGCTCGCAGATCGCCCTCCGCAGGGTCCCGAACATCGACGAGCTCCTCGGTCAGAGCTACGAGTTCAAGATCATCAAGCTCAACAAGCGCCGCCGCAACATCGTGGTGAGCCGCCGGGTCATTCTCGAGACCGAGCGGGCGAGCAAGCGCGAGCACCTGATGAAGGAGCTCGAGGTCGGGCAGGTCCGGAAGGGCGTCGTCAAGAACATCACCGATTTCGGTGCATTCATCGATCTCGGCGGCGTCGACGGCCTCCTCCACATCACCGACATGTCGTACGGCCGGGTGTCGCATCCGACCGAGCTGGTCCAGATCGGCACCGAGGTCGAGGTGAAGGTGCTCGACATCGACTGGCAGCGGGAGCGGATTTCCCTCGGCATGAAGCAGCTGCAGAACTATCCCTGGAAGGATGTCGCCGGGAGGTACCCGGTCGGTACCCGCGTCCAGGGCAAGGTGGTGTCGATCACCAACTACGGCGCCTTTGTCGAGCTGGAGCCCGGCATCGAAGGCTTGGTGCACATCTCCGAGATGAGCTGGACGCGCAACGTCCGGCATCCCTCGAAGATCGTCTCCATTGGCGAGACCATTGAAGCGGTCGTGCTCAAGGTGGACGAGACCGAGGAGAAGATCTCCCTCGGCATGAAGCAGACCGAGCAGGATCCGTGGATGGTACTGCCGAACAAGTACCCCATCGGCACCCGCATCCAAGGCAAGGTCCGCAACCTGACCAGCTTTGGCGCCTTCGTCGAGCTGGAGCCGGGAATCGACGGGCTGATCCACATCTCGGACATGTCGTGGACCAAGCGGGTCCAGCACCCGTCGGAAGTCGTGAAGAAGGGCGACAGCGTGGACGTGGTCGTGCTCAACATCGACGCGGAGAACAAGCGGATTTCCCTCGGCCTCAAGCAGGCGGAGGAGGATCCCTGGCTCCGGATCGGCGAGCGCTATCCCGTCGGCACCAACATGCGCGCGAAGGTCGTGCGCCTGATGGACAAGGGCGTCGTGGTGGATCTCGGCAACGATCTCGAGGGCTTCGTGCCGATGTCCCAGCTCGGCACCGACACGGTAGTGGAGAATCCGGCCGACGTGGTGAAGGAAGGCCAGCCCCTCGAGGTGCAGGTCCTCGAGGTGGATCCGATCCATCATCGCATCGTCGTCGCCGTGACCGCCTACCCCGACGAGCCGTTCGAGGCGCCGCCGCCGCGGCCGATTCCGCCGCCGGATGACGACGTCATCGAGTAGGCGGCTGGATGCTGGTTGCTGGATGCTGGGAGTGGACGGCTGGGGCCTCAGAATCCCGGCCGTTCTTCTTTCTGGCATTCAGCATCCAGGGTTTAACGTCCAGCATCCAGCCTCCAGCATCCAGCAACCAGGACTGGCCCGGAGCTTGCTCTTCCTCAGGCGAACCATCTCCTAACCCGGTGTTGTCATTGTGCTTCGGGCGCAGGAAGCGGTGTTCCCCGTAGGATGCGAGAGCATGCGACGACTAGCCCTGATCGACGATTGCGCGGACAATCGCCTGCTAATCCAGGCCCTCCTCGGGGCGAGCTACCACATTACGGAATACGAATCCGGCCCCCCGGGCCTGGAAGGTGTCCGTCGCGTGGGTGCCGACCTGGTCATTCTGGATATCTCGCTTCCGGGAATGAGCGGGATCGAAGTCCTGCGACACCTCAAGGCCGATCCAGCCACCGCGTCAATTCCCGTTGTCGCGCTCACGGCTCACGCCATGGTCGGCGACCGGGAGCGATTCCTGGCCGCCGGATTCGATGACTACGTCTCGAAGCCGATCGTAGACCCGTCCTGTTTGTCCGCCACCATCGAGCGGTTGACGGCGGCGCGATGAGCCGCCGCTGGGTGCTGCGCACTCTCGCACTCGCGGCCGTCAACTTCGTCGCGGGTAGCCTCGGATTGCTTCTCGCGGTCCCGCCGGGATACGCCACAGCGGTGTGGCCTCCGTCCGGGATCGCCCTTGCCGCATTCCTCCTCTGGGGTGGTCGTGCCTCCGCCGGTGTTTTTCTCGGCGCCTTTCTGATCAACCTGGGAGTCTCCTTCGACGGCCCCAGCGTCGCGGCGGTGATCCGGTCTCTGGTCCTCCCTACCTTGGTCGGGCTCGGGTCGACGGCCCAGGCCGCGACGGGCGCGTACCTGATTCGAAGGTGTGTCGGCTCACCCGGGCGACTCGATTCAAACCGTGGGGTGTTTCTCTTCCTGCTCCTGGGCGGTCCCGTGAGCTGTCTGGTGGCGGCGACCGTTGGCGTCAGCACGCTGTGGTGGGTCGGTGCGCTTTCGGGGTCGGCCACGCTGTTTACCTGGTGGACTTGGTGGGCCGGAGACAGCCTCGGCGTTGTGGTATTTACTCCGCTTCTTCTGCTGGTATTCACGAGCAGCGAACCAGTTCGGGATCGCCGAATCCGAGCCGTCACCATCCCCATGCTCGCAATGTTTTCGATCACAGTGGCGCTCTTTTTGGCTGCGAGCGGCTGGGAGCGACACCGGATCCGACTGGAATTCGAGCGGCATGCCGCGCGAGGTGCTGAATTCTTCGAGCTGGAGTTGGGGCGTAGCCTCGAAGTGCTCAATTCCATCGAGCGGTTCTACGCGAGCTCCGAAGAAGTGGACCGGGATGACTTCCACCGCTTCGTCTCCCCCCTGTTTCCGCCTCGCCCTGGGTTGGTGGCGGTCGCCTGGAACCCCCGAGTGCCTGCGTCGGAGCGGAGGGCGTACGAGGCACTCGCCCGCCGTGACGGGTTTGCGCAGTCAGGTTTCACCGAGTTGGGGGCCACGACCAGGCTCATCCCTGCGGGTCCGCGGTCGGAGTACATCCCGATCCTGTTCGCCGAGCCGGAAGGCCGCGATGGGCCGGTCATCGGATTTGACCTCGCCTCTGAACCAACCCGGCGCTCGGCGCTGGAACGGGCCAGGGAAACCGGTGCCGCAGCTGCGACTGGCCGCGTCACGCTGGTGCAGGACCTCGATAGCGCGGCGGCCTTCGTGATCTTCCAGCCGATCTACCGGCGCGGCTTTCCGCGCGAGACGCTCGAGGAGCGCCGGAGGAATCTCCTGGGGTATGCGAGCGGTGTAGTCCGAATCGCAGCGCTCGTCGGGGCCGCCCAGGCAAGGATCCAGGAGCGCGGTATCTCGCTCACGCTCCTCGATGAGACCGGCCCCGCCGGCCCCGATATCCTGCATCCGAGCACCCATGGAAACGCTGGCGTCGGAGCACTCACGGCCGCCGCGCGGCAAACCAGCGGAGTGGTCTGGGAGCGGCGTCTCGAGGTGGCGGGCCGGCGGTGGACGATCAGGTTCACCCCGAACTCCGATTATCTGGTCACCCATCGCAGTTGGGCTGCCTGGGTGCTGCTGGCGGGAGGTCTGCTCTTCGCCGGGATGTTGCAGGGCTTCCTGCTTGTGTTGACGGGAAACGCCGTGCGGACCGAACGACTCGTGGCCGACCGGACGTTTAAGCTGGAACACGCAAACCGGTCTCTCTCGGAAGAGGTCGTGATCCGGAAGATTGCCGAGTGGCGCGCCGTGCAAGCCGCCCGCGTCAAGTCGGAGTTCATGGCGACCATGAGCCATGAGTTACGAACCCCCCTGAATTCCGTCATTGGATTCACCCATGTACTTCTGGAGAACCGGGGCGCTCGTCTGTCGTCCGAGGAGCTGACCTGGCTGCAACGAGTGCAGGCGAACGGCCGCCACCTGCTCGGCTTGATCAATTCGGTGCTCGATTTGTCGAAGCTCGAAGCGGGACGGCTGGAGCTGGAGCTGACGCGCGCGTCCCTGGAACCGATGATCACCGAGACGGTCGCCCACCTGGCGCCGCTGCTGGTGGGGCGTCCGATCGAGATTCGAACCGAGATTCCCGCCCGGCTGCTTCCCCTCGAAGCCGACCATCCCAAGCTCCGGCAGATCCTCCTCAACCTGGTGTCCAACGCCGTCAAGTTCACGGAGCGCGGTCATATCACGATCCGGGTCCAGAGCGACCATGACGGGCGGCCTCTCTCGATCGACGTGGTCGATTCAGGAATCAGCATTCCCGCCCACCGCCACGCCGCGATTTTCGATGCGTTCGAGCAAGGCGATAACACGATCTCGCGCCAATACGGCGGAAGCGGACTCGGCTTGACCATCAGTCGGGCGCTGGCACGTGGCATGGGCTTCGATCTTTCGCTCCGCAGTGAGCTTGGCATCGGGTCCACCTTCTCCTTGCACCTGAGTGGGGCGGCGGGAGCAGGCGGGAGCAGCGACCGGAGCCCGGACCGCTCGGCCGCGTCCTCCGTTCCGGCGCCGGTATGAAGAACTCACCTCCGCTTCGAGAGGTCTATCGGGCGCGACTTCCCATCCATCTCAAGGCGCTTCGGGCCGCCATCGCGGATGCGTGCGGAGGATCCGCGGAAGGGGTGGAGACGATCCGGCGTCTCGCGCACGATCTGAAGGGGACCGGAGCATCATTCGGCTTTCCGGAGATCACCCAAGCCGCGCGCTGTATCGGGCAGTCTGGCGCGATCAATCTGTCCGAGGCCGAACGATTGCTCGACACGGTGCTGCGTTGCTCTTTGATGGGGCCGGGCCTCTCCACCTCCATCCTGATCGTGGGGAACCAAGCCGAATTCGCCCCCCTGATCACGGAAGCGCTTGCGGCTCCCGGCCGGCGAATTCTCATGGCCGAGAGCTCCCATCAGGCGACGGAGATCCTCGCGGAGGAGTCCGTGGATCTCGTCCTCATCGATTTGGTCTTGCCGGATGAGGATGGCCGACGGTTGCTCAGCCGGCTGCGCCGGATGAGCCACACCATGCACCTGCCCCTGTTTGTCGTCGCGCCGCCGCTCGGCCCCGAGACCCAGACGGAATGTTACGCGCTGGGTGCGGACGGATTCTTCGAGAAGCCGCTCGATGGGTCCGTGGTCGGCGCGGTGGTCACCGCGCGCCTGGCGCGAACATCCGCGACGGACGCTCCAGCGCCGAGCACCGATGCGCTTTCGCACCGCGCGTCGGAGAAGTTGGGGCGAGCCGGCGGGATCGCAGACGTCTGGATCATCGAGGATGACGAGCTGACGGTCGAGGTGCTGCGGCACCGCCTGGAGCGCGATGGCTTCCGGGTCCGCTCCGCTTCGGACGGTATCGATGCGATGGAACTCGCGGCCGGAGGCCCGCCATCGCTGGTGATCCTCGACGTGAAGCTCCCGGGGCTCGATGGCTTCTCCGTCCTCGCCCGCCTCCGGGCGATGGAGGGCTGGGGGAAGATCCCGATCGTCATGCTGACCGCACTCGGCGCCGAAGCCGATCTGGTGAAGGCGTTTTCGCTCGGGGCAACGGACTACGTTGTCAAGCCTTTCTCGCCCGGCGAAGTGACCGCGCGGGTCCGGCGGCTGGTCGCGCCGTGAGCTGGTCCGGTTCGATCGCGGCCTGGCCCGACCGGATCGACGCGCCCACGGGCCTCACGATCGGCTTTGTGCTACTCCTGATCCTTACGCTCTTCCTGGCCACCCTGGTCGGCGTTCTCCGGGCGCGCAACGCCCTCGTCGCGCGCCGGTGGGCCCGAGTCGAGCGGCGCTGGCACGATCTTCTCCTTCACGTCATCGCCGGTCAGCGACCCATCGCGGAGCTGCACGCCGCGATTCGCAGGGGAGAAGAGCGCTACCTGCTGGAAGTCGTCGCTCGATTCGCACGGCGGCTTCGCGGGGACGAGCGGGTACGCTGCACCGAGGTTGTGCGGCCCTATTTGCCGCTTCTCGTCGAACAGGCAGGACATCGCGATGCGGGGTTTCGCGCCCAAGCCATTCATGCGCTTGGCCTCGTCGGCATGGAACGGCACGCTCAGGTTGTCTGTGCCGCTCTCGATGATCCGTCGGAGTTCGTCGGGATGACGGCGATGCGCGCGCTGGCCAGGCCCGAGCAGGCGGCCCATGCCCCGGAGCTGGTCGCCCGGCTGGGCCGGTTCGAGGCGTGGGATGGAGGGTTCCTCGCATCTATCCTCGCGGCCATCGGGCCTGCGGTCAGTCCACCACTGTGCGAGGTGCTTGCGGACGGCCGTCGCGGTTACCAGGTGCGATGGGTCTCGGCGGAGGCTCTTCGCAAACTCCATCATCTCCCCGCCGGCGTAATCGCCGCCTCGGTGGCGGAGAGGTCGAGCGATCGGGATCTCGTTGCCGCCTGTCTCCGGCTTCTGGAGGCGGTCGGACACGCGGGACATCTTCCCGTCATTCGCGCCCTCGCCGCTTCGCCCGACGAGGTCGTGCGCCAGCAGGCCGTACGGGCGCTCGGCACTCTCGAGGATCCGGCAAGAATGCCCGGTCTGGTCAAACATCTCTACGATCCGTCGCCCTGGGTGGGGTTGGAGGCGGGGCGAGTCCTGGCTCGATTCCAAGGCGGTCGGCTGCTCTCGTCGGCCGCGGCCGGAACCGGCGACGCGGCGGCAATCGCCGGCCAGGCCTTGATGGAGGCGCGGGCGTGACGTTTCTCCTCGACGCGGTCAACGTGCTCGTGCTCGGGTACTTCGTGCTGATCGGTCTCGTATATCTGATCACCACTGGCATCGCCATCGGGACCCTTCGGCGGTACGCCCGGCGGTTGCGCACGGTCGATGTGGAGGACCTGATCGCGTTAGGCGCGGCGCCTCCGATCACGCTGCTGGTTCCCGCGTACAACGAGGAAGCCACCATCGTCCAGTCGGTGCGAGCCCTGCTGACGCTGCGATACCCCGACTACGAGATTCTGGTCATCAACGACGGCTCGACCGACGCGACGACGGCCCGGCTGCAGGACGCCTTCGACCTCATGCCCGCGGTGCGCGCGCCCACCGCCCGGCTGCCCCACGCCGACGTGCTCAAGATCTGGCGCAGCCGCCAGCATCCTGGTCTGTGGGTCCTCGAAAAGCTCAACGGCAGGAAGGCGGATACGCTGAACGCCGGCCTCGCATTCTGTCGCACGCCGCTCTTCTGCGCGATGGATGCCGATACCCTCCTCGAGCGCGACGCGCTCACCCGGATCGTCCGTCCCTTCCTCGAGCGGGCGGACACGATCGGCGCGGGTGGGAACATTCGAATCGCCAACGGGTGTACGGTCCGAAACGGCCAGGTGACCGAGGTCAAGCTTCCGAAGAATCTGCTCGCGCGCTTTCAAGTGCTCGAGTATTTCCGCGCTTTCCTGGCCGGACGGCTCGGGTGGTCGGTTCTCAACGGCACGCTCATCATCTCCGGGGCGTTCGGGTTGTTCCGCCGCCGGGCGGTCGTGGAGATCGGGGGATTCGCGACCGACACCGTGGGCGAGGACATGGAGCTCGTCGTCCGCCTGCATCGCCGGTTTCGGGAGCGCGGACAGGCCTATCGGTTCGTGTTCGTGCCCGATCCGGTGGCGTGGACCGAGGCGCCCGAAACGATGCGGAGCCTCGGCAGTCAGCGCGAGCGGTGGCATCGTGGGCTCACTCAGGTCATGACCCGGCATCGCGGGATGCTGCTCCGCCCCCGATACGGGTTTCTCGGCCTGGTTGTGTACCCGTATTTCTTCTTTCTCGAAATGCTGGGCCCCGTCATCGAGCTGATCGGCTACGGAAGCTTCGGGATCGCGCTCATCCTGGGTCGGGTGAGTCTGCCCTTCATGCTGGCATTCTTCTTCTTCGCGTTCATCCTCGGTGCTGTCCTCTCGATGGCCGCCATCGCGCTCGAGGAGATGTCGTTCCGCCGGTACCCCCGGTTATCGGATCTCGGCAAGCTCATGCTGATGGCTGCGCTGGAACCGTTCGGGTACCGGCAAATCAACGCGTTCTGGAGGATCCGCGGCCTGGTCGGCGCCTGGCTCGGGCACACGGAGTGGGGAAGGATGCCCCGAACGGGCTTTGCCGGCGAGCCGGCTGCATGATCGCCTCGACCCTGTTCACGGTATTCCTGGCGATCCAGCCGCCGGACAGCGCCGCACTCCCCACCTGGTACGTCGCGACGCGATATGGCGTCGAGTCGGTGGGCGGTCCGTTGCCGAGCTGGCAGTCATGGTCGATCAGCACCGGCATTCGTTCCAAGCGGGTTTCGTTCCTGACCGATGCGATAGTCACCACGCGTTTCGGTTTGACCGATGTCGCGCTCGCGGCGGATGGGTATGTGGTCTTCGGGCCGGGAACCTATGGGAACCTGCGAGTCCAGATCACCGCCGATCCGGAGATTCTCCCCCAGTGGGAGGTCGCCACCGAGCTCTTTCATGCACTGGCCCGGGGCTGGGAAGCCTCGATCGGCTACCGGCGCATCGCCTCTGAAACCGAAAAGGTCGGCATCATCAGCGGCGGCATGGCGCGATATGCCGGTGATTGGTATCTCCGGCTCAAGGCAACGCTGGCTCATCATCCCGGGGGTGCATCTCCGGGAGCGGCGCTGCTGATCCGGAGGTACGGCGGAGACCGGGACCGGTTTCTGGAGCTGGCAGGCGGATACGGGAATGAGCTCGTCACCCTCGGCCCCGGGTCGGTGGTCCGGAGGTCTGCGGGTTCGTTATCTGCCCGGGGCCAGACTTTGTTCGGTGCCTGGTGGGGTGCAAATCTCGGTGCTTCATTCGCCGCCGATGAAGGCCAGCCTCGGCGGGTAGGAATCGCGATCGGCGCATTTCTTCGCTGGTAGGCTACTCCACGGCTGGGGCCCCAGAATCCCAGCCGTTCCTCTTTGCCCAGCATCCAGCCTCCAGCCGTCTAGCCGTCCAGCCGTCCAGCCGCCTATCTTCAGCGCCCATGCCTTCCCCCCAAGACTGTCTCGCCGAACTGCATCGCCGCCAGGCCGAGGCAGAGCAAGGTGGTGGGCCCGCCCGGGTCGCCCAGCAGCACGCCAAGGGAAAGCTCACCGCTCGGGAGCGGCTCGACCTGCTGCTCGATGAAGGCAGCTTCGTCGAACTCGACCGTTTCGTTACCCATCGCGCCACCGACTTCGGCCTCGCCGACCAGCAGTTTCCCGGGGATGGCGTGGTGACGGGGTACGGGCGCATCGACGGGCGTCTGGTGTACGTGTACTCGCAGGACTTCACCGTCTTCGGGGGCTCCCTCTCCGAAACCCATGCCCAGAAAATCTGCAAGGTGATGGACCTGGCACTCCGTAACGGGGCACCGGTCATCGGCCTCTCCGACTCGGGCGGCGCGCGGATTCAGGAAGGCGTGGCCTCGCTGGGGGGCTACGCCGACATTTTTCTCCGGAACACGCTCGCCTCAGGAGTGGTGCCGCAGATATCGGCGGTGCTGGGTCCCTGTGCCGGCGGGGCGGTGTACAGCCCGGCCATCACCGATTTCGTGTTCATGGTCCGCGGTGTGAGCTACATGTTCGTCACCGGGCCGAGCGTGGTGAAGACGGTGACGCATGAAGATGTGAGCTTCGAGGATCTCGGCGGCGCCGACGTGCATGGCGAAACGTCAGGCATCGCGCACGGCGTCTTCCCCACGGAGCCGGAATGCCTCGCCGCCATTCGTGAGCTCGCCGGATTTCTTCCCGCGAACAATCTCGACCCGCCGCCGATGCGCGCGGCGGCCGATCCCGACGATCGCCGGGAGGAATCGTTGCTGCGGGTGATTCCCGACGCCCCGGCCACGCCCTATGACATCCACGAAGTCATCCGGGCGGTGGTGGACGACGGACGCTTTTTCGAGATTCACGCCGGCTACGCCCAGAACATCGTGGTGGGGTTCTCCCGTCTCGGTGGAATGCCCGTCGGCATCATCGCGAATCAGCCCGCGGTGCTGGCCGGGGTGCTGGACATCAATGCGTCGGTCAAGGCGGCGCGCTACATCCGCTTCTGCGACGCCTTCAACATCCCGCTGGTCACCTTCGTGGATGTCCCCGGATTCCTGCCCGGGACTGCGCAGGAGCACGGCGGGATCATCCGGCACGGCGCGAAGCTGCTGTACGCCTATTGCGAGGCGACGGTGCCGAAGCTCACCGTCATCACTCGCAAGGCCTACGGCGGGGCGTATGACGTCATGAGCTCCAAGCACATCCGTGGCGATCTGAATCTGGCGTGGCCGACCGCCGAGATCGCCGTCATGGGTCCCAAGGGCGCGGCCGAAATCCTGTTCCGGGAGGAGATCGCGAAAGCGGCGGATCCCGCGGCGGTGATGCAGCAGCGAATCGACGAGTACACCCGCACCTTCGCCAATCCGTACAAGGCCGCCGCGCGTGGCTTCATCGACGACGTGATCGATCCGCGCGACACCCGCCCGCGCCTGATCGACGCTCTCCGCATGCTGGCGACGAAGCGGGACGTCAATCCGAAGAAGAAGCACGGGAATATTCCGCTGTGAACAGCGGCAAGGAGGCACGGAGGCAAGGAGGCAATGTGTCTTCAGCCTTGCCTCTTTGCCTCTTTGCCTCTTAGCCTCCCACGCATGCCCTCCTTCCACCGCCTTCTCATCGCCAATCGCGGCGAAATCGCGCTCCGCATCATCCGCGCCTGTCACGAGGAAGGGCTCGAGGCCGTGGCGGTGTATTCCGACGCCGACCGGACCAGCCCGCACGTGCGCGCAGCCGACGCCGCATACCGGATCGGCCCGGCCCGGCCGTCGGAGAGCTACCTCCGGATCGAGGCCCTGCTCGAGGTGGCCGCGGCATCGGGTGCCGGCGCCGTGCATCCCGGCTACGGGTTCCTCTCCGAGCGCGCGGCGTTCGCGGAGGCGGTCGAGCAGGCGGGCCTCGTCTTCGTCGGCCCTCCGTCGTCGGCGATTCGCGCCATGGGCGACAAGACCGAAGCGCGCCGCCGCATGATCGCCGCCGGCGTCCCGGTCGTGCCGGGAGGCTCCTCCGCGCTGACCGATCCCGCCGAAGCGCGAGCCCAGGCCGAGAAGCTCGGCTACCCCGTTATGGTGAAGGCGTCGGCGGGTGGCGGGGGGAAGGGGATGCGGGTGGTGTCGCGCGCCGACGAGCTGGCCCGCGCGCTGGAGACGGCCGCGTCGGAGGCGGAGAAGTCCTTTGGGGATGCGCGGGTGTATCTCGAGAAGTTCATGGAGCGGCCGCGCCACATCGAATTCCAGATTCTCGCGGACTTCGCCAAGACGGTCCATCTGGGTGAGCGCGAGTGCTCGATCCAGCGGCGGCATCAGAAGCTGCTCGAGGAGGCGCCTTCCATCGCCGTCTCGCCCCAGCTCCGCCGCGAAATGGGTCAGGCCGCCGTGACAGCAGCCGCAACGGTGGGATATCGCGGCGCCGGAACGTGTGAGTTTCTTCTCGCCGCCGACGGCACGTTCTACTTCCTGGAGATGAACACCCGGATCCAGGTCGAGCATCCAGTCACAGAATTCGCCTATGGGGTGGACCTGGTCCGCGAGCAGTTGCGCATCGCCGCCGGCCGGCCGATGACGGTGTCGGAGTGGCCGATGGCTCCACGCGGGCACGCCATCGAGTGCCGCATCACCAGCGAAGATCCCGCGAACGGATTCCTGCCATCGACCGGAAGGATTCGCCATCTCCGCGCGCCGTCGGGGCCGGAGGTGCGATGGGACAGCGGCGTCGAGACCGGAGATGAAGTCACGCTTTATTACGACTCGATGCTCGCGAAGCTCGTGGTGCACGCCGAAGACCGCCCAACCGCGATCCGGCGGATGCAACGCGCACTTGGCGAGCTGGTTATCGTCGGCGTGGCGACGAACCAGGGCTTTCACCGGCGTCTCCTCGCCGATCCGGAATTCCAGCGAGGGGACGTGGACATTCAGTTCCTCGAACGACGAGAAGACCTGCAATCGGTGCGTCCCGACGCCTCGCGCGCGCTCCGCATCGCGGTAGCTGGCGTCCTCGCGGAAGAGGAGCGCCGCCACAGCCAGAAGCCCGCGGTGGCGAGGGCCGAGGACGCCGCGAGCGAATGGAGCCGGACCGGCCGGCGCGAAGGGCTTCGGTGAGCGAAACGGTACGGATCCGATCGATCGCAGCGGGGGGCGACGGCGTCGGGACTCTCGGTGACGGGCGCACCGTCTTCGTTTCCCGGACCGCTCCCGGTGACCTGGCCGAGCTCACGGTGCTCTCGCTCGCCAAGCGATTCGCACGGGCGCGACTGGACCGCCTGCTGGAGCGGTCGCCCGACCGGGTCGCGCCTCTCTGTCCGCACTACGAAAAGGACGACTGCGGCGGATGCCAGCTGCAGCATCTCCACGAGGGCGCCCAGCGGACCGCGCGGCGCCGGCTCGTGGCCGATGCCCTGCAGCGGATCGGCCGCCTGAAAGGGGCGGAACCACCGCTCGAGCCAAGCGATCGGGAGTGGGAATACCGCGCGAAGATCTCCCTCGCTGTGCGAGGCCTCGTAATCGGGTATCACAAGGTCGGGCGGCCCGATCAGATCTTCGATCTGCGGCGCTGCCCGATTGCCCGGCCCGAGATCAACCAGCTCTGGACCGCGCTCCGCGCCAACCGGCGACTATTCCCCCGGAATGCCACGCACATCGTGCTGCGGGTCGATCGGGATGGTGGCCGGCATGTCTTCGTCCGCGTGAAAGGCGCGGAGGTGTGGCTCGGCGCGCGGGAGATGGGAGAGAGCCTCGGGCGTGCGGGAGTACCGGCGGTGCTCTGGTGGGAGCCGGAAGGGGGCGCCCCTCGCGCCCTGTTCGGCGCCCGCGAGGCCTATCCGGCGATGGTGTTCGAGCAGGTGCATCCGGGCATGGGGGACCGGGTCCGCGAATATGCGGTCGCTTCGCTCGGAAACATCGCGGGCAAGCATATCTGGGATCTCTACGCCGGAATCGGTGAGACCACGCAGGCGCTGGCCGCTCTGGGCGCCACGGTGGAGAGTGTGGAGCTGGACCGGCGCGCCGTGGCGCTCGGCGAAGCGCGCGGCCCCGGCGACGGTGTGACGCGGCATGCCGGACGGGTCGAGGACGTGCTCCCGCGACTCCGAGCGCCCGATGCGATTCTGGTGAACCCGCCGCGCACCGGTCTTGGGGAGGAGGTCACGAATCAGCTGAGCACGCGCTTCTCCAGTCCCCAGCCCCCAGCCCCCCGCCCCCTGATTTACATCTCCCGCGATCCCGCCACCCCCGCCCGCGACATCTCCCGGCTCCGTTCCTGCTGCCGGGTGCGGGATCTCCGGTCCTTCGATCTCTTCCCCCAAACAGCCCACGTGGAAACCGTCGCGGGTCTGGAGCCGCTATGAAATACCGGGTGACGGTCGGTGGCGAGACCTTCCAGGTGGAGGTTGATGGCGGGGTTGTGACGGTGAACGGGATCTCCCACGAAGCGGAGCTCCGTGTCGTGGAGGGCACGCCGATGCGGCTGCTTCTCCTGGATCATGGCTCATGGATCCTGCCGATGGACCTGGCTGGCAGGTCTACCTGGGAGGTTTTCGACGGCGGCGAGCGATTCGAGGTCGAGGTTCTGGACGAGCGGACGGCGCACATTCGGAGCCTGGTGGGTGCGGGCGCCGCCCCCGCTGGGCCCGCCGTCCTCAAGGCTCCCATGCCCGGGATGGTGATGAAGGTCCACGTCGAGCCGGGCCAGCAAGTGGCGACCGGTGCAAGCCTGGTGACCCTCGAGGCGATGAAAATGGAGAATGATCTCCGGGCCACTGGAGTCGGCGTCGTGGACAAGGTGGGGGTCGCCCCTGGGCAGACGGTTGAGAAGGGGGCGATCCTGGTCACCTTCCGGTCCGCCTAAGACCTGCCGGTTGCTGCAGTGGAGCAAGGCCTCCGAGTCCTTGACCTAACCCATTGGGAACGGTTATCTTGCGAAGCTTTGTCGGAACATTTACGACCGAACGCAGACGGGATCATGAAGACGTACACCGCAACGCCGGACGATATCCAGCACGATTGGCACGTGGTCGACGCCACCGGGGTCCCCCTCGGCCGCCTCGCCAGCGCCGTCGCCCAGCTCATCCGGGGCAAGCACAAGCCCACGTTCACTCCCCACATGGACGGGGGAGATTTCGTGGTGATCCTGAATGCTTCGAAGGTGAAGCTGACCGGCAAGAAACTGGATCAGAAGAAGTATTTCTCCCATTCAGGGTACATGGGGCACGAGAGCTTCACCCCGGTCAAGAATCTGCTGGAGACGGATCCGGAGCAGGTCATCGAGAAGGCGGTCTTCGGGATGCTGCCGAAGAATTCGCTCTCGAAGCAGCGCCTCCGGCTCAAGCTCAAGGTGTATGCCGGCAGCGAGCATCCCCATGAAGCGCAGCAGCCGAAGCCCTATGCCGTCAAGGTGAGTGCATGAGCGACGATCAATTCCGGTGGCACGCGGTGGGGCGGCGCAAGACCAGCGTCGCGCGAGTCTACCTGACGCCCGGCACCGGTAAGTGGGAAATCAACGGACGCACCCTCGGCGATTACTTCCCCCGCCCCTCGCTGGTTCAGCACATTCAGCAGCCTTTCACCGCCACGGACACGCTGGGCGCGTTCGATGTGAAGGCGCATGTGGATGGCGGCGGTATGTCGGGGCAGGCCGGGGCCATGCGCATGGCCCTCGCGCGGACCCTCGTGCTGGCCGATGCGCTGCACCGGCCGAAGCTCCGCACCGGCGGTCTCCTGACCCGCGACTCGCGCGCGGTGGAGCGGAAAAAGCCGGGCCGTCCGGGTGCGCGGAAGCGGTTCCAGTTTAGCAAGAGATAGCCAACAGCTATCAGCCATCAGCTATCAGTTGGGCTGACGGCTGACGGCTGACGGCTGACGGCTGATAGCGCTTAAAGAAGCATTCAACCCGGAAGGAACTACGCTGTCGCATGGCACAACCCCAGGTGCAGGACCTCCTCGAGGCGGGCGTTCATTTCGGGCATCAGACCCGGCGCTGGAACCCCAAGATGCGCCGGTTCATCTTTGCCGAACGCTCCGGGATCTACATCATCGACCTCCAGAAGACACTGGGGCAGCTCCACAAGGCGCAGGAGCTGCTGCGCAATGTGGTGCTCAAGGGCGACAACGTCCTCTTCGTCTGCACCAAGAAGCAGCTCAAGGCGCTGGTCCAGGGCGATGCGCAGTCGGCGTCCTGCCAGTACGTCACCGAGCGCTGGCTGGGCGGCACGCTGACCAACTTCGCGACCATCAAGAAGCAAATCCGCCGGCTTCGGGAGCTGGAGCAGGGAAGCACCGAGGGCGATTTCGACAACTACACCAAAAAGGAAAAACTCCTGTTCGAGCGGGAGCGGGTCAAGCTGTCGCGCAATCTCGAAGGCCTGAAGACGATGAACCGGCTTCCCGGCGCGTTGTTCATCGTAGACGCCAAGAAGGAAAAGATCGCGATCCAGGAAGCCAACAAGCTCGGCATCCCCGTCGTCGCGATCGTGGATACCAATGCCGATCCCGACGTGATCACCGTGCCGATTC